>NZ_JBJGZX010000008.1:0-157744 GCF_054050735.1 Blastococcus sp. SYSU D00813
TCAGCGTGGTGCCGATCTCGGCCAGGTGCACCGTGGCCGAGGCGGCGGCGGGGTTGGTGCCGATGGCCAGCAGCAGCGTCGAGGAGGTGACGCCGTAGGCCATGCCGAGACTGCCGTCGACGAGCTGCGCCCCCAGACCGACCAGGGCCAGCAGGGTGATCGTCTTCACGGGGCTCCTCGGGGCTCGGGCGGCGACGGCGGCTCGGGCCAGCGTCGCGGGGGCCCGCGTCCCGCGGATCTCCCGACCCGGGGGAGGGCCACTCCCACAACGTGGGGGGCGGCGTCGTCCGGACGGCGGGCCGCTCGGTCCGGCCGGGTGACCTGCCGCGACACCGGAGGGTGCGCGCACCTACGGTGTAGCGGGAACCCACCGACCGTTGACGGACAGCGGCCGGGCGTCGGGCGAGAGGCTGGGAGTCGTGCAGTTCGAGGTCCAGCGCACGACCGTCGAGGGACGGCCGGCGCTCCGGGTCCGCGGTGAGCTGGACATCGCGACCGCCCCGCAGCTGGGCGGCGCGGTGGCCGACGTGCTCGCGTCGGGGGCGTCGTCCCTGGTCGTCGACCTGAGCGAGACCACCTTCCTGGACTCCTCCGGTGCCCGGCAGCTCACCCGCACCGCGCGGAACTGCAGCGACGTCGGCGTCGCGCTGCAGGTGGTGTGCCCGGCCGACAACCGCCCGGTGCGGCTGGTCCTGGACCTGCTGGAGCTGCACCTGGCCGTGCCGATCGTCGAGCGGGCCGGCCTGGCCGGTGGAGGGGTCGGCTCGTAGGGTCGCTCGGTGACCCCCGCCGACGGCGCCCGCTCCGCCGCTGCACTGGACGAGGCGCTGCTGCGCTGCGCGGACGAGCCGATCGCCGTCCCCGGCGCGATCCAGCCGCACGGTGCGCTGGTGGCGGTGACCGAACCCGACCTGGCCGTCGTCCTCGCCTCGGCGAACGCCGCGGCCGTGCTCGGCGCCGAGGTCACCGGGCGCACCCTCGCCGACCTGCTCGGCCCGGCCGACACCGCGCGGCTGCGCGCCGGGCTGGCCGGGGACCTCGCCGAGATCGACCCCCTGCGGGTGGACCTGGCCGGCGGCCCGGTGGACCTGGTCGTGCACCGCGCCGACGGGCTGCTGGTCACCGAGTGGGAGCCGCTCACCGGGGCGGCGGAGGCCGGGCCGGCGTGGCACCGGCGGCTGCCGTCGGTGCTGCAGCGGCTGTCGGACACGGCCTCGCTCGAGGAGCTCACCGCGGTGCTGGCCCGCGACGTCCGCGCGCTGACCGGCTTCGACCGGGTCATGGTCTACCGCTTCGACCGCGAGTGGAACGGCGAGGTGGTCGCCGAGGACCGCCGCGACGACCTCGAGCCCTTCCTCGGCCTGTGGTACCCGGCCGCCGACATCCCCGCCCAGGCGCGCGCGCTGTACGCGACGAACTGGCTGCGGCTGATCCCCGACGCCGGCTACACCCGCGTGCCGCTGGAGCCGGCCGCCGTGCCGGGCAGCGGGCGGCCGCTGGACCTGTCGGGCGCCGTGCTGCGCAGCGTCTCGCCGGTGCACCTGGAGTACCTCGCCAACATGGGCGTGGTCGCCTCGATGTCGGTCTCGCTGATCGACCGCGGGCGGCTGTGGGGGCTCATCGCCTGCCACCACTACGCCGGGCCGCGCCGGCCGTCCTACGCCGACCGGGTCGCCGCGGAGTTCCTCGGCCGCACCGCCTCGCTGCTGCTGCACACCAAGGTCGCCGCCGGGGCGCAGGGCGACGTCGTCGGCGTCGCGCAGCGCTCCGCCGACCTCGCCGCGGCGGTCGGCCGGGCCGGGCGCACCTCACTGCCCGCGCTCACCGAGGGGCCGGCGACCGTGCTGGACCTGCTGCCGGCCGGCGGAGTCGCGGCGCGGCTCGACGGGCGGCTGCGGCTGCTGGGGGAGACGCCGCCGGCCGCGCGGGTCGGCCCGCTCGTGTCCGCGCTGCTCGAGGCGGACGTCCCGGTCACCGACGCGCTGTCGCGGGTGCTGCCCGACGCGGCCGACCTCGCCGGCACCGCCAGCGGCGTGCTCGCCGTGGGCCTCGACGGCGGGGACTTCCTGGCCTGGTTCCGGCCCGAGACCCCGCGCGAGGTCACCTGGGGCGGCAACCCGCACAAGACGCAGGTCACCGCCACCGGGCGGCTGTCGCCGCGGCGGTCGTTCGAGGCGTGGACCGAGACCGTGCGCGGCACCGCCCGTCCGTGGGCGGAGCACGAGGTGGCCACCGCGCGGGCGCTGGCCGGGCAGGTCGCCGCCGCTGCCCGGGTTCGGGCCGAGCAGGAGAACCGGATGGCCGCCGCGCTGCAGCGGACGCTGCTGCTCGACGAGCTGCCCAAGGTGCCCGGCGTCGACCTCGCCGCCCGCTACCTGCCCAGCGCCGACGACGTCGTGGGCGGCGACTGGTACGACCTCGTGCCGCTGCCCAGCGGGCGGGTGTCGCTGGTGCTCGGGGACGTGGCGGGGCACGGGCTGTCCGCGGCTGCGGTCACCGCCCAGCTGCGGCACGCCCTGCGGGCGGCGCTGCTGCGCGACCAGGGCCCGGGAGCGGCGCTGGGCGAGCTCAACCGGCTGCTCACCGCGCTGCTGCCGGGGGAGATGGCCACCGTCGTCGTCGCCGAGCTCGACCCGCGCAGCGGCGAGGTGGCGGTGGCCCGCGCCGGGCACCTGCCCGTCCTGTCGACCGCCGCCGGGTTCGTGCAGGCGGGCCGGGGGCCGGCGCTGGGGCTCCTCGACGACGCGGGCTACCCCGAGACGCGGCTGCGGCTCGCCGCCGAGGAGCGGCTGCTGCTGTTCAGCGACGGTCTGGTGGAGCGGCGCGGCGAGCCCATCGACGGCGGGCTGGCCGCGCTCGAGGCCGCCGCGGCGGCGGGCGGGCCGGACGTGTCGTCCCTGCTCGACGCCGTCCTCGCCGCGCTGGACCCGCCGGACACCGACGACGTCACCCTGCTCGGCCTCGGCCGGACGAAGGACCCCTGCTCCCCACCACCCGCACGCTCGCGGCGGGCCCCTGACAGGGGGCCGAACAGCGACTAGACGAGGAAGCGGTAGGCGGTCGTGCCGGGCGCGAGGTGCTGGATGCGCAGCGGGCTGGCCTCGATGCGGGCCAGCAGCGCGGTGAGGTCGGCGGCGTTGCCGAGCTCGATGCCGGTCAGCGCGGCGCCGGTCTCGCGGTTGTCCCGCTTGACGTACTCGAACAGCACGATGTCGTCGTCGGGGCCGAGGACGTCGTCCAGGAAGCGGCGCAGCGCCCCGGGCTCCTGCGGGAACTCGACGAGGAAGTAGTGCTTGAGCCCGCGGTGCACCAGCGAGCGCTCGATGACCTCCGCGTAGCGGCTGACGTCGTTGTTGCCGCCCGACAGCAGGCAGACGACGGTCTGCCCGGGCTCCACCCGCACCTGGCCGCCGGTGAGCGCCGCGGTCGCCATGGCCCCGGCGGGCTCGGCGATGACGCCGTCGACCTGGTAGAGGTCGAGCATCTCCGTGCAGATCTGGCCCTCCGGGACGGCGACCAGCTCGGCGCCGCAGTCGCGGACCAGCGGGAAGGTCAGGTCCCCGGCGCGGCGGACCGCGGCGCCGTCGACGAAGGTGTCGATCTCGGGGAGCTCCACCGGGTGCCCGGCCGCGAGCGCGGCCGCCATGTCCGCCGCCCCGGCGGGCTCGACGCCGACCAGCCGGGTGCCGGGGGAGTGCTCGGCCAGCCAGGTGCCGGCGCCGGCCAGCAGGCCGCCCCCGCCGACGGGCAGGACGACGACGTCCGGCCGCTCCGGCAGCTGCTCGAGCACCTCGACGGCGACGGTGGCCTGGCCGGCGATCGTGCCGGGCGCGTCGAAGGCCGGCACGAGGGTGGCCGCGGTGGCGTCGGCGTGCCGCGCGGCGGCCGCGGCGGCGTCGTCGTAGGTGTCCCCGGAGAGCACCAGCTCGACCATGCCCTCGCCGAGGGCGGTGATCCGCTGGCGCTTCTGCCGCGGCGTCGTCCCCGGGACGAACACGTAGCCCCGCACCCCCAGGGCCGCGCAGGCGTGCGCCACCCCCTGACCGTGGTTGCCGGCGCTGGCGCAGACGACGCCGGCGGCGCGGGCGGCGTCGTCGAGCCGGCTGATCGTCGTGTACGCGCCGCGCACCTTGTAGGAGCGGCCGACCTGCAGGTCCTCCCGCTTGAGCCAGACGTCGGCGCCCGTCGCGGCGGACAGGCGGGCGTTGCGCTGTAGCGGCGTCCGGCGCGCGACGCCGGCCAGGCGCTGCACGGCGTCGGCGACGTCGGCGGAGAAGTCCACGGCGTCATCCTCGCCGACCGCCGCCTGCGCCCTGGCGGCGCCCGGGAGGAGCTCAGCCGGCGGGCGGCTCCGTGGGCGGGCGGAGCGCGCCGTCGCCGGTGCGGACCAGCCGGCCCGTCCCCAGCACGTGCTCCAGCGCCCGCTCGAGCAGCGGCGTGAGCGAGGGGGTCCGGCGGCGGTAGCCGAAGACCTCCGCGGCGCGGGGGAACAGCTCGTCGGCGGTGGTGCCGCCGGCCGGGCACAGCGCCACCATCGCGTTGCCGACCTCCTCCGGCGCCACGTGCTCCAGCGGGCGGTCGGCGCTGGCGGCCTGGCGGCGGAAGCCGGTCCAGCCGGCGCGGTTCAGGCCCTCGGGCCAGACGAAATCGCCGGCGAGCTGCTCGGCCGGCAGCAGCGCGAGCAGTGCGTCGCGGCGGGTCTCGGTGACCCGGGTGAGGCCGTAGGCGCCGGCGGCCAGCCGGACCAGCCGGTCGCGGTGGACCGGCCCCTCGGCCTTGACGCCGGCCACGAGCAGCCGGCGGACGGCGCGGGCGGTGCGGGCGTCGGCCAGCTGGTCGAGCACCTTGCGCTCGCCGGCGGGCTTCGGCGCCCACGGCACGAACCGCTGCTCGCCGTCGGCGGCCGCGGCCGGGGCGCGCCGGGCGGCCGGCCGGCGGGCGGGCGCGGGCTCTCCTCCGGCCGGGGGGACGGGGGCGGGGTGCGGAACCGGCTCCGGCACCGACTCCGCGGCCGGCTCCGCGGCCGGCTCCGGGACCACGGTCAGCTCGGCGCGGACCGGGGCCGGCACCGGCGCGACCACGGCCGCCGGGGCGCCGCGGAGGACGGCCAGCGGCGCGGCGGGCGGCGCGGCGGCCGGACCGGGCCGCGGGCCGTCGTCCACCACCGCCAGGACCGGGCGGACCGGCGGCAACGACGGCGCGGGAGCGGCCGGTGCGGCGGCCGGCGGCGTCGCCCCGGCCGGAGCGGCGGCGTCGGCGCCGGACACGGCGGCCGCCGTGGCGACCAGCCGGTCGAGGACGGCGTCGCGGTCGCGCAGCCAGGAGGGCAGCCACACCCGCTCCACCGCGGGCCAGCCGAGCATCCCGGAGAGCACCTCGACGGGCAGCCCGTCGCGGTCGCCGACCGTCCTCCGCCGGGCCCACGCCGGGCCGTCGAGGAGCACGGCCATGACGGGGGTGTCCGGCGCGCCGGGCGCGGCGACCGACAGGTCGACCCGGAACTCCGAGAGCCCGACGTCGGTGCGTACGGTGAGCCCGCGCCCGCGCAGCGCCTCGGCGACCTCCTCGCGGTGCCGGTCGAGCGTGCTCGCCGGCCGGGCCTCGCGGGGCAGCGCGGAGGGGCCGTACGCGGCCAGGTCCAGGTAGGCGCGCAGGTGCTTCACGCCGACCGACGCGGTCTGCTCGGCGCGCAGCTGCGCCGGGTCGAACGAGGTGAAGACGACGACCTGCCGGCGCGCGCGGGTGACCGCGACGTTCAGCCGGCGCTCGCCGCCGACCCGGTTGAGCGGGCCGAAGTTGAGCGGCAGCACCCCGCGGTCGTCGGGGCTGAAACCGGTGGAGAAGAGGACGACGTCGCGCTCGTCGCCCTGGACGTTCTCCAGGTTCTTGACGAACAGCCCCTCGCCGTCGGTGCGGTCCAGGGCCTCGACCAGCCGGTCGTCGTCGGCGTCGCGCAGCAGCGCCTCGATGTAGGAGCGCTGCTGGGCGTTGAACGTCACGACGCCGATCGAGGGCAGCCGCTCCGGCGAGGCGTCGAAGCGCCGGCGGATCTCGGCGACGACGGCCTTGGCCTCCATCGGGTTGGTCCGCAGCAGCCGCCCGGCGCCGGAGCGGTGGAAGGTGCCGTTGACCCGCACCAGGGAGATCCCGCGGCCGTCGGGCTCGGCCGACGCCCGCCCGTGCGTGGGCGCGGGGAACGACGACAGCCGGTTGCCGTAGTAGTTGCCGTTGCTGAACGCGATGAGCGACTCGTCCTGGCTGCGGTAGTGCCACGACAGCCACTGCCGCGGCACCCGCGCCTGCACGCACTCGGAGAGGATCGACTCCTCGTCCTCCACCGTGGTGCCGAGCAGGTCGGCGACGTCGTCCTCCCCGCCGGAGGCCGGCTCGGCGAAGGACGTCGGCGGCATCTGCCGGCTGTCCCCGACGACGACGGCGGCGCGGGCGCGGCCCAGCGCGCCGACGGCGTCGGCCACCCGGATCTGCGACGCCTCGTCGAAGACCACCAGGTCGAACAGCCCGGCGCGGGCGGGGAAGAAGCGGGCCACCGAGTCGGGGCTGACCAGCACGATCGGGGTGACCGCGGTGACCAGGTCGGCGTACTGCTCCAGCAGCGCGCGCACGCCCAGGCCCCGTCGGGAGCGGCCCAGCTCCCGCTGCAGCGCGCCGACCCGGCCGTCGCCGGTGTGCGCGTCGAACGGCCGGGCGGCCAGCAGCCCGGCCGGCAGCGCGGCGGCGAGGTGCCGGCGGACCGCCCGCGAGGCCGCGGCGAAGCGGCCGATCGCCTTCTCGTGGGCCTCGGCGTCGAAGGTGTCCAGGTCGGCGGCGTCGCGGCGCTCGGCGACCGAGGCCAGGGCGACCCCGTGCTCGAAGGCGCGCAGCGCGTCGTCGGCCGGCAGCTCGCCGCGGACCAGGGCCGTCCGGCCGTCGGTCAGCCCCGCCGCCCGCAGCGGCTCCAGGGTGTCGAGGAAGGAGGCCCAGCGGCGCAGCGACATCAGGCCGGTGTGCTCGACCCCGCGCTCGGGCCGGGTCATGGTCCAGCGGAAGACCAGGCCGTCGTCCCCGCACCAGGCGGCCAGCCGCCGGGTGTCGCTGCCGCACACCGTGAGCAGCGCGGTCAGGGCGTCGCGCAGCCGGGCCACGGCCGCCGCGGCGGCGGCGTCGGGGCCGGGCCCGCTCACCACGTAGCGCCGCAGCTGGACGGCGAACTCGCTGGCGCTGTCGGCCAGCGCGCCGCTGCGCCGCAGCCAGGCGACCTGGCCCTCGAGCAGGTCCGGCTCCAGGAGGGGGTTCCAGCTGGCCGGCACCGACAGCCCCGGGATGACCGACGCCCGGGCGGCCAGCGCGGCCGCCGCCTGCTGGAGCCGCCACAGCGCCGCGGTCAGGTCCGGGACGTCGCGCAGCCGCAGCTTGACCTCGGGCCGCAGCACCGGGGCCAGCCGCTCGCGCACCGCGGCCAGGCCGCGCCGGCGGGCCAGCCAGGTGCCCGCCTGGGCGGTCTGCGCCTCCACGTACAGGTCGGCCAGCGGGAGGCCGAGGGCCTCGGGGCCGGCCAGGTCCAGCCCGGGGTGGACCCCGGAGGCGAAGGCCGCGACCTCGCCGAGGACCTGCGTGGTCGCGGTCGTCCAGCGCTCGGTGGGCACCTCGTCGAGCACGTCGAGCGTGGTGGGCGGCCCGGCGAGCAGGTGGGCCAGCCCGTCGAGGTCGGCCGGGGTGCGCACCTCGCGCAGCGCCCGGGCCAGGTGCTCCTCGGTCGGCAGCGCGCGGATGGCGGCGTCGACGGCGGCGGCGGTCTGCTGGGCGGCGAGCAGGTCGACCCGCGGGGTGTCGACGAACGCCCACGCGTGCCGCGGCGAGGGCCGGGCGAGGTCGGCGACGTCGGGCAGCAGGGCGAGGGCACGGCGGACGGCGGTCAGGTCCTCCGCCGAGGCCGCGGCCACGACGGTCGCCGGGACGGGCAGCACGGGGGTGTCCTCCCCGGCGGCCAGCAGCGCGGTCCGGGCGGAGTAGCAGGACAGCCCCGCGGCGTTCGGCGCGTGCAGCCGGGCGGTGTAGCGGGCCAGGGTGCGCCGGGCGGCGCGCAGGTCCTCGGCGTCGGCGGCCAGGCCCTGGTCGTCCACGGCGACCGCGTGCTCCAGCGCGGCCTGCACCTGCGCCCGGACGGCGGCGGCCTTGCTGCCCTTGTCGTGCAGGTCGAGCGCGAACGGACCCATGCCGACGGCGTCCAGCCGGCGCGCCACGACGTCGAGCGCGGCCCGCTTCTCGGCGACGAACAGCACCCGCTTGCCGTCGGCGACCGCGCGGGTCAGCAGGTTGGTGATCGTCTGGGACTTGCCGGTGCCGGGCGGGCCCTCCAGCACGAAGGTGCGTCCCGCCCCGGCCTCGGCGATCGCCCGCAGCTGCGAGGCGTCGGCGGGGACCGGGCACTGCGCCGCGAGCTCGTCGAGGTCGACGGAGCCCGCCGTGTCGGGCGCGGGGTCGGTGAAGGCCTCGGTCGGCTCGTGCAGCAGGTGCGCGACGAGCGGGTTCTGCGCGAGCTCGGCCCAGTGCTCGTCGAGGTCCTTCCACAGCCGGTACTTGGCGAACTGCAGGACGGCCAGGTCGGCGGTCGGCTCGACCCGGTGGGGGAGCCCGGCCTCGGCCAGCGCCTCCCGCATCGCCTGCAGCGCCCGGTCCAGCGCGATCCCGGCGCCGTCGCCCTCGGGCTCGACCAGGCCCGGGACCACCAGGCCGTGCACCTGCCGCAGCTTCTCCAGCAGGCAGTAGTTGGGGGTGCTGCTGCCGGTGTCGTCGAGGGTCAGCCGGTAGCCGCCGGTGCGCGAGGCCGCGGTGAGGACGACGGGCACGAGCACCAGCGGCGAGCGCAGCGGGCGGCCGTCGAGCTCCCAGACCAGGCTGCCCAGCGCCAGGTACAGGTTGTTGGCGCCGGTCTCCTCGCGCACGGTCTTGGCCTTGTAGGCCAGCCCGCGCAGCCGGGGCAGGTAGCCGCCCTCGGTGACGTCGGCGTGCACCGACCGGCGCTCGGCCAGCGCCTCGGCGAGCAGCTCGTCCGGCAGCTCGGCGGCGCCGGTGACGCCGCGCTCGCGGTGCACGGCGGCGAGCCGGTCGGAGGGCAGCAGGGTGACCGCCGTGCCGCCGGACAGCAGGTCCTCCAGCGTGGCCAGGGAGCCGGCGGGCACGGTGAGCGGCAGCCCGGACCGCTCGGTGTAGTTGATCAGCCGGTTGCGCAGCGACAGGTCCAGCAGGCTGTTCTTCCACTGCTGCACCCGCGCCGGGGCCTCCGGCCGGCCGTGCCGGCTGACCGGCGCCGGCACCGCCCGCTCGACCGGGCGGGGGGCGGCGTGCTCCGCGGGTCGGTACTCGACCAGCTGCACGGCGCCGTCGGTACCGCGGGTGCGCGCCGGCAGCGGGACGATGCCGTCGCGCCGGGCCCGGTGGACGTCGGTCACGCCGAGCACCCGGTCGAGGGGCCGGTCGGCCGGGCCGCCGGCCAGCCAGGCCGAGTAGGCCGCGCGGTGCAGCTCGTGGGGGTCGGGCGCGGGGGCGTCGGCCGCGCGCGAGGTCAGCAGCGTGGTCTCGACCAGCCGGACGTAGCCGAGGTCGACCAGGTTGACCAGCGGCGCGACGTCGGTGGTGGCGGCGCTCTCGGCGCCGCGCTCCTCGCGCCAGTAGCCGAGGAAGGAGTGCCCGTCGGCGACCCACAGCAGGGGCCGGATGCCGGCGTGCTCCAGCGCCGCGGCGAGCACCACGACCGTGTCCAGGCAGGTGCCGACCCGGCCGTCGAGGACGTCGCCGGGGGTGCGGACCTTCTGCCCGAGGTCGGCCCAGCTCGCCGGCGGCTCGCTGTAGCGGATGCCGCGGGCGGCCATCGCGGCGGTGACCGCGGCGACGATCGCGTCGGCCCGCTCGGGGCCGGACTGGTAGCCCTGGACCGACGGGTCGCCGGTGCGCTCGGCGAGCAGCGCGCTCGCCTCGTCGAGCAGCGCGCCGATCGCCGGGTGGTGCGGCAGGACGTGCGCGGCGAGCATCTCGAGCGCCAGCGGCACGGGGGTGGCCAGCCACTGGCTGGCGGCGAGCACCTGCACCGGGGCCGCGGTGCCCGCGACGTCCTCGCCGTCGACCAGGACGTCGACCTCGATCGAGCCCGGCCGCTGCTCGTCGATCTGCAGCATCGCCGCGGGGTCCATCACCAGGCCGACGTCGGCGAGCACCGTCGTCTGCCCGGCCTCGAGGTCGACCAGCCGCTCGACCGCGCCGCCGATCGGGCCCTCGGAGTCGCGCACCGACAGCCGGACCGTGGCGCCGGAGACCGCGCCGCCGTGGTTGGTCAGCGCCAGCCGCGACACCACCGGCACGCGGTTGTGCGCGAGGGCGTAGGACAGCACCGGCGTGGTCGTCGCCGCGATCGCCACCGCCGGCCGTGCGCTGCCCGGGGCGGCGGGCGACGGACGGACCGGCGTGGTGCTCATGGGCCCCTGTCTACCGGTCCGGACGGACCGGTCCGGTCAGGCTCGACGAGCGTCTGGGACGGGTGTGACAGGCGGGGAGGATCGTTGCCCGGGCGGCGTCGCGGCGCGCGCGTCGGCGCCGGGGGCGCCCGGACGCGGTCGTACGTTCCCGGCGATGCCGAGCAGCCCGCACGACCGCGACCCGGTCCCGTCGGCGGACGTCGACACCGAGCGGATGCCCGCGCACTCGCGGCACCGCGCGGCCCGGGGACCGTGGTGGCGGAGGTGGCCGGCCGCCGCGGTCGCGGTCCTGCTGGCGGCCGTCGCCGCGCTGGCGGTCGTCGTCTCGCCGGCGCCGGACGAGCGGCCCGCCGCCGCGCCGCTGGCCGCCGACCCGTCGGACGAGCCGCGGGCGACGCCGCCGGCTCCGGCCTGGCGGACCGCGACGCCGTCCGCTCCGGCGTCGGTGCCGGCGCCGGTCGACCCGCCGCCCGCCCCGCCGCCCCCGCCGTCCCCGGCGCCGGCGACGACCGGGTCCCCGGTCGACGTCGCCCCGGCCGACGACGCCCCGCAGGACCCGTGCGACCCCGACGGCCGCGACGACGGGCGCGCCGCCGATCGGGAGAACGGCGGTCGGGGCAACGGCGGCAACGGCCGGGGCCACGGAGGCGGCCGCTGCCGCTGAGCCGACCGGCCGGGCAACGGCCCGTGTCGTGCAGGTGACGTCCTGTCCCAGGGGCGCGTCGGTGCGTCCGCGCGGGTGCCGGGCTCTGCCACGGTCGGGCGCACCCACCCCGAGGGAGGCCCCGATGTCCTGCCCGACCTGCACCCCACCGGCCGCTGCGCGGCCTGCACCCGGGCCCGCGCCACGACGATCGTGCGCGTGCGCTCGAGCTGGACCCGCCCGCTCCGGGAGGCCCGCCCGCGCTGACCGCGACCCTCGCCGCCGTGCGAGGGTGGGAGCGTGCCGAGGCGGAGTGCGGGGGTGCTGCTGCACCGGCGGGGCCCGGCCGGCCTCGAGGTGCTGCTCGGCCACATGGGCGGTCCGTTCTGGGCCCGCAAGGACGCCGGCGCCTGGTCGATCCCCAAGGGCGAGCACGCCGAGGGCGAGGACGCCGAGGCCGCCGCGCGCCGCGAGTTCGCCGAGGAGCTCGGCAGCCCGGTGCCGGCCGCGGACCTGCTGCCGCTGGGCGAGGTGCGGGCCTCGGGCAAGGTCCTGGCGGTGTGGACCGCCGAGGGCGACCTCGACGCCGCGACCTGCCGGAGCAACACCTTCCCGCTGGAGTGGCCACCCCGGTCCGGGCGCGTGCAGGAGTTCCCGGAGATCGACCGCGCCGGCTGGTTCGGCCTCGCCGAGGCCCGCGAGAAGCTCGTGAAGGGGCAGGTCCCCTTCCTCGACCGCCTGGCCGCCGCCGTCCCCGGCTGAGGCCTGAGACCCGGGGGGAGCGGCAGGCGGGGCGGGAGGGGACGCCGTGGCGGCCGTGGGGACCCCACGCGCGGAACGGCCCGCCGCCGGCTGGAGGCGGTCTAGCTTGCTCCCGCCGGCGGAGAGCCCGCCGGTCGACGCACGAGACGGGGCCGACATGTCCACCCCCCAGTACCCTGCCGGGCCGTCCTACCCGGCGCCGCAGACCCCGCCACCCCCGCCACCGCCCGGCTACGGCGCCGCGCACAACGGCTACGGCGCCCCGCAGGGCGGCTTCGCCGGGCAGCCGATGCCCGCGGCCCCGAGTTCCGGGCAGTACTTCGCGCCCTCCGGGCCGATCGGGCAGATTCGCGGCACCGGGATCGCGATCCTGCTGTGCATCGTGACCCTCGGGATCTACAGCCTCGTCTGGTACTTCAAGGTCCACGAGGAGATGAAGCGGCACACCGGCAACGGCCTGGGCGGCGCGCTCGCCCTGGTCCTGGCCATCTTCATCGGGGTCGCCTCGCCGTTCCTGACCAGCAGCGAGGTCGGCAACATGTACGAGCGGGCCGGCCGGCCCAAGCCGGTCAGCGGCGCGACGGGCCTCTGGTACATACCGGGCTTCATCATCATCGTCGGGCCGATCGTGTGGTTCGTGAAGACGAACAACGCCCTCAACGAGTACTGGCGGTCGCTCGGCGCCCGCTGAGCCCGCCGTCCCCCCCCGCCTCCGGCCGCGCCGTCTGCGCGACGGCGCGGCCGGTCGCGTTCCCGGGGCCGACTCGTGACGGTTCGCTGACGTCTCGTCCCACGGGCCCCACCCGGAACCGGCCGGTGTCGCCGCGTGGCATCGTCGGCCGGCCCGAGTCCCGACGGACTCTGAGATCGAGGAGAGCCCGTGTCCTGCCCCACCTGCGGCACCCACGACCAGCGCGGTGCGTACTGCGTCTCCTGCGGCACCGAGCTGCTCGCGCTGACGCAGCCGGTCCTCCGGCTGGAGACCCGGCGCAAGCCCCCGGTCCCGCCGGCGGCGCCGCCCGCGCGCTGAGCGGTCGCCGCCGGGCCGGCCGGCTCAGGACGCGTACGTGACCTGCTTGACGAACTTGCCGAGCAGGTGGGCCCCCGACGTCACGGGCTCGTGGCGCGGGGCCTCCCCGGGGGCCAGGCACCCCGGCAGGCACTCGATGACGGCGTCGTAGTTGGGCTGGTGGAAGAAGATGAGCGACAGCCGGCGGCTGTCGGCGGCCAGCTCCCGCGGCGGGTTCACCACCCGGTGCAGCGTGGAGACCCAGCGGTCGTTGGTCCACTCCGCCATGAGGTCGCCGATGTTGATGACCAGACCGCCGGGCACGACCGGGACGTCGACCCAGGCGCCGGCCTTGTCGCGGACCTGCAGCCCGCCCGGCGCCTCCTCCTGCCGGACGATCGTCAGGCTGCCGTAGTCGGTGTGCACGCCGGCCCGCAGCTGGCCGGGGAGGGGCTCGGTGGGCTGGTCGGGGTAGTTGATCGCCCGGAACATGCTGATGTGCCGGTCGATCTTCGAGTCGAAGAAGTGCTCGTCGAGGTCCAGGCCCAGCGCGAACGCCCGCATGAGCCGCCGCGCCAGCTCGTCCATCTCCCGGAAGTAGCGCTCGAACAGCGGCCGCATCTCGGGCAGGGCCGAGGGCCACAGGTTCGGCGCGAAGTGGGTGCCGGCCAGCTCCGGACCGAAGTACGGGTCGTCGGCCGGCACGTCCGGCGTCCCGATGTCGAACTTCTCCTTCAGGTCGCCCGGTGCCGCGGCGTCCATCGACGCGGCCAGCCCCTCGGCGCCGACCGCCGACCACCCGCGGACGACGTCGGTCGAGGGCTGTGCCACCTCGGCCTTGCGCTCCGCGGGCAGGTCGAAGAAGTCGCGCGCCGCCTGGTACGTCGCCTGGTCGAGCTCCTCGTCGACGCCGTGGCCGGTGATCTGGAAGAAGCCGATGTCCTCGCAAGCCGCTGCGATCGCGTCTGCGACGCGCTTGCGCTCGCTCAGGGACCCGGTGCGGAGGGGGGAGACGTCGATGACGGGAACGGCGGACACGGGCGCTCCTCGGGGGCCGTCGGCTGGGACGGCCGAACGCTAGCGCCGTGGCGACCGCCGGCATCAGGTGCAGACCGGCCATCCTGCGGCCACGATCTCGGGAGTTCTGCACTGCTGCGACCGGCCGATCGCCCGGTCGGCGTCCCCCGGTCACGTCGTGTCGCCGCGCCTCCACGGCATGGTGTGCACGGAGGTCCTCGGCCACTGCGCTCCGCGCTCGAGGATCCCGGGCCCGCGCTCGAGGCGGAGGTGCAGCGCACCGCCGGGGAGCGGTGCGGTGGCGCGGGTCACTGCTAGCAATCCGCTTGCAGGAGTTAGCAGACGGCCCGGCAGGGGCATGACCGTCCCCGTCAGGTCATCCCCGATGTCTGGAGTCCCCCGCCATGACCGACAACGCCAAGATCGTCAACCAGCTGCGCGCGCTGGTGCTGCTGTCGCAGACCGAGGAGCAGGTCGCCCGCACCCGGGTGGCGCAGGCCCGCACGGACGCCGTCCGCCGCGAGCTTGTGCAGAACGCCGACAACGCCGCGGAGCGGACCCGCCTCATCACCGAGCAGCTGCGGGCCCTGGGCGGCGTGCCCGACCTCGTCACCCCCGCGATCGGCCGGCTGTCCGCCGTCCTCAAGGCCACCGTCGAGCAGGCCGCCCCGCTCGAGGAGGCGCTGCTCACCGACCTGCAGCTGGAGCACCAGCTGCTGGACCGCGCGACCTACGTCAAGGTGCTCGCCCAGAAGGCCGGGCTGCCGGGGGTCGAGCAGCTGGCCGAGCGCCTGGTCGCCGCCCACCGGGCCACCGTCGAGTGGCTGACCGTCGTCCTCGCCGAGGAGGCCCTGGGCGGCCCCGCCGCGCTGGTGCCCACGCCGTTCCAGCGGGTCGCCGGCACCGCCGCCCGCGCCGCCAACGCGCCGGTGCGCTTCGTGGCCAACCGGGTCAACGAGGTGCTCGACAGCGCCCAGCAGGTGCGGGAGGAGGCCGAGGGGAAGCTGGGCGAGGTGGCCGGCAAGGCCAGCTCCCTCACCGGCGCCGTGCGCGAGACGCTCACCGTCGGGCGGGCCGCCGCCCTCCGCCGGGCCGAGAGGATCGCCCGCCGCGAGGGCAACCGGGACGCCGCCGACACCGCCCGGGCCGCCCGCGAGGAGCTCGGCGACGTGACCGCCGACGAGCTGCCGATCAAGGGCTACGACTCGCTGTCGACCGCCGACGCCGCCAAGGCCGCCAAGGAGCTGCGCTCGCCGCACGACATCCGGGTCGTCATCCGCTACGAGGAGACGCACAAGAACCGGTCGAGCGTCGTCAGCGCCGCCCAGGTCGCCCTGGCGGCCGTCGCCAAGGAGGCCGTGGGCGTCGACAGCTGACGCCCCTCCCGCACCGAGGGCCCGCACCCCGTCAGGGGTGCGGGCCCTCGGTCACGCCGGGGGAGCCGCCGGGAACACCCACCGGCGGTAGACGACGAAGCGGACCGCCGTGCCCACCGCGATCGAGCCGACGTTCGCGGCCTGCAGCACCAGCGCGTCCTCCTGGCCGAGCCCGTGCCGCACGAGGCCCATGACCGCCAGCCCGAGCAGCAGCGTCGTGCCGTTGACGAGACCGAAGAGCAGCAGCCCGCGACCGGCCGGGCTGCGCGGCCGCCCGCCGTAGGTGATCAGGCGGTGGCCGGCGAAGGCGACGCCGGTGGTGACCAGGGTCGTCAGGCCCTTGGCCGCCACCGCCTCCACGCCCGCGTGCGCGTAGAGCAGCTGGAAGAGCAGCAGGTCGAGCACGAAGCAGGTGCCGCCCACGAGGCCGAAACCGGACAGCTCCCGCAGCAGCCGCCGCCACGCGCCGCCGAGCCCGGGGCCCGACCGCTCGCTGACCCGCACGGCGAGCAGCCTAGGAGGCGCGCAGGGTGCAGGGCGGCCCGCGTGTCCGGTGTCGCAGCCGTCCGGGTCGCGATGCGCGAGGGCGCCGGGGCATGGTGGAGCCCATGCACATCACGCCCGAGGCCCTGGAGCGGGAGTTCTCCCTGAGCACCGCCACGACCCGGCTGGACTTCCTCAGCCGGCGCGACAGCGGGGCCGCGACGCTCAACACCGTCGCCCACGACGACCCGGACGACTGGAGCGCCATCAAGGACGCCGAGACGAACCTCGACGTCCCCGAGTCGCTGGAGCTGCTCGCCCTCGGCGAGGTCGTCGCCCGCAAGGCGCGCGACAGCCAGCTCATCGGCATCCGCGCCGCGCTGCGCGGCGGGGCCGGCTGGGACGAGATCGCCGCGGCGCTCGACCAGACGCCCGAGGAGGCCTGGACGGCCTACCACCGGCTCATCGAGCGCCAGGAGCGCACCCGCGCCCTCGACCCGGACGACGCCGCGTCGGCCCGCGACCTCGCCGGCGCCCGCCCCCGGCGCTGACCGCCTCCGGTCCGGGACTCCCGGCGCGCGAGGGTCCCGGACCGCTGGTGGCTAGCGGACCTCGACGCCCCGCCAGAACGCCACCCGGCCGGTGATCTCGCGGGCCGCGTCCTTGGGCTGCGGGTAGTACCAGGCGGCGTCGGGGTTGGTCTGCCCGTCGACCTCGAGCGAGAAGTACGACGCCTCGCCCTTCCACGGGCAGGTGGTGTGCGTGCTCGAGGGGCGCAGCACGTCCTCGCGCACGGCCTCGCGCGGGAAGTAGGCGTTGCCCTCCACGGTGACGATGTCGTCGGACTCGGCGATGACGGTCCCGTTCCAGGTCGCGGTGGTCATGCCCCGATGGTGCTCCTCGGGGACGCCCGCTGTCAGCGGTGCAGGAGGGCGAAGGTGGCGACGGCGTGCGCGACCGCCTTGCCCTCCTGCTCGACGTCGGCCTCGCAGACGGTGAGGTGCTCGCCGCGGGTGCGCACCGAGGCGCGGACGCCGAGCGGTCCGGGCCGCCCCGGCCGCAGGTAGGTGACCGTGAGCTGGCTGGTCGCCGGCACGTCGCCCTCCCCGGTGACCGTGCGGACCGCCTGCCCCATGGCCGTGTCCACGAGCGTGGCGAGCACGCCGCCGTGCAGCGTCCCGGCCGGGTTGAGGTGCTCGTCGGTCACCTCGAACGCCAGCCGTGCGCCGCCGTCGCCGGCGTCCTCCACCCGGGCGCCGAGCCGGCCGGCGAAGCCGCCGGGGGTCGTGTCGTCAGCCATCGCCGGGTCCTACCCGCGCGGCCGGCGGCCACGCCCGGACCGGTCCGGCGGTCGCGTCGCGGATGCCCCCGGGCGGGCGGCGGGCCGTCTACATTGCGCCGCCGTGGCGATGCGGCGGAGGACCTGGATCTGGTCGGTGGCGGCCCTGGTGGTGGTCGCCCTGGCGGCGTTCGTGCTGGTCTGGTTCCAGCCGCAGAAGCTGTTCTACGACGACGAGGTGTCCGAGGCGCTGCCCACGGTGGCCGCGGTGCCGGCCGACGAGCAGAGCAGCGGCGGGGGCGCCGCGACGCCGTCCGCCCCGCGGCAGCCGGTCGACCTGGCCGCCGGCAGCTTCGTGTCCCGCGAGCACGAGACCGTGGGCACGGCCCGGGTGGTGCAGCTCCCCGACGGCCAGGTCATCGTGCGGCTGGAGGGCTTCGAGACCTCCAACGGACCGGCGCTCTACGTCTACCTCTCGCAGAACCCCGCCGACGGGACGGAGGCGGCGTTCGACGACCAGTTCGTCGACCTCGGCGCGCTCAAGGGCAACGTCGGCGACCAGAACTACGTGGTGCCCGCCGGGGTGGACGCCACCTCGTACACCAGCGTGGTGATCTGGTGCGACCGGTTCGACGCCGCGTTCGGGGCCGCGGACCTGGCCCCCGTCGCGGCCTGACCGGCCCGCCCGCTCAGCCGGCCGGGGGCAGCCGGGCGTCGAGCAGGCGGGCGAGCGCGACGAGGTCCGGGAACCCCGCCGGGCCGCCCGCAGCGGTGCGCAGGGCGGCGGCCAGGGGAGCGGCGATCGCGGGGGAGAGGGCGGCGATCCACGCGCCGGAGGCCGCACGCGCCTCGGCCACGTGCTCGGTGCTCCCGTCCGGGGCGACCGCGACCACCTCGGGCCGGCTGGCGAGCAGGCCGGTCAGCCGCCAGCTCCCCGGCGTCGTCCGCGCGGCCAGCGCCTCGAGCCGGTCGGCGGCGGTCCGGAGCAGGTCGGCGGGGTCGGCGTCCACGGCCGGATCGTGCCCCAGCGGGGTGTGGGGACGGCGCCGGGCGGGGACAGCCGCGGTGTGGACCCCACCGGCAGCCGCGCCCCGGAGCTGCAGACCCTGACGCCCGGCCAGTACGACGTCGTCCAGTTCGCCGTGCTCGGCGCCGGCTTCGCGCTGCTGGCGTACTTCCTGTACGCGCTGACCAGCCGCGACGAGGTGTCGGCCCGCTACCGCCCCTCGGCCTACGCGGCGCTGTGCCTGGCGGCGGTCGCCACCGTCGCCTACGCCGTCCTGTACTCCGACGTCGACAGCGGGTTCCGGCTGGTCGACGGCGCGTACGTGCCGACGGAGGAGGCCCGCACCACCGAGGGCACGCGCTACATCGACTGGTCGGTCACCGTGCCGCTGCTGACCGTCGAACTGCTCGCGGTCTGCTCGCTGGCCGGTGCCCGGGCGCGGCGGGTGCGCGCCGGGGCGATGGCCTCGGCGTTCCTCATGATCGTCACCGGCTACGTCGGCGCCCAGGTGGTGGGGGAGGGTGACGACACCGCCGCGCTGGTGGTCTGGGGGCTGATCAGCACCGCCTTCTTCGCCTACCTGTACGTCGCGCTGATCGCGGCGGTGCGCGCGTCGCTGCCGACCATGGGGGAGGAGGCGGCCACCAGCCTGCGCAACGCGACGATCGTGCTGCTCAGCAGCTTCGGCATCTACCCGCTGGTCTACGCGGTGCCGGTCTTCGCCGACGTCACGCCGGCCTGGTACACGGCGATGCAGGTCTCGTACTCGGTCGCCGACGTCATCGCCAAGATCGGCTTCGGCGTCCTGGTGCACAAGGTGGCGAAGCTGCGCACCGCCGA
Source organism: Blastococcus sp. SYSU D00813 (assembly GCF_054050735.1). Classification (NCBI taxonomy): domain Bacteria; kingdom Bacillati; phylum Actinomycetota; class Actinomycetes; order Geodermatophilales; family Geodermatophilaceae; genus Blastococcus; species Blastococcus sp. SYSU D00813. Next base: position 18,885 of record NZ_JBJGZX010000008.1, read on the forward strand.
GGACGTCGCGGCCGGCGCCGACACGCACCCGGAGCCGGTGTGGTCGAGCAACGTGCACAAGAGCGAGGGCGTGCAGCCGGAGGTCCGCCGGATCGCCGAGCGGTGAGCCTCAGGCCGGCTCGCGCCGCATGGGCACGTGCGGGATGCCGTCCTCGTCGTACCCGGGGCCGCTGCGCCGGAAGCCGAACCGCTCGTACCAGCCCTCGAGGTGGGCCTGCGCGCCGAGCGTGACCGGGAACCCGTCGCACAGGGCGATGCCCGCCTCGATCAGCCGCGCCGCCAGGCCGAGCCCGCGGTGGGCACGCGCGGTCGCGACCCGGCCGATCGCGCGGGTGGCGCCGTCGTCGAGCACCCGGATGGTGGCCGCGACCTCGCCGTCGACCTCCGCCCACAGGTGCAGCGTCGCCGGCTCGACGTCCCGGCCGTCGAGCTCGGGGTAGGCGCACTCCTGCTCGACGACGAAGACGTCGACCCGCAGCCGGCACAGCGCGTACACCTCGAACGGGGTCAGGTCGGCGAAGCGGGCGGTGCGGAACACGGGTGCGGTCACCCGGCCGTTCTAGCCCACGGCGTCCCGGCGCCGCGGCGGTACCCTCTTCTGCTTAGGTGTGGCTCGCCTACGTCTTGCTGGAGGACCCGTGTACAGCCCCGGGCGAGTGACCGCCGCCGTCCTGTCCGCCCTCGCCGTCTCCGGCGTGCTCGCCGGCTGCGGCGGGGACGACGACGCCGAGACCCTGACCGTCTACAGCGCCCAGCACGAGAGCCTCGTGCGCACGATGCTCGAGGACTTCACCGAGGAGACCGGCATCGAGCTGGAGTTCCGCGAGGGCAACGACGCCGAGCTGGCCAACCAGATCATCCAGGAGGGCGAGGCCTCGCCGGCCGACGTCTACCTCACCGAGAACAGCCCGGCGATCGACGTCCTCGACCGCGAGGGCCTGCTCGCGCCGCTGGAGCAGGCGACGCTCGACCAGGTCGGCGAGCAGTTCCGGCCCTCCTCGGGCACCTGGACCGGCTTCGCCGCCCGCAGCACGGTCCTGGTCTACAACCCGGCCCAGCTGCCCGAGGAGGAGCTGCCGGCGTCGATCCTCGACCTGGCCGGCCCCGAGTGGGAGGGCCGCATCGGCATCGCCGCCGGCGGCGCGGACTTCCAGGCGATCGTCAGCGCGGTGCTGGCCCTGCGCGGCGAGGACGAGACCCGCGCCTGGCTCGAGGGCCTGGAGCGCAACGCCGACGTCTACCAGAGCAACACCGCCGTCATGACCGCCGCCGACGAGGGCGAGATCGACGCCGGGATCATGTACCACTACTACTGGTACCGGGACCAGGCCGAGAACGCCCTGCGCGGCGACGACGCGGCCCTGCACTTCTTCGGCAACGGCGACCCCGGCGCCTTCCTGAGCGTCTCCGGGGCCGGCGTGCTCGCCTCCTCCGACCAGCAGGACGACGCCCAGCGGCTGGTCGAGTACCTGACCAGCCCCGAGGCGCAGGAGCGGCTGGCGCAGAGCTCCGCGCTCGAGTACGCCGTCGGCACCGGCGTCGCCTCCGCCGAGGCGCTGCCGCCGCTGGAGACCCTCGGCGCCCCCGCCGTCGACCCCGGCGGGCTGGACCAGGAGCGGGTCACCGAGCTGATGCAGGAGGTGGGGCTGCTCTGAGCGCCCCGGCGTCGCTCCCGGCCCCCGGGACGGCGGCTCCCCGGCCGCCGTCGCGGGGCCGGCGCGCGCCCGCCGTCCTGCGCCGCTCGCCGGTGACCGTGCTGCTGGCCACGGCGGTCGCCGCGCTGGCGCTGGTGCCGCTGGGCCACATCGTCACCGGTGTCGCCGACATGGGCTGGAGCGGCGTCTCCGAGCTCGTGTTCCGCGAGCGGGTGGCCGACCTGCTCTGGAACACCGCCCGGCTGGTGGCCGGCACCGTGGCCGTGTGCGCCGTCCTCGGCGTGGGCGCGGCGTGGCTGGTCGAGCGGACGGCGCTGCCGGGCCGCCGGTTCTGGCACGTGCTGCTCGTGGCGCCCCTGGCGGTGCCGGCGTTCGTGAACAGCTACGCCTGGATCTCGCTGCTGCCCGGCCTGGACACCTACGGTGGCGCGCTGCTGGTGGTGTCGCTGTCGTACTTCCCGTTCGTCTACCTGCCGGCCGTCGCGGCGTTCCGCGGGCTCGACCCGGCGCTGGAGGACACCGCCCGCGGGCTGGGCCTCTCGACGTGGGCGGTGTTCCGGCGGGTGCAGCTGCCCCAGCTGCGGGTCGCGGTGCTCGGCGGCAGCCTGCTGATCGCGCTGCACGTGCTCGGGGAGTTCGGCGCCTTCGCGATGCTGCGGTACCCGACGTTCACGACCGCGATCTACGACCAGTACCGCGCCACCTTCAACGGCCCGGGCGCGACCGCGCTGGCCGGGGTGCTCGTCGTGCTGTGCCTGGTGCTGCTGGTCGCCGAGATCCGGCTGCGCGGACGGCACGGGTACGCCCGGACCGGCGCGGGGGTGGCCCGCCCGCCGCGGCCGGTGCGGCTGGGCGGGCTGACCGTCCCGGCGCTGGCCGGCGTGACCGCGCTCGTCGGGCTCGCCGTGGCGGTGCCGCTGGCCAGCCTGGTCACCTGGCTGGTGCGCGGCGCCTCCACCGATCTCGACCTGGGCGAGCTCGCCACCACCACGGGATCGACCCTGGGCCTGGCCGCCGCCGCGGCCGCGGTGACGACGGCGATGGCCCTGCCCACCGGCTGGCTGGCGGTCCGCCGCCGCGGCCCGGTGAGCACGCTGCTGGAGCGCAGCACCTACCTGGGCAGCGCGGTGCCGGGGATCGTCATCGCGCTCGCGCTGGTGACGGTGAGCATCCGGGCCACGCCCTGGCTCTACCAGACCGTGCCGGTGCTGCTGGCCGCCTACGCGATCCTCTTCCTGCCGCGGGCGATCGTCACCGTGCGCGCGGCGGTCGAGCAGTCGCCGCGGCTGCACGACGACGTCGCCGCCTCGCTGGGCGCCTCCGCGCCCGACCGGCTGTGGCGGGTCACGCTGCCGCTGCTGGCGCCGGGCATCGGCGCCGGCGCGGCGCTGGTCTTCCTGGCCGTGGTCACCGAGCTGACCGCGACCCTGCTGCTCGCCCCGACCGGGACGACGACGCTGGCGACGGCGTTCTGGTCCTCCAGCAGCGCGCTGGAGTACGGGGCCGCCGCGCCGTACGCACTGGTGATGGTGCTCCTGTCGGCCCCGGCTACCGTGCTGCTCTCCCGAGACGCCCGACGAGGTCTGACCACATGAGCGAGCTCACCGTCCTGGACGTGACGAAGTCCTACGGCCCGACCGCGGTGCTGACCGGCATCGACCTGCACGTGCCGACCGGGACGACGACCGCGCTGCTGGGCCCCTCCGGGTGCGGGAAGACCACGCTGCTGCGGATCGTGGCCGGTTTCGACGACCCCGACAGCGGCACCGTCGAGCTCGGCGGCCGGGTGGTCGCCGGGGAGGGCCGGGGCGTGCCCGCACGACGGCGCGGGATCGGCTTCGTGCCGCAGGAGGGCGGGCTGTTCCCGCACCTGTCGATCGCCGGGAACGTCACCTTCGGCCTGCCGCGCCGGCAGCGCCGCGACCGCGGGCTGGTCGCCGACCTGCTGGCGCTCGTGGGCCTCGACGCGGCCCTGGCCGACCGCTCGCCGCACCAGCTCTCCGGCGGGCAGCAGCAGCGCGTGGCGCTGGCCCGCGCGCTCGCGCCGCGGCCGTCGCTGGTCCTGCTCGACGAGCCGTTCTCCTCGCTCGACGCCTCGCTGCGCGAGGAGACCCGGCGGGCGGTCTCCGACGCGCTGGCCGCGACCGGCGCCACCGCGGTGCTGGTCACCCACGACCAGTCCGAGGCGCTGTCGATGGCCGACCAGGTCGCCGTGCTGCGCGGCGGCCGGCTGGTGCAGCTGGCCGACCCGCGCACGCTGTACCGCCGCCCGCGCGACCTCGACGTGGCCACCTTCGTCGGCGAGGCCGTCGTGCTCGACGCCGAGGTCCGGGACGGCCGGGCGCACTCCGAGCTCGGCGTCCTCCCGCTCGAGCACCCGGTCGCCGACGGCCCCGCCACCGTGCTGCTGCGCCCGGAGCAGCTGCGGCTGACCGCTGCTGCCGCCGGCGGTGCGGTGGCGCACGTGGGCTCGGTCGACTTCTTCGGCCACGACGCCCGCGTGCGGCTGCTGCTGGCCTCGGGCCGCACAGTGAGCGCCCGGCTGGACGGCCGGGCGCTGCCCGCGCCCGGCGACGAGGTCGCGATCGACGTGCTCGGCGCCGCGCTGCCGTTCCCGGCCGAGGGCGCCGCCGTCCCCGCCCGGGAGGCGCCGTCCCGCCCGCCGCAGGTGCCCGCCGCCGGCTGACGGCACGCCCGGGAGCGAACCGGCTCCCGATCGACCATTAGGTGTGCCTAAGCTCACCGGTCGTGGACCTCCTCCTCTTCAGCGTGGACCCCGGCTGGGGCCGGGACGTCGTCGCGGCCGGCGCGGCCGGCATCGTCGTCGACTGGGAGCGGCGGGGGAAGCACCGCCGGCAGCGGGGTGAGGGCACCCAGATCAACGCCGACACCCTCGACGACCTCGTCCGCATGCGGGCGGCCACCGACGGCCGTCTGCTGTGCCGGGTGAACGGCTACGGCCCCTGGACGGCGGGCGAGGTGGCCGACGCGGTCGCCGCCGGCGCCGACGAGGTGCTGCTGCCCATGGTGCGCGGGACCGAGGAGGTCGACCGCACCCTCGACCTGGTCGCGGGCCGCTGCGGGCTCGGCATCCTCGTGGAGACCCAGGACGCCGTCGACCGCGCCGCGGCGCTGGCCCGCCGGCCGCTGGCGCGGGTCTACGTCGGCCTCAACGACCTGCGCATCGACCGGCGCAGCACGGAGCTCTTCGGGCCGCTGGTCGACGGCACCGTGGACGCCGTCCGCTCGGAGGTCGCCCAGCCCTTCGGCGTCGGGGGCCTGACGCTGCTCGAGGGCGGCGCGCCGGTGCCCAGCGAGCTGCTGGCCGCGGAGCTGGTCCGGCTCGGCACCGACTTCACCTTCCTGCGGCGCTCCTTCACCGCCGACATGGCCGGCCGGGACCCCTTCGTCGAGGTGCCCCGGCTGCTCGCCGGCCTGGACCGGCTCCGGGCCGCCGACGCCGCGACGGTCGCCGCCCGGCGTGCGGAGTTCGCCGCCGCGGTCGACGGCTCGCCGGCCGCGGGACGCGCGCCCGCGCCCGTCGCCGTCCCCGCCCCGGCGTGAGGGCCGGTCGCCGGTGAGGGCGCTGGTCACCGGCGCCGGGGGGTTCGTCGGCCGGCACCTGGTGCAGCGGCTGCGGTCCGACGGCTGGGCGGTGGTCGGCCTCGGCCGGGGCGACGTCGACCTGGCCGACCCGATCGCGGCCGCGGCCGCGGTCCGGGCCGCCGACCCCGACGTCGTCTTCTCCCTGGCCGCCGGGCGGGCCAAGGCGACCCCGGCCGAGCGCGCGGCCACCGTGGCGGTCAACACCAGCCCCTGGCTGGTCGACGCGCTGCCCGACCGCTGCCGCGCGGTCGTGCGGCTGGGGTCCTCGACCGAGTACGCGGCCGGCCCGGCGCCCCTGGCCGAGGACGCGCCCCTGCACCCGCGGGGCTTCTTCGGCGCCACCAAGGCCGCCGGGTCGCTGCTGCTGCAGGCCGCGGCGGCCGAGCGCGGGGTGCGGGCGGCGGTGCTGCGCGCCTTCCAGGTCTACGGCCCCGGCGACCACCCCACCCGGCTGGTGCCCGTCGTCCTCGCCGCCGCCCGCGACGGCGGCACCGTGCCGCTGCCGGCCGCGGTCAGCCGGCGCGACTGGGTGTGGGTCGGCGACGTGGTCGACGCCTGCGTGCGGGCCGCGACCGCCGACGACCTGCCGCCGGGGCAGGTGCTGAACATCGGCACCGGGCTGCAGACCTCGACCGAGGAGCTGGTCGCCGCCGCGGAGCGGGCCACCGGCCGCCGGATCGCCACCGCCGCCGGGGCGCACCCGGGCCGGTCCTGGGACACCGCCGACTGGGTCAGCGACCCGCGGGCCGCGGCGCGGCTGCTGGGCTGGCGCCCGACGGTCGGCCTGGAGGAGGGGCTGGGGCGGATCTGGGCCGAGGAGTACCGGTGACCGGCGGGGGCGTGGCCGTCGTCGTCCCCGTCTACGGCAACGCCGACACCCTGGAGCCGCTCGCCGCCCGGCTGGCCGCCGCGCTGGCCGGCCGGGACTGGCGGCTGCGGCTGGTCGTCGACGCCTCGCCCGACGACAGCGCACGGGTGGCCGCCGGGCTCGCGGCGGCCGACCCGCGGGTCGGCGTCACGGTGCTGGAGCGCAACGTCGGCCAGCACGCGGCGATCGCCCGGGGTCTGGCCGACGAGCCCGGCGCCGACGCGTGGGTCTGCCTGGACGCCGACCTGCAGGACCCGCCCGAGGCCGTCCCGGTGCTCCTCGACCGGCTCGCCGCCGGGGACGTCGAGGCGGTCTTCGCCGGACGGCGCGGGGTCTACACCTCGCGGCTGCGGCGGCTCACCGGCGGGGCGCACCGCCGCGTCGCGGCCCGGCTCACCGGCCTGCCGCCCGACGCCGGGGCGTTCCTGGCGATGGGCCCGCGGGTGCGCGAGGCGGTGCTCGCCGTCCCCTCGCCGAGCGTCGTGCTGGCCGTGGGGGTGGCCGGCCGCCCGCTGACCAGCGTGCCGGTGGCCCGCGAGCCGCGCGCCGCGGGCCGCTCGGCGTGGACGTCGCGCGCGCGGCTGGCGCAGTCGGCGCGCTCGCTGGCGTGGGCGGTGCGCGCCCGCCGTCACTGAGCCGGCGCGGCCCGGGTGCGCAGCTCGTCCGCCGTCCCCTCGTCGACGACGCGGCCGGCGGCCAGGAGCGAGAGCCGGTCGGCCAGCCGGCCGGCCTCGTCGAGGTCGCGGGTGGTCAGCAGCACGGTCGTCCCGGCGCGGACCAGGGCACGCAGCACCTCGGCGACCTCGGCGCGGCAGTGCGGGTCCAGGTCGGTGGTCGGCTCGTCGAGGAGGACCAGCTCGGGACGGACGACGATGCTGGCCGCCAGGTCGAGCCGGCGGCGCATGGCCGGGGTGTAGGTGGCGAGCGGCCGGGCCGCCGCGGCGTCGGCCAGGCCGAACCCGGCGAGCAGCTGGTCGGCGCGCAGCCGCGCCGCCGCGCGCGAGTAGCCGAGCAGCCGGGCGAGCTGCACCAGGTTGACCGGCCCGCTCAGCTGCGGGTCGAACCACGCCGTCCGCCCGGTGCAGCCGACGCGCGAGCGCACCTGCTCGGCGGCGGTGACGACGTCGGCGCCGAGCACCCGCGCGGTCCCGGCGTCGGGCCGCTGCAGGGTGGCGAGCACGCGGATCAGCGTCGTCTTGCCCGCCCCGCCTCCGCCGACGACGCCGTGCACGCAGCCGGCCGGGACGCGCAGGTCCAGGCCGTCCAGCCCGCGGACGCCGCCGACCACGGCGACCAGGCCCTGGGTCTCGACCGCGAGCGCCACCTGCCCACCTCCGGGTGCCCGTCCGGCCGGAGCGCCGCGGGTACGACGAGGAGACGGCGGCGGAGCCGTGGACTCATCGGTGCCGGGCGCTCACCGGGTCCAGAGCTGGAGGACCAGGTTCGTCTTGCTGCCCGCGAAGGACCACTCGCGGGTCACCGACAGCCCGGCGGCGCTGAGCAGGTCGACGTCGTCGGTGGGGAGGAACTCGCCCCGGACCTCCCGGCGGACGAGCCACACGCGGGAGGCGTCCGGTGGGGCGTCGTCGGGCGGCAGCAGGAGGTCGGCGCGCAGCTGCGGCGCCTCGGTGCGCACGTAGTGGTCGAGCCCCATCGCCGAGCGCAGGTCGGCGCCGACGACGGGCTCACCGGGCCGGTGCAGCTCCGCGAGGGCCGCGACCAGCCGGTCGGAGGTCTCCCGCGGCTCGCGGTCGGCCAGCGGGGCGGCGGCCAGCAGGGAGAAGCCGACGAGCGCGGCGCCCACGGCGGACCGGGCGCCCCGCGGAGCGGCCACGGCGCCGGCCGCGGCGAGGACGGCGAGCCCGAGCAGGCCGGCCAGCAGGTACCGGGGCAGGTAGACCGGCCGCACCAGCTCGGCGAGCAGCAGCAGGACGAGCGGGACGAGGACCCAGCAGGCGCCCACGACGCGCACGCCCCGGCCGCGGACCGCGCCGATGACCGCGAGCGCGACGGTCAGGTACAGCAGGGGGGTGCGGCCGCCGGCCCAGGCCTCGACGGCGAGGTCGGCGAGCCGGCCGTCGGTGTCGCGCAGGTGCTCGGCGTTGCGGCCGCCGGTGCCGTTGAGCAGGTTCATGGCCACCAGCGCTCCGGTGGGCAGCGCGGCGAGGGCGCCCACGGCCACGACGCGCACGGCCCGCCGCCCCCGGAGCAGCACCGCCGCCGCGACGAACGCGGCCAGGACGGTGAGCGCGTACCAGTGCATGAGCCCCATGCCGGCGCCGGCCAGCCCGAACAGCAGGAGCCCCCGGGGCCGGTCCTGCAGGTGGCGGACCAGGCCGAGCAGCGCGGCGCCGGTGGCCAGCACGGCCAGCCCGTAGCTGCGCGCCTCGACGGCCTGCTCCAGCAGCAGCGGGTCCGCGGCGAGGGCGAGGCCGGCGAGGACGCCCGTGGCCCGGCCGGCCAGCCGTGCCACGGCGCGGGTGACCAGCGCGATGCCGCCGGCCGCGGCCAGCAGGGACAGCGCCCGCAGCGAGGTGTCGCCGCCGACACCGGGCAGGAGCGTCCAGAGGTGCACGACGACGTAGTAGGGCGCGTTGTACGACGGCGGGATGCCGGCCAGGTAGCTCGTCGTCGCCTCGCCGCTCACCGCCGCGTGCACGATGTCGCCCAGCGGCAGGCGGGCGACCTCGGCGGTGAACAGCTCGTCGAACCACAGCCCCTGCCCGGCGCCGAGCAGGACGCAGCCCAGCGCCACGAGCAGCAGCGGGGGCAGCGCCTCGAGCAGCGGCGTCCACCGCCGTCCCGGAGCAGGCAGGCGAGCGGGCGCCCGCTCGCCCTCGACCGTCGTCGCCGCTGCCACGCGAGGGAGGGTAGGTGACCCTCCCTCGTCGCCCGCGGAGGCGTGAGCGGGCGCTGTGCGGGCGGTGTGCGGACGTCGCGGGCGGGAACGGCCCCGCGACGTCCGGAGAACACCCGCGAGGTGCCCGGGGATTAGCCCTGCCGGGACCCCCGGGCGCGCTGGACGACGGGGCTGCCGATCCACAGCCAGCCGACGAGGACGGCGACCACGGCCGCGGCGACCACCGCCTGGGGCAGGCTGAACAGCACGTCGGTCACCAGCAGGACCGCCGAGACCAGCGCGACCGCGAGCACCGTGAGCCCGAGGAAGGCGTTGCGGTTGCTGCGCCGCAGGAGGTCCTCCTTGTCGTGCTGCCGGAACAGCGCCCGGTGCTGCGCCGCTGGCGCGATCAGCAGCGCGGTCGCGGCCACCGCGGCCATCAGCGTCACGAAGTAGACGTCGCGCTGGAACCCGGTCATCTCGTCCCCGCCCTGCTGGAAGGGGACGACGAGCAGGAAGGCGAAGAGGAACTGCACCCCGGGCAGGGCGACCCGCAGCTCGTTGAGCAGCTCCATGAGCTCGCGGTCGATGCGCTCGGCCCGCGTCTCGTCGCGGCTGCCGCCGTCGTGCTCGTCCCGTACCGGGTGCGTGATGGCCATCGCGCGTGCTCCTCTCCTCCGTCGCCCCCGCCGCCTGCCACAGGCCGGATCAGGGCCTGGTGTATGCCCGCTGTCCACCTGCTGTTCACCTGGTCGCCCGAACGGGTGTCCCGGGCGGGGTATGGCGCGGGCATGTCGATGTCCGCGCCGCTCGAGCCCGAACTGCCGAAGACCGACGACGGGATCCCCGCCGCCGACCCGGGGGCGGGCGCCCCGCCGCCGGCCGAGGGCTTCGGCATCGAGGGCGAGGACCCCGACCGCGCCGAGGGCGACCCCGATCCCGAGCCCCGCGCCGCCGGCGACCCGCCGTTCCGCACGCCCGACCCGCGGGAGGTCGGCCGGGACTGACCGGCCGGGCCACGCCGGCGGGGGGCGGTCGGGCGCCTCGTACCGTGGACGCCGTGGAGACGACGACCCTGCCCCGCCGCACGGCGCTCGAGCTCGACGCCATGCAGGACGCCGGGCGGGTGGTCGCCGAGACGCTCGCCGCGGTGCGTGCCGCGGCCGCGCCGGGCGTGAAGCTGCGCGACCTCGACGACCTGGCGCAGACCTGCATCCGCGAGGCGGGCGCGACGTCGTCCTTCCTCGGCTACAAGCCGGCGTGGGCGCCGACGGCCTACAACGGCGCGCTGTGTCTGTCACCCAACGAGGTGGTCGTGCACGGCCGGCCCAGCGGACGCAGGTTGCACGAGGGCGACGTGCTGAGCATCGACTGCGGCGCGATCGTCGACGGCTGGAACGGTGACGCGGCGATCACGCTGCTGATCGGCGAGACCTCGGCGGAGGAGGACGCCCGGCTGGTGCGGGCGACCGAGGAGGCGCTGGCCGCGGGCATCGCCGCGTCGGTGCCCGGGGCGACGCTGCTGGACGTGGCGACGGCGATCGACACGGTCGCCCGGCGGTACGGCTTCGCGCATCTGCCCGACCACGGCGGCCACGGCATCGGGCGCTCCATGCACGAGCCGCCGTTCGTGCCGAACCGGCCGATGACCGGGCTGGACCGGGTGCGGCTGCAGGCGGGCAGCACCCTGGCGATCGAGCCGATGCTCCTGGCCGGCGAGGAGCGGTACAAGCACAAGAAGGACGGCTGGGCGGTCGTCACCGCCGACGGCCGGCGCGCCGCGCACGTCGAGCACACGGTGGCGGTGACCGACGAGGGCCCCGTCGTCCTCACCACGGCCTGAGCGGGGTGCCGCGGCGCAGCTCTCCTGCGCCGCGGCACCCCCTCAGCCGAGGCCGAGCGCGGTGGTCGCCTTGTCGACCAGCTGGAAGTGGCCGACCGCCCAGAAGGCGACGCCGGCCAGGACCAGCCCGCCCACGGTGACCGCGGTGGAGCTCACCGGGTGCTGCTTGGCGTGCGTCCACGTGGCCGACGCCTTGCGGCGGAAGGCGGCGAAGAACCGCCGTGCCCAGTCGAACTCGGTCGACCACACCCACAGGCCGAGCAGCACCGGCGGGATGGTCAGCGGGCCCGGCAGGGCCGTGAGCGCCACGCCGAGCAGCACGAACAGCAGCCCGACGACGAAGACGCCGACCCGCCACGCGACGTAGGCGGGCCTGTTGTGCCGCAGCCTGTCGCGGAAGGACCCGGGCTCGACCGGCTTGGGCTTGCCGAGGCCGTCGGTGCAGTCCGGGCACACCGTGGCGCCGTGCGACCGGTCCGAGCCGTGCGGCTGCTCGGCCGCGGTGTTGCCGGCGAAGGTGACCTCGCGCGTGCCGGTGCTGCGGGTCATGGCGGGTCCTCCCCGTGGTGGCGTGCTCGGGTGCGGCAGCGGGCCGGTCAGCGGCCGGCGGTGCCGCGCAGCACCTCGGAGGGTCGCTGCTGCTCGCCGGCGTAGGAGCTGACGACGACCAGCGCGCCGGTGAGCGCGGGGATGACCCACTGCAGCCGGTCGAGCTGTTCCTGGGCGACCGCGACGTCGGCCCGGGTGCGCTTGCTGGGCTTCGTGCCCGACTTCGCCGGGACGGCACCGCCGCTGTCGACGATCTTGCCGAGGCCGCGGCTGTAGGCGGTGACGCCGAGCGCGGCGGCGGTGAGCGCGGTCTTGAGCACCGACATGCCCGCCACGCCCTTCTGCTGGGCGACCCGGCCGCTGTTGCTGCCGAGCTGGCCGATGCTGCCGATGAGGTGGGCGCCGATCGCGGCGGCGTTCACCGGGGTCCAGCGGTTCCACCCCTCGTTGGCGACGGCGCCGGTGCTGGATCCGCCCGCCTCGCCGGCGGCGGGGTTGAGGGCGACGGCGTTGGCGAGCGTGCCGCCGAACCAGGCGGCGAGGCCGAGGTCGTGGAGGGAGCGCGAGAGGGTGTTGCGGGCCATGAGGTGACTCCAGGATCAGGGGAGGGGGATCCCACCCCGGCTACCCGGTCCCCGCCGCCCTCATGCCCGTTGCGCGCAACCGGTCAGGTCGCGCCGCGTGTCGGGTCAGCGGGCGTGGGTCAGCGGGCGTGGGTCAGCGCGCGTAGCGCGCCGCCGACCGGGCGCGGGCCTTGGCGGCCTCGATCTCGCGGTCCTTGGGTGGAGCGGTCGTGACCAGGGCGTCGAGCAGCCTGGCCGAGGCGGCGGCCACCTCCGCGACGGCCCGGTCGAAGGCCTCGGCGTTGACCCGGGCGGGCTTCGTCGTCCCGCTGATCTTGCGCACGTACTGCAGCGCCGCGGCCGTGACCTCCTCCTCCGTCGCGGGAGGCGCGAAGTTCGACAGCGGACGGATGTTGCGGCACATGCCCGGGACTGTAGGAGCGTTCAGCGGGCCCGGGAACTGCGCATCGCCCGCACCACGGTCACCGGTGCGCCGCTGCCGGGCACCCGCCCGGCGGCGAGCTCGGCGTACTCGGGGGTCTCCCGGCCGACCAGCGCCAGCCGCCCCTCGGCGTCGGCGTGCAGGCCCCAGCCGTACCGCTTGCCCAGCGGGGAGGCCCGCAGGCAGGCCTGGTCCCTGGCGAAGAAGGCCGCGCGGGCCGCCGGGCGCTCGGCCTCGGGGACGCCGGTGCGGTCGGCGTGCACGGTGAACAGGACGTCGGCGGAGGTCAGCTCGTACGGCCGGCCCGCCAGCAGGGCGTGGCTGAGGGCCGCGACCGACGGCTTGGCCGTCGCCGGGGGCACGGTGCCGGCCTCGGCCGGGCAGTCCTCCGCCACGGCGATGAACGTGTCGACGTAGTCCACCTTCTCCACGCGCGGCAGGGTAGGACGGGGGGACGACGGAACGGGGGGAGCGCGTGCCGGTGCTGCTGGTCGACGTCGCCAACGTGCTCGGCGCGCGGCCCGACGGTTGGTGGCGCGACCGGGCCGGGGCGACTGCCCGGCTGCTCGCCCGGCTGGCGACCCTCCCGGGCCGCGAGCTGCCCGGGCCCGACGGCCGGCCCCTGACGGTCACGGCGCTGGTCGCGGTGGTCGAGGGGGCGGCGCGCGACGTGCCGGCGCCGGCGGGGACCCGGGTGGTGCGGGCGCCCGGCAGCGGGGACGACGCCCTGGCCGCCGAGGCCCGCGCGGCCGGCGAGCCGCTGCTCGTCGTCACCGCCGACCGCGGCCTGCGGGCCCGGCTGCCGGCCGGCGCCGCGGTGGCCGGACCGGGCTGGCTGCTCGGTCACCTGCCGAATGTCTCGGACGCCACCGGGTAGGACGCGACCCATGACCGGCACCGCGGAGTCCGCCGCGCCCCCGTCCGTCCTCGTCACCGGCGCCTCGAGCGGGATCGGCCGCGCCACCGTGCTGCGCTTCGCCCGCCGGGGCAGCTCCCTGCTGCTCCTGGCCCGGGGCCGCGAGGCCCTGGAGGACACCGCCCGCGAGGCGCGCGCGGCCGGTGCCGGCGAGGTGCTGGTCTGCCCGGCCGACGTCGCCGACGCCGATGCCGTCGGGAACGCCGTCGACACCGCGGTGAGCCGGTTCGGCCGGCTCGACGTCGTCGTCCACGCGGCGCAGGTGATGGCCTACGGCCGGGTCGAGGACGTGCCGCGGGCGGTGTACGAGGCCGTCGTCGACACCGCGCTGCACGGCACCGCGAACATCGCCCGCGCCGCGCTGCCGGTGTTCCGGCGGCAGGGGGCCGGGCACCTGGTCGTCGTCAGCTCGCTGCTGGCCGAGGTGAGCGCGCCGCTGATGGGCAGCTACGTGGCGGCCAAGTGGGGCCAGCTGGGCCTGGTCCGCACGCTGCAGCAGGAGGTCCGCGACGCCCCGGGGGTGCACGTGTCGGCCGTCGCGCCCGGCGGCGTGAACACCCCGATCTACTACCAGGGCGCCACCTACGCCGGGCGCGCCGGCCGGCCGCCGGTCCCGGTGTACTCGGCCGACCGGGTCGCGCGGGCGGTGCTCGCCCGCCTGGAGCGGCCACGGCGGCTGGTGCACGCGGGCGTCGCCAACCCCGTGGTCGTGGCCGGGTTCCGGCTGCTGCCGGCCGTCTACGACGCCCTGGTCGGCCCGCTGCTCAAGGTGTTCGCCCTGGCGTCGGACGACCAGCGCGGCCCGACCGAGGGCAACGTGTTCGAGTCCCGGCCCCACGCCAACGCCACCGACGGGCGCTGGCGCGGGATCTGAGGGCTCACCAGCGGCGCGGGCCACCCTCGGGCAGGCCCGACTCGAACGCCTCCACGACGCCGGCGGCGACCTCGCGCAGCTTCACGTTGCGCCGCTGCGAGGCCAGGGTGAGCAGCCGGAACGCCTCCTCGGCGCTGCACCGCTCCTGCGCCATCACCAGTCCCACCGCCTGGCCGATGGCGGTGCGGGTGTCCAGGCCGCCGAGCAACTGCTCGGCGCGGTCGTCGCCGTCGGCGATCCGCAGCGCCACGGCCAGCGCACCGGTGGCCTGGGCCGCCCAGCGGGTGGCCACCTGCTCGTCGGCGTCGGTGAAGGCGTCGAGCACGGTCGCGTAGAAGTTGAGCGCGCCCCGGCTCCGCTCCCGGACGACCAGCGGGATCGACAGCGAGGACCGCACGCCGACCTGGGCGGCCAGGGCGGGATAGGGCCCCCACCGGTCCTCGGCGCTCATGTCGGTCACGCGGACGACGACGCCCTCCCGCATGGCCTGCAGGCACGGGCCGTCGTCCACCTGGTACTGCCGCTCGTCGGCCCGCTCGGCGAGCTCCGCGCTCGCCGCGACGGTCACGGCCCCGGACGCGCGGGCCAGCGTGAGACCGCAGGCCTCGGCGCTGGGGGTCTGCCCGGCCGCGACGCGGACGAGGTCGGCCAGGAAGGCGTTCAGGTCGCCGGCTGCGGCGAGGAGGGCGAGGAGATCGGTGTCATCGGGGACAGAGGTGTCCCCGAGGGCGTCCACCACGTTCGAGGTGCTCCTGTTGGGGCGGTGCGAGGGTGGCCCACCCTTGGACCGCGGGCGAGTTTACGTCGTACGTGATCCATCGCTCCGCAGGGTGTGAACAGCGTGTTCCGATCCGGCGCCGCCGGTTGACCGGCGTCCGGCGCCGGGACGACGCTGGCTCCTCCCGACCCCGGGGGCCCGACCGGGAGGCCGCCATGACCGCGGAGCCGCACGCCCGCCCCACACACCCCACCGTCACGGCGGAAGCGGTCGATCCCGCGTACCTGGACCGCCGGCGGCTCCGGTCGGGCACGGCCGGCTGGGTGCTGCTGGCCGGGCTCGGCGTCGCCGCGGTCATCTCCGGCGACTACGCCGGCTGGAACTTCGGGCTGGCCGAGGGTGGCTTCGGCGGCCTGCTGATCGCGACGGTCCTGATGGGCGTCATGTACACCGCCATGGTCTTCGGGCTGGCCGAGCTCGGGGCGGCGCTGCCGACCGCGGGGGGCGGCTACACCTTCGCCCGGAGGGCCCTGGGCCCCTGGGGCGGCTACGCCGCCGGCGTCGCCGTCCTCATCGAGTACGCGATCGCCCCGGCGGCCATCGCCACCTTCATCGGCGGCTACGTCGAGTCCCTCGGGCTCTTCGGCATCACCGACGGCTGGTGGGTCTACCTCGCCGTCTACGCCCTCTTCATCGGCATCCACCTGATGGGCGTCGGCGAGGCCCTCAAGGTCATGATGGCCATCGCCGCGGTCGCCGTCCTCGGCCTGGTGCTGTTCCTCCTGGGCGCCATCGGTGACTTCGACGGCGCCAACCTCACCGACATCGCGCCCACCGACGCCGCCGGCGCCTCGGAGTTCCTGCCGTTCGGGCTGCTCGGCATCTGGGCGGCCTTCCCCTTCGCGATCTGGTTCTTCCTCGCGGTCGAGTGCGTGCCGCTGGCCGCCGAGGAGGCCAAGGACCCGGCCCGCTCGATGCCCCGCGGCATCGTCGCGGCGATGGGCGTGCTGGCCGTCCTGGCCGTCCTCATGCTGGTGTTCACCACCGGCGCCGGCGGCGCGCAGGTGATCTCGGAGAGCGCGAACCCGCCGGTCGACGCCCTGCCGGAGGGCGGTCTCCAGACCGTCGTCAACTACATGGGCCTGGTCGGGCTGGTCGCGAGCTTCTTCTCCATCGTCTACGCGTACAGCCGGCAGACCTTCGCGCTGTCGCGGGCGGGCTACCTGCCGCGGGCCCTGTCGGTGACCAACGGCCGCAAGGCGCCGGTGCTGGCGCTCGTCGTGCCCGGCGCCATCGGCTTCCTGCTCACCCTCACCGGGCAGGGCGCGGTGCTGCTCAACATGGCGGTCTTCGGCGCCACCGTGTCCTACGTCCTGATGATGGTCAGCCACATCGTGCTGCGCCGGCGCGAGCCGGACCTCGAGCGCCCGTACCGCACCCCCGGGGGGACGGCGACGA
Organism: Blastococcus sp. SYSU D00813; assembly: GCF_054050735.1. Lineage (NCBI taxonomy): Bacteria > Bacillati > Actinomycetota > Actinomycetes > Geodermatophilales > Geodermatophilaceae > Blastococcus > Blastococcus sp. SYSU D00813. Next base: position 35,216 of record NZ_JBJGZX010000008.1, read on the forward strand.
CGGGCGTCGCCCTCGTGCTGGCCGCCCTCGCCGTCGTCGCGACGTTCCTGGTCGACCCGCTGGCGGCGGTCCTGACGCTGGGCGCCTACGCGCTGTTCCTCGCCTACTTCGCGCTCTACAGCCGCCACCACCTCGTCGCCGCGGCGCCGGAGGAGGAGTTCGCCGCGCTGGCCGCGGCCGAGGAGGAACTGCGGTGACCGTCCGCCGCGCGACCCTGGCGGGGCACACGTACGAGTTCCCCTCGCTCGTGGAGCTCCTGGCCAAGGCCACGCCCGCGCGCTCCGGCGACGTGCTCGCCGGCTGCGCCGCCGGCTCGGAGGCCGAGCGGGTGACGGCGCAGACGGTGCTGGCCGACCTGCCGCTGGCGACGTTCCTCGAGGAGCAGGTGGTCGGCTACGACGAGGACGACGTGACCCGGCTGGTGCTCGACACCCACGACCCCGCCGCGTTCGCCCCGGTGCGCTCCCTGACCGTCGGGTCGTTCCGCGAGTGGCTGCTCGCCCGCGCCGCCGAGGGTGACGAGGCGGCGATCTCGGGCCTCTCCCGCGGGCTCACCCCCGAGATGGTGGCCGCCGTCTCGAAGCTGATGCGCAACGCCGACCTGGTCGCCGTCGGCCGGCGGACCCGCGTGGTGACCGGGCTGCGCAGCACCCTCGGCCTGCCCGGGCGCCTGGCCTCGCGGCTGCAGCCCAACCACCCCACCGACGACCCGCTGGGCGTCACCGCCTCCGTGCTCGACGGCCTGCTGCACGGCTGCGGCGACGCGGTGATCGGGATCAACCCGGCCACCGACTCGCCCGCCCGCACGGTGGAGCTGCTGCAGCTGCTCGACGCGGTCATCCGCCGTTACGAGATCCCCACCCAGTCGTGCGTGCTCGCGCACGTGACCACCACCCTGCGGGCGCTGGAGGTCGGGGCGCCGGTCGACCTGGTGTTCCAGTCGGTCGCCGGCACGCAGGCGGGCAACCGGTCCTTCGGCGTCACGCTCGACCTGCTCGCCGAGGCCCGGGCCGGGGCGCTGGAGCTGGGCCGCGGCACGGTGGGGCAGGACGTGACCTACTTCGAGACCGGGCAGGGGTCGGCGCTGTCGGCCGGGGCGCACCTGGGCGTCGGCGGCCGGCCGGTCGACCAGCAGACGCTGGAGGCCCGCGCGTACGGCGTGGCCCGGCACTTCTCCCCGCTGCTGGTCAACACCGTGGTCGGGTTCATCGGCCCGGAGTACCTCTACGACGGCAAGCAGGTGCTGCGCGCCGGCCTGGAGGACCACTTCTGCGGGAAGCTGCTCGGCCTGCCCATGGGCGTGGACGTCTGCTACACCAACCACGCCGAGGTCGACGGCGACGACACCGACACGCTGACGCTGCTGCTGGGCGCCGCGGGCTGCACCTTCGTGATCGCCGTCCCGGGGGCCGACGACGTGATGCTGCACTACCAGTCGCTGTCGTTCACCGACGTGCTCACCGCCCGGCAGGTGCTCGGGCTGCGCCCGGCCCCCGAGTTCGAGGCCTGGCTGGCCCGGATGGAGCTGCTGGACGACGCCGGCCGGGTGCGCGAGCTGCCCGCCGACGCCCCGGCCGCCCGCGCGCTGCTCGCGGCGGCGGCGTCGTGACGGGGCGGTCGTGACCGTCCCGGCGGCCGACCCGTGGGCGGCGCTGCGCGCCCTGACCCGGGCACGGGTCGCCCTCGGCCGGGCCGGCGACGCGCTGCCGACCGCCCGCGAGCTGGAGTTCCGCGCCGCCCACGCCGCGGCCCGGGACGCGGTGCACACGCCCCTGGACTCGGCGGCGCTGGCTGCCGCGCTGCCCGGGGACGACGTGCTGGAGGTGCGCTCGGCCGCGCCCGACCGCGCCACCTACCTGCAGCGCCCCGACCTGGGCCGGCGGCTCGCGGAGGGCACCGAGCTGCCCCGCACCGGCGCCGACCTCGCCGTCGTCCTCGCCGACGGCCTCTCGCCGCGCGCGGTGCACGAGCACGGGCCCGGCCTGGCCGCCGCGCTGCGGGAGCGGCTGCCCGGCTGGTCTCTGGCGCCGCTCGTCGTGGCGCACCAGGCGCGGGTCGCGCTCGGCGACGCGATCGGGGAGGCGCTCGGGGTCCGCGCGGTCGTGGTGCTGATCGGCGAGCGGCCGGGGCTGTCGGCCGCCGACTCGCTGGGCGCGTACCTGACGTGGGACCCGCGGCCGGGCCGGGTGGACGCCGAGCGGAACTGCGTCTCGAACGTCCGCCCGCCGCACGGCCTGACCTACGAGCAGGCGGCCGGCACCCTCGTCGCGCTGCTCACCGCGGCGCGGGAGCTGGGCGCCTCCGGGGTGGCGCTCAAGGACGAGGGCCCGGCCCTGCCGGCGGGCTGACGGTCAGCCGCGGCGCAGCGGCAGCCGGCCCAGCAGCCGGCGCAGGCGCGACGACGCGGCCGGCACCCCGGCCGGCCGCCCCCGGGCCAGGTCCGGATCGGGCTCCGGGACGGCGGCCAGGGCTGCGTGCCGCTCGTGCAACCGGGCCCGCACGTCGTCGGCGGTGTAGGCGCGGCGCCGGCGCTCGTTGCGGGCCAGCACCGCCCCGGTGGCGGCCACGCCGGCGAGGCCGGCCAGCCCGAGGACCTTCAGCAGCGGCTTCCTGACCTGCGATCGGGGGCGCACGGTCGCCTAACGTAGCCGCGTGCCCCCGCCCCGCGCCCTCCCGCTCGGCGAGGCCGTCGAGCTGACCCGCACCGGAGACGTCTGGGTGTTCCGCGGCGCCTCGCTGGCCGACCGGGCCATCCGCGCCGTCACCAACGCGCCGGTCAACCACGTCGGCATGGCCGTGGTGCTCGAGGACCTGCCGCCGCTGCTGTGGCACGCCGAGCTCGGCCGCTCGCTGCCCGACGTGTGGACCGGCCAGCACCAGCGCGGCGTGCAGCTGCACGACCTCGCCGACGCCGTCACCACCTGGCGGCAGCGCTACGGCCAGTCGGCCTGGCTGCGCCAGCTCGTCGGCCCGGCCGACGACGGCGGGGTGACGCCGGAGATGGAGGACGCCGTCCTGCGCACCGTCGCCCGCTTCGACGGCCGGCCCTTCCCGACGACGCGCGGGCTGGTGGCGGGCTGGGTCAACGGGCGGCTGCGGCGCGGCACGGCCGCGGAGACGGTGTTCTGCGCCGAGCTGGTGGCGACCACCTACACCGCCATGGGCCTGCTGCCCGCCGACCGCCCCCGCAACTGGTACGACCCGGGCAGCTTCTGGTCCGGCGACGACCTGCCGCTGCTGCAGGGCGCGACCCTGGGGCCGGAGATCCCGGTCGACGTCCCGCCGTCCTGACCCCGGCAGGTGTTCGGCGCCGGCCGGCGCGAGGACGGGCACTGGGTGCAGCGCCGCGTCGAGCTGGCCTCGCCCGACGCGGCGCCGCACAGCGGTCCGCAGCACGACGGCGACCGCGCCGTCACCTCCGCGGCGTTCGTGTCCGGGCCCGCCCGGCCGGGGTCACGGAACTGTCACAGGGCGGGAGGAGGGTGGGCTGCACGGGTAAGGAACGACCAGGTCCCTCCCGGCGCCGGCCCGGTGCGGGAGGAGCCTCCGCAGGAGGTCGCCATGAGCACCGTCCACTGGATCCGGCCCGACATCGCCGGTGACCTCGTCGCCGTCGCCTACGCGACCGGCGCCGCCGCCCCGCGGGAGATCCGCATCCGCCCGGAGCTGTTCGCGCGGATGGTCGCGCAGCTGGCCCCGGAGCTCCGGCCGGCGGTCGCCGACCGCCACGTCCTCGGCGCCGCACCGGGTGTGCCCGTCGTGGTCGACGCGACGCTGCCCGAGTTCCCCGGGTTCGAGGTCGTCCGCCAGCGACCGGGGGTCAGCGCGGCCTGAGCGCGGACGCCGGCCGGTCCAGGGCCGGCGCCGTCCGGGCGGACCAGGCGGCCTACCCCGCCAGGGCCGGCGCGCGCTCGGCGAGCCGGACCACCCGGTCGCCGGGGGCGGCCAGCGCGTCGTCGTGGGTCACGCAGACGACGACCCGGCCGGCCAGCGCCGTCCGCAGGTCGCGGACCAGGGCGGCGGCGGTGGGCGGGTCGAGGTGCGCGGTCGGCTCGTCGAGCAGGACGACGTCGCGGTCGGCCAGCAGCGCCCGGGCCGCGGCCAGCCGACGGCGCTCCCCGCCCGACAGCGCCGTCCCGCCCGCGCCGACCGCGGTGTCCAGGCCCGAGGGGAGCGTGGCGAGCAGGTCGCCGAGGCCCGCCGCCGCCAGGGCGGCCCGCATCCGGGCCTCGCCGGCGGGGCCGGCCAGCTCGCCGCGGGGTGCGGCCAGCGCCAGGTTGGCCCGGATGGTGGAGGCGAACACGTGCGCCTCCTGCGGCAGCCAGGCCAGCCGCGACCGGACGGCGTCGCCGGTCAGCGCCGCGGTGTCGACCCCGCTGAGCTCGTAGCGGCCGGCGCGGGGGCGCAGCGCGGCCATGAGCACCGCGAGCAGCGTCGACTTCCCCGAGCCGGACGGGCCGCGGACCACCAGCCAGCCGCCGCCGGCGCCCGCCGCGGCGTCCAGGCCGGTCAGCACGTCGGGGCCGCCGGGCCAGCCGGCCCTCAGCGACTCGACGGCCAGGTCGCCGGCCCGCGCCGGCGCCGGGCGCGGGTCGGCCGGGTCGGCCGGCACCGGTGCGCCGAGGACGGCGTCCAGCCGCCGGTGCGCGTCGGCGAGCGCGCCGCGGCGCTGCAGCGCGGGGACCAGCCCGCCCAGCGGCTCGGCGAGCGCCAGCGGGGCGAGGGCCAGCACGGCGAGCAGCGGGCCGGAGAGGCCCTCGGCGGCGGCCACGGCGGCGCCCCCGATCGCGGCGGCGCCCGTGCCGAGGCCGACCAGCGCGGTGCCCAGCGCCGAGGCGCGGCTCCCGGTGGCCGAAGCGTGCCCGCGCCGCCGGCCCGGGGCGGCCAGGTCGCTCGCCGTCCGCGCGGCCAGGCCGTGGGCCCGCAGGTCGGGGGCGCCGGCCAGCACGGTCGTCGCGTCGCGCAGCGCGGCCACCCGCAGCTCCCCCTCGGCCCGGGCGGCACCGGCGTCCACCCGGCGGTGGAGGGCGAGGACGCCCACCACCGTTCCCCCCAGCACCGCTGCGGTGACGGCCGCGGCGGCGGGGGAGAGCAGCGCGAGGGCGCCGACGGTGCCGGCGGTCACCGTGCCCGCGACCAGCGCCGGCGGGAGCACCCGCACCGACAGGTCCTGCACGAGGGCGACGTCCCCGACCACGCGGGCCAGCGCGGCGCCCGGCGTCCGCTCCGCGGCGACGCCCTGCGCGGCCAGGGCCCGCCAGGTGCGGACGCGCAGGCCCGCGGCCTGCTGCAGCGCCGCGTCGTGGGCGGCCATCCGCTCCAGCCAGCGCAGCAGCGCCCGGCCCATGCCGAACAGCCGGACGCCGACGATGGCCACCATCAGGGTGAGGACGTGCGACGTGTCGGCCGCCCGGACGATGAGGTAGCCCGAGACCGCGGTCAGCGCGACCCCGGCGCCGGCCGAGGCGGTGCCCGCCAGCACCGCGCGCAGCAGCGCCCGGCGCGGCCACCCGTGCCGCCGCTGCGGCCCGGCCGCCTGGACGAGATCTGCACACTCGTCGCCATCGGCTGCCGGTGCCGTCGACTGTGCAGATCTCGTCGACGGGGCGGCGGGGGTGGCGGGGGCGGCGGCGGACGCCGGGGGTGCGGGCAGGTCCACGGGGCGGTCGGCCAGCGCCGCGAGCACGGGGTCGTGGGTCACCAGCAGCACGGTCACGGTGCCGCGCAGCGACGCGAGGACGGCGGCGACCCGCTCGGTGGCCGCGGCGTCCAGGTGCGCGGTGGGCTCGTCGAGCAGGAGCAGCCGGGCGCCGCGGCGGACCCGCACCAGCGCCCGGGCCAGGGCGACGCGCTGCAGCTCGCCGGGGGAGAGGGTCTCGCAGGCCCGGCCGGCCAGGCCTGCGGCGCCGACCCGGGCGAGCGCCTCCACGACGTACGCCTCGGCGGCGATCTCGTCCAGCCCGGGCTCGGCACCGGCGTGCCGGCGCAGCTCGTCGGCGACCGTGGCGCCGGTGGTGCGCGGGTGCTGCGGCACCCAGGCGACCGCGCCGGACGGCACGCCGCCGACCGTCCCGGCCACGGCGGCCGACGGCGGGAGGACGCCGGCCAGCGCGGCCAGCAGCGTCGACTTGCCCGAGCCGCTGCGGCCGCGCAGCGCGACCAGCTCACCGGGGCGCACCGCCAGGTCGACCGGGGGCAGGGCGGGCACGCGGCGGCCGGGGTGCCGCACGGTCAGCCCGCGGACGACGACGTCGGCGCCCCGCGGGTCGTCGTCGGGCCCGCCGGCGGCGAGGACGGCGGCCCTGCCGTCGTCGGCGGCCAGCGCCGCCCGCGCCTCGGCGGCGGCCAGGGTCGCGGCCTCGGTGGCGTGGTGCGCCGAGCCCAGCGCCCGCAGCGGGGCGAACGCCTCGGGCGCGAGCAGGAGCGCGGTGAGCGCGACGGCCAGCGGCAGGTCCCCGTGCACCAGGCGCAGCCCGGCCACCACGGCGACCAGCGCGACCGACAGCGTGGCGACGAGCTCGAGCACCAGCGAGGAGAGGAAGGCCAGCCGCAGCGTGGCCAGGGTCCGGCGGCGCGCGGCCTCACCGAGCTCGGCCAGCGCGGTGACCTGGTCGGCGGCCCGGCCGAGGCCGACGAGCACGGGCAGGCCGCGGACCAGCTCGGCCACGTGCGCGGCGATGCGGTCCAGTGCGCGGGCCGACTCCGCCGTCCCGTCCCGGGTGGTGAGCCCGACCAGGACCATGAACACCGGCACCAGCGGCAGGGTGACCGCCACCAGGACCGCCGACAGCAGGTCGGTCCAGGCGAGGACGACCAGCAGCACCGGCGGCACCACGAGCGTCTGCGCCAGCGCCGGCAGGTACGTGGTCAGCCCGGGGGCGAGGTCGGCCAGCCGGGTGGTGGCGAGGACGGCGGCCGGCCCGGGGCCGCCGGCGGCCTCGACCGCGGCCGGGGAGGCGGCCAGCCGGGCCAGCAGCCGCTCGCGCAGCTGCTCCTCGGCGCGGCGGGCGTCGCGCGCGGCGAGCAGCTCGCCGACCGCGCCGGCGGCCGCCCGCAGCGCCGCGCCGCCCGCGGCGACGGCGAGGGGCGGGAGGACGGCGCCGTCGGCGTACCCCGCGGCGCGGGCGACGGCGTGCGCCAGCCCCGCCGCCAGCAGCACGAGCCCCGCCGTCTGCGCGAGGGCGGCCAGCGCCGCCCGGACGAGCGTCCCGCGGAGGCCGGGGACGCCGTCCAGCGCCGCCAGCGGCCCCCGGGGGGAGCCCTTCGCGCGCGGAAGTCCCCTCATGCGGCGACCTCGGTCCGGGCGTCGTGCTGCGGCTCGGCGGTCAGCCGCTTGCGGAACACCCAGTACGTCCAGGCCTGGTAGGCCAGCACCACCGGCAGCCCGATCCCGGCGGCCCAGGTCATCACCGTCAGGGTGTAGTCGCTGACCGAGGCGTCGGCGATCGTGACGTCGAAGGCGGCGTCGACCGTGGAGGGGACGACGACGGGGTGGGCGGCGCCGAACAGCGTCGCGGCCGCGGCGACGAGCATCGCGCCCCACGCGGCGAAGGCCTGGCCCTCCCGGCCGACCCGCAGCCGGGTCCAGGCCAGCACCACCGACAGCGCCGCGACCAGCCACAGCAGCGCGGTGACCGGCGTGCCCGACCGCAGGTGCACCAGTCCGGCCCACAGCAGCAGCGGCACGGCGGCGACCGGCGCCCAGCGCAGGGCGAACGCGTGCGCGGCGGCCCGGACCGGCCCGTCGGTCTTCAGCGCGAGGAACACCGCGCCGTGCACCAGCGAGAACGCGACCACCGCGACCGCGCCCAGCAGCGCCGACCAGCCCAGCCCCGCGAAGGCCCCGCCGACCCGGGTGCCGTCGCCGTCGATCGGCAGGCCCAGGGTCGTCGCGCCGAGGGCGGCGCCGATGCCGGCGGCGGCGATGAGCGAGCCGGTGGTGATCACGCGGGTCCAGGCGCTGTCCCAGGCCGCGGTGTGGTGCGCGTGCCGCCACTCGAAGGCCACCGCCCGGATGATCAGGCCGAACAGCACGAGCACGAACGGCAGGTACAGCGCCGGCAGCCACGTGGCGTACCAGCCGGGGAAGGCGGCGAACACCGCGCCCGCGGCGGTGATCAGCCACACCTCGTTGCCGTCCCACACCGGGCCGATGGTGCGCAGCATCAGGTGCCGGTCGGCGCGGCGGCGGCCGAGCACCGGGAGCAGGGCGGCCACCCCGAAGTCGAACCCCTCCAGCAGGAGGAAGCCGGTCCAGAGCACCGCGACGGCGGCGAACCAGAGGGTCTGCAGGTCCATGACGGGGCTCCCGGTCAGTACGCGAAGGAGAGGACGTCGTCGTCGCGGTGCTGCCGCGCCGGACCGTCGGGGTCGTCGGGTGCGTCGTCGTCCCGGTCGTCGTCCCGGTCGCCGTCCCGGGCGCGCTGGGAGGGCAGGGTGACCGGTGCGGGGTGCGCGTCCCCGGTCGTCACGCCGCGCCGCACGAAGCGGGTGATCAGCCACAGCTCGACCACCGCCAGCGCGCCGTAGACGACGGTCAGCGCGATCAGCGAGGTCAGCACCTCGCCGGCGCTCACGCCGGGGGAGACGGCCTGGGCGGTGAAGAAGTAGACCTGCTCGTCCACGGGGACGTCGGGGTTCGGGTAGACGACGAAGGGCTGGCGGCCCATCTCGGTGAAGATCCAGCCGGTCGCGTTGGCCACGAACGGCGCACCGACGGCGAGCAGCGAGCCGTGGACGCCGATCCGGGAGGTCGGCACGCGCCCCTTCCGCGTCGCCCAGAGCGCGTAGGCGGCGACGCCCGCCGAGACCGCGCCCATGCCGATCATCAGCCGGAAGCTCCAGTAGGTGACCGCGAGCAGCGGCGTGTAGTCGATCTCGCCGCCGGCCCGGGCCCCGAACGAGGGGTCGTCGGGGTAGGTCTCGCCGTAGACGGCGGCGTACTCCTCCTGCAGCTCGTTGACGCCCGGGACGGCGCTGGAGAAGTCGCTGTGGGCGAGGAAGGACAGCAGCCCGGGGACGGTCCAGGAGTGGACGTCGTCGCACTCGTTGGAGCCCAGCTTGCCGAAGGCGAAGATCGAGAAGGGCGCCGGCGCCTCGGTCTCGCACAGCGCCTCGGCCGAGCTCATCTTCAGCGGCTGCTGGTGGTACATGAGCTTGCCCTGCCAGTCGCCGGTGACCGCGACCAGCACGAAGGCGGCCAGCGACACGAACCCGCCGAGGCGCACCGAGCGGCGCCACACCGAGTGGTCGACGTCCGTCGCCGGCTGCCCGGCGAGCTTCCGGCGCCGCAGGTGCCACAGGCCGATGCCGACGAGGAGGGCGCCGGCGACCATGAGCGCCGCGACGATCGCGTGGCTGAACGCGGCCAGCGCGGTGTTGTTGGTCAGGACGGCGAGGAAGTCGACCTGCACGGGCCGCCCGTCCTCGCCCACCTCGACGCCGACCGGGTGCTGCATCCACGAGTTGGCGGCGATGATGAAGTAGGCGCTGACGATCGAGCCGATCACCGCCGCCCACAGCGCGGCCAGGTGCAGCTTCTTCGGGATCCGGCCCCAGCCGAAGATCCACAGGCCGAGGAACGTCGACTCGAGGAAGAACGCGAGCAGCGCCTCGAGCGCCAGCAGCGAGCCGAAGACGTCGCCCACGAAGCGCGAGTACTCGCTCCAGGCCAGGCCGAACTGGAACTCCTGCACCAGGCCGGTGGCCACGCCGAGGGCGAAGTTGATGAGGTAGATGCGGCCCCAGAAGCGGGTCATCCGCAGCCACTCGGGCTTGTTCGTCCGGACCCACATCGTGTGCATGACCGCGACCAGGACGCCCAGGCCGATGGTCAGCGGCACCATCAGGAAGTGGTAGACGGTCGTGATCCCGAACTGCCAGCGGGCCAGGTCCAGGGTGTCCATCCCCAACACGTCCACCGGGGCTCTCCTCGTGCCGTCGGATCCGACGTACTCTTTCTACGCCGCGTAGAAGAAGAGTTCTACACGTCGTAGAAAAAAGGCGTGTGACACGCCGGACAGGAGGAGCCCGTGGCGTCGCTGGGTGAGCTGGAGCGGGTCGTCATGGACCACCTGTGGGCCGCGTCCGGGCCGCTGGCCGCGACCGACCTGCGTGACGCGCTCGCCGACCGGGGTCTCGCGCTGACCACCGTGCACACGGTGCTCGGCCGGCTGGAGCAGAAGGGGTTCGTGGCACACGACGAGGCCCGCCCGCGCCGCTTCCGGCCCACCGCGACCCGCGAGCAGCACGCCGCCGAGCTGATGCACGAGGTGCTGGGTCAGGCGGCCGACCGGCAGGCCGTGCTGGCGCGGTTCGTGGGCAGCGTCGACGCCGAGGAGGCCGCGCTGCTGCGGCGGCTGCTGGACGGCGCCGCCGGCACCGCCTGACCGCGTGCTCCCCGTCACCGCGGCCGCCCTGGCGGTGCTGGCCGCGCTGCTCGCGTGGCCGGTGCCGGCGTTGCTGGGCCGGGCGCGCTGGCCGCGGCGCGACCCGCTGGCCGCGCTGGTCTGCTGGCAGGCCGTCGGGCTGGCCGGTGGCCTGTCGATCATCGGCGCGCTGCTGGTGCACGGGCTGGCGCCGTGGGGGCACTCGCTGCCCGAGGCGGTCTGGCACGTGCTCACCGGGGCCCCGGCGAACGGGCGGGTCCGCGGCGACCACTGGGTCACGCTGACCCTGGCCGCCGTCCTGGCCGCCGAGCTGCTCGGCGTGCTCGCCCTCTCGTGGGTGCGCACCGTGCGCACCCGCCGCCGGCACCGCGAGCTGCTCGAGCTGGTGGTGCGGCCGGCCACCGAGGTGCCCGACGCCCGGCTGCTGGACACCCCCGCACCGGTCGCGTTCTGCATCCCCGGCGCGCGCCCGCTGCTGGTGCTGTCCTCCGGCATGGTCGCCGAGCTCGACGGCGCCCAGCTCGCCGCCGTCGTCGCGCACGAGCGCGCGCACCTGCGGGAGCACCACCACCTCTACCTGCTGCCGTTCGTGGCGTGGGAGGCGGCGCTGCCGGTGCTGCCCGCCGCGGGCCGCGCGCACGCCGCGGTGCGCACGCTGGTGGAGATGCGGGCCGACGACGTCGCCCTGGCCGCCCTGCCCGGCCCCGACCCGCGGCGCACGCTGGCGCGGGCGATCGTCGCGGCGGGCGCGCACGGCGGCGACGGCGGGGTGCCCGCGGGGGCGCTGGCCGCCGCCGGGAACGCGGTCACCGCGCGGGTGCGCCGGCTGCTGGAGCCGCCCGCACCGCTGCCGGCCGCCGTCCGGACCCTCGTGCTCGCCGCGGCGGCGCTGCTGATCGCCGTCCCGACCGCGCTGCTGCTCCTCCCCGCCGTCCTCTAGGAGCACTTCGCGCGCGAAAGTCCCCTCACGGCGAGGGACTTCCGCGCGCGGGCGGCGCGCCACTCTGCGGGCGGTTCCAGGACGGTGCCGGCGGTTTCCCGCCCGCGATGTACGGAGACCGCCGGCAAGGTGTCCCCGGTCAGCCCCCCGCCGGGACTCCCGCGCGCGAAAGTCCCCTCACGGCGAGGGACTTCCGCGCGCGAAACGTTCCCCGGGGCCGGGGACTCCCGCGCGGGAAGTGCTCGCTACGCGGGGAGCGAGGGGGGGAAGTCGACGCCGGTGAGCTCGGCCGAGCGCGCCCACAGCCGGGCGGCCAGCGCCGGGTCGCTGGCCGCGGCGGTCCGGCCGACCAGCGTCGGCGCGCCCCGCGTCTCCGCCAGCCGGCTCGGCCCGGCATAGCTGCCGCCGGGGACGTCGGCGGTGGCGGCGAACAGGGTGGGCAGCGCGCCCTCGGCCGCGCTGGTCGCCACCACCCGGTTGGCCACCGCCATCACGGCGTTCCAGGCCCGGTTGCCCGTGTGGCTCTGCAGGTTGGTCGCCGCGTAGCCCGGGTGCGCGGCCGTCGCGCGCAGCCGCGAGCCGGCCGCGGTGAGCCGGCGCTGCAGCTCGAGGGTGAACAGCAGGTTGGCCAGCTTGGTGGCGGCGTAGGCGGCGGTGGGGGAGTAGGGCCGCCGCTGCCAGTTCAGGTCGTCGACGTCGAGGCCGCCCATCCGGTGGGTGGACGACGAGACCGTCACCACCCGGTCGGTCACGTGCGGCAGCAGCAGGTTGGTCAGCGCGAACGGCCCGAGGTGGTTGGTGCCCAGGTGGGTCTCGAAGCCGTCGACGGTCTCGCCGGCCGGCACCCACATGACCCCGGCGTTGTTGACCAGCACGTCCAGCGGCCCGCTCCAGCCGGCGGCGAACGCGCGCACCGAGGCGAGGTCGGCCAGGTCGAGCCGGCGGACCTCGGTCGACCCCGGCAGCGCGGCGGCGGCCGCCTCCCCGCGCGCGACGTCGCGCACGGCGAGGACGACGTGCGCCCCCGCGGCCGCCAGCGCCCGGGCGGTCTCGAGCCCCAGCCCGCTGTTCGCGCCGGTCACGACCGCGGTGCGGCCGTCCTGGGGCGGGACGTCGGCGAGGGACCAGGAGCTCGTCATGCCGACCCAGCGTAGGCGGGGTCGGCGGCCCGGCCGCCGGGCAGCGGGGACGCGGCGTCCCGGTTGCCCGGCAGCGGCGCGAAGCCGCGCAGCCGCAGGCTGTTGGTCACGACGAACACCGAGCTGAACGCCATGGCCGCGCCGGCGATCATCGGGTTGAGCAGCCCGGCCACGGCCAGCGGGATGGCCGCGACGTTGTAGGCGAAGGCCCAGAACAGGTTGCCCTTGATGACGGCGAGGGTGCGCCGGGCCAGCCGGATGGCGTCGGCGGCGGCCCGCAGGTCACCCCGGACGAGGGTCAGGTCACTGGCCTCGATCGCCACGTCGGTGCCGGTGCCCATCGCCAGCCCGAGGTCGGCCTGCGCGAGGGCCGCGGCGTCGTTCACGCCGTCGCCGACCATGGCGACCACGCGTCCCTCGGCCTGCAGCCGCCGGACGACGTCCACCTTGTCGGCCGGCAGCACCTCCGCGACGACCTCGTCGATGCCGACCTCGGCGGCCACGGCACGCGCGGCGCGCTCGTTGTCGCCGGTGAGCAGGACCGGCCGCAGACCGAGGTCGCGCAGCTGCCGCACGGCCTCGGCGGAGGTCGGCTTCACCGCGTCGGCGACCACCAGGACGCCGCGGGCGGCGCCGTCCCAGGCGGCGAGCACCGCGGTGCGGCCGGCCGCCTCCGCCGCGGTACGGGCGGCGTCGAGCTCCGCCGGCACCGCGATCGACCGGTCGGCGAGCAGCCGCGGCCGGCCGACGACGACCGCCCGGCCCTCGACGACACCGGTCACGCCCAGCCCCTCGGCGTTGGCGAAGCCGGTGACCGCCGGCAGCGCCCCCGCCCCGGTCGCCGCGCCCGCCACCGCCTGCGCGATCGGGTGCTCGGAGGCCGCCTCGAGCGCTCCGGCCACCCGCAGCACCTCGGCGGCGTCCTCCCCGGCGGCGGGGACGACGTCGTGCAGCGCCATCCGCCCGGTGGTGACCGTGCCGGTCTTGTCCAGGACGACGGTGTCGGCCCGGCGGGTGGACTCCAGCACCTCCGGCCCCTTGACCAGGATGCCCAGCTGTGCGCCGCGCCCGGTGCCCACCATGAGGGCGGTCGGCGTGGCCAGCCCGAGCGCGCAGGGGCAGGCGATGATCAGGACGGCGACGGCCGCGGTGAACGCGGCGGACGCCCCGGCGCCGGCGCCGAGCCAGAAGCCCAGCGTGCCCACCGCCAGCGCCAGCACCACCGGCACGAACACCGCCGAGACGCGGTCGGCCAGCCGCTGCACCTCGGCCTTGCCGTCCTGCGCGGCCTCGACCAGCCGCGCCATCTGCGCCAGCTGGGTGTCGGCGCCGACGCGGGTGGTCCGCACGACCAGCCGGCCCCCGGCGTTCACCGTGCCGCCGGTGACCACGTCGCCGGGGCCCACCTCGACCGGCACGGGCTCGCCGGTGAGCATCGAGGCGTCGACGGCCGAGGAGCCCTCGGTCACCACGCCGTCGGCGGCGACCTTCTCCCCGGGGCGGACGACGAACAGGTCGCCCACGGCCAGCTGCCCGGCCGGCACGCGCACCTCGGTCCCCCCGCGCAGCAGGGAGACGTCCTTGGCGCCCAGCTCCAGCAGGGCGCGCAGCGCCGCGCCGGACCGCCGCTTGGCGCGGCCCTCCGCGTAGCGGCCGGCCAGCAGGAACGCGGTCACCCCGGCCGCGGCCTCGAGGTAGATCTGGCCGCTGCCGTCGCCGCGCTGCACGGTGAACTCGAAGGGGTGCGTCATGCCCGGCGTGCCCGCGGTGCCCCAGAACAGCGCGTACAGCGACCAGGCGAACGCCGCGAGCGTTCCGAGCGACACGAGGGTGTCCATGGTGGCCGCGCCGTGCCGCAGGTTGGTCCACGCGGCGCGGTGGAACGGCAGCCCGCCCCAGACCACGACCGGCGCGGCCAGCGTCAGCGACAGCCACTGCCAGTACTCGAACTGCAGCGCCGGCACCATCGCCAGGGCGACCACCGGCACGCTGAGCGCGACCGAGACCAGCAGTCGGAGGACCTCGGTCCCCTCCGCGGCTCGCGAGCTCGCCGCGGGCCCGTGGACCGAGGCCGACGGGGACGGCGCGGGTGGTTCCGGGACCGTCGCGGTGTAGCCCGTCCTCTCCACCGTGGCGATGAGGTCGTCGGTGGTGACGTCGCCGTCGACGGTCACCCGCGCCTTCTCGGTGGCGTAGTTGACCGTGGCCGTGACGCCGTCCATCCGGTTGAGCTTCTTCTCCACCCGCGCGGCGCAGGAGGCGCAGGTCATCCCGCCGATCAGCAGCTCGACCTGCGCGGGACCGCTCGCCGGCGCGCTCACGACGCGACCTCCACGGTGAACTCGGCGGTGTGCACGGTGTCGCCGTGCCGGAAGTCCAGGAAGAGGCGGTAGGTGCCGGGCGAGGGTGCCGTCGTCCCGAAGACGACGTGCGGGCCGGGCGCCGGCTCGGCGCCGTGCACCTCCTCGACCGGGTGCACGTGCACGTACGCGAGGTCGCCCTCGCGCAGCACGACGAGGTGGCCGAACGCGCCGAGGTGGGGCTGCAGGTCGGTCACCGGGACACCGGCGCGGCTGACGCTCAGCTGCACCTCGCTCTCGGCGCCGGCGGTGAGCCCGCCGGTGAGCACCACGGTGTAGCCGTCGACCTGCGCGGTGGGCGCGGGCGGGGGCAGCGGCTGCGGGGCGAAGTCGCCCGGCACCGAAAGGTCGGCCCCGAGGGTCAGCCCCTCGCCGAGCGCCGAGGGCGTGGTGTCGGCGACGACGCGCCAGGTGCCGGGGGTCAGGTCCAGCGGCACGGTCCAGGTGCCGTCGGCCGACGGCACGGGGTGCACGTGCTGGTACCCGGTCAGGTCCCGGCGGACGGCGACCAGGTGCAGGTCCTCCTCGTGCACGACGTCGAACTCGCGGACCGGGGCGCCGTCGGGGCCGAGCACGCGGAAGGCGAGGGTCGTGGCCGGTGCCGCGGGCAGGACCTCGGTCAGCAGGTCGAGGGTGTACCCGGACCCGCTGACGGTGAGGCCGCCGACCTCGACGTCCGCCGGCCCGTCGTGGGCCGCCTCGCCGTGGGAGGCCGGCTCCGCGTGCCCGCCGTCGTCGTGCGCCTCGGGCGCCGGTTCCGCGTCGACGGGGCCGACCGCCGCGCCGACGCCGACGCTGGCGGCGAAGACGGCGGCCAGCCCCACGGCGAAGGCGGCGACGCGGGCGGGTGTCTGCATCGCGGGATCAGCGCCCGGCGAGCTCGTACCCGGCCTCCTCGACGGCGGCGGCCACGGCGGCGTCGTCGAGGGGGGCGTCGCTGGTCACGGTGACCGCGCCGGTGGGCAGGTCGACCTGGACCTCGGTGACGCCGGGCAGGGCGCCGACCTCCTCGGTCACCGCGGAGACGCAGTGGCCGCAGGTCATGCCGGTGACGGTGTAGGTGCTCGTGCTCATGGGGTTCCTCCCGGGGGTCAGCTGCGGACGAGACGGGCGATGGCGGCCGAGGCCTCGCGGACCTTCTCCTCGGCCTCGGGGCCGCCGGCCTGCGCCGCGGCGACGACGCAGTGCGACATGTGCTCCTCGAGCAGGCCGAGCGCGACCGACTGCAGCGCGCTGGTCATGGCCGAGACCTGCGTGAGGATGTCGATGCAGTACTTCTCGTCCTCCACCATGCGCTGGAGGCCGCGGGCCTGGCCCTCGATGCGCCGCAGGCGCTTGAGGTAGTCGTCCTTGCGCGAGATGTACCCGTGCGGGGCGTGTGCGGCGGTGCCGTCGTCCATGGCTCACACCATACCCCCGTTGGGTATGTCCTGTCAGCCGGCGGTCGAGCCGTCCTGCTCGGCGCGCAGCCGGTCGACCGTCCCCTGGAGCCGGGCGGTGTCGGCGCGGGCGTCGGCGAGCTCGTCCTGCAGGCCGAGGATGACCTCGGCCGAGGCGAGGGTGTGCCCCTGGTCGAGGAGCGCGCGCAGCCGCGCGGCCAGGGTGAGCTGGGCCCGGGAGTAGCGGCGGTGGCCGCCGGGGGAGCGGTGCGGCCGGAGGACGCCGGACCCGTCGAGGCTGCGCAGGAACGCGGCCTGGACGCCGAGCAGGTCGGCGGCCTGGCTCATGGTCAGCGCGGGGAAGTCGGGGTCGTCGAGCCGGCGCAGCGGATCGCCGCCGTCCGCGCCGTCCGTCCCGGTCCTGCGTGCTGTCACGGTGCCTCCCCCTGGGACGACGGAGGGCCGGACCTCGCGGTCCGGCCCCCGGTCTCCGGTCGTCGAGCCGTCGTCAGCTCTCGACGGCCTTCTGCTGCTCCGGCTCGGACCCGGCGTGCTCGCCCTCGATGGTCCGCGCCTCCACGGCGGCCGGCGTGTCGGCCCGCGTCACGGTGATCTTGCGCGCCCGGGCCTTCTCCGCCACGGGGATGCTCACCGTGAGGACGCCGTCGTGGTAGTGCGCCTCGAGCCGGTCGGTGTCGAGGCTGCGGCCGAGGACCAGCTGGCGGGTGTAGCTGCCGAAGGGCCGCTCGGCGACGGTCCACTCCGCGCCCTCGATCTGCGGCACGGACCGCTCCGCGGAGATCGTGAGCGTGTTGCCCTCGACCGACAGGTCGATCGAGCCGGGGTCTACGCCCGGCAGGTCGAAGTGGGCGACGAAGTTGTCACCGACGCGGTAGGCGTCCATGGGCATGCCCGACAGGGGGCGGGCGGTGGTCGAGCCCGCGCGGCCGGTCAGCTGGTCCAGCGCCCGGAAGGCGGCGGACGTGGCGGCGAACGGGTCGTAGGCGGTCAGCATCATGGCTGGTCAACCTCCTGGTGGTTCGTGGTGTGTTCGCTGCCCGAGGCGAGAACCTCTAGTGGCAACTGGAGATTACCTCGCTCGCGCACTCCTGTAAACGTCCCTCTGCCGGTTTTGTTCCGCGTCGTCGCCCCCCAGGTCGTGGGGTGTCGTACGAGGCAACCCGTGGGCGACGCTGGAGTCGGCCGCGCGGGTGACGCGGCTCGAGGAGGAGCCACAGGTGACGCCACCGGACCCACGGCTGCGCCGGTTGCAGTCCCGCAGCCCCCGCCGCGGGAGCCTGCCCCCGGAGGGGTACCCGGGGCCACCCCCACCGCCGGCGCCCGCACCGCCGACGGGCACGCCGCCGGCGCCGGATGCCACGATCGGGGCGTGATCCGACCCGGAGCGGGGCAGGAGGTGCCCGTGGAGGAGACCCCCAGCGGAGCAGGACCCACCGGAACCGACGTCCTGGACGTGAGCGAGCGACGGGACGGTGAGGTCTGCCGGCTCACCCTCACCGGCGAGCTGACCGAGGCCGCCCGCCGGCCCCTGGTCCGCGCCCTCACCGACGTGTTGCTCGAGGTCCCGACGCTGCGCCGGGTGGAGCTGCTGCTCGGCGACGTCACGTTCATGAACAGCGCGGGCATGGCGGTGCTCGTCCAGCTGCAGAAGATGACCGCCCCGCGGGGCGTCGACATCGTCCTGGTGCGGCCGCGCGCGGTCGTCGCCCGGCCGCTGCAGCTGTCGGGGCTCTGGCACCGCTTCACGGTCACCGAGGAGCCGGGCACCTAGCCTGACCGGGTGCCGTCCCGCCACTCGCACGACCCCCTCGGCCACGCCGGCCACTCGCACGGGCCCGACCCGGACGCGCCGCCGCCGTCGGCCGAGGTCCTCGCCCGCCGCCGGCGCGCGGTGCGCCTCATGCTGTTCCTGCTGGTGCCCGTCGGCCTGGCCACCATCGCCGGCCTGGTCGTGCTGTGGCCCTCGGACGAGCCGAGCCGCGCCCAGCAGGCCGCCGACGTGCAGCTGCCGGCCGGTACGACGTACGCCGACGGCCGCGTCGTCTCCGTGGACCCCTTCGACTGCTCCCTGCCCGGTGGCGACGGTTCCGTCCAGCAGCTGACCTGCGCCTCGGTCGTGGTCGAGGTCCTGGAGGGCGAGGGAGCGGGGGAGTTCCAGCAGCTCGAGCTCCCGGCGGAGGTCTACGCCTCAGGGGTCGAGGTCGACGACGTCCTGGTCCTCACCCGCGACGGCGGCGCGGCGGGGGGCGCCAGCTACTCCTTCGCCGACTACGAGCGCACGACGCCGCTGGTCGTCTACGCGGTGGCGTTCGCGCTCGTGGTCGCCGCGGTCGCCCGCCTGCGGGGCCTCGCGGCGCTGGTGGGGCTCGCGTTCGCCTTCGTCGTGCTGCTGCAGTTCGTGCTGCCCGGGCTGCTCTCCGGGGAGTCCCCGACCGCGGTCACCCTCGTCGGTTCCGCGGCCATCATGTTCGTCGTCCTCTACCTGGCCCACGGCTTCTCCGCGCGGACGACGACGGCCCTGGTCGGCACCCTCTTCGGGCTGGCCCTCGTGGCGGTGCTCGGCGCCGTCGCCGTCAGCGCGGCCCGCCTGACGGGGCTCACCAGCGAGGAGACGGTGACCCTCCAGGGCTACGACCCCGGCCTGGACTTCTCCGGGCTGGTGATCGCCGGCGTGGTGGTGGCGGGCCTGGGCGTGCTCAACGACGTCACGATCACGCAGGCGTCGGCGATCTGGCAGCTGCACGAGGTGGACACCTCCATGGGCTGGCGGCAGCTCTACCGCCGGGGCATGGCCGTCGGGCGCGACCACATCGCCTCGACCGTCTACACCGTCGTCTTCGCCTACGCCGGCGCCGCCCTGCCCCTGCTGCTGCTGTTCGAGCTCTACTCCCGCCCGGTCGGCATCACCCTGACCAGCTCGAGCCTGGCCGAGGAGGTGATCCGTACGCTGGTCGGCGGCATCGCGCTCGTCCTCGCGGTGCCGGTGACCACGGCCGTCGGGGCCTTCTTCGCCACGGCCTCGCGAACGGAGACGGACACGATGTCGGACAGCAGGTCCCCCCTGACCGCCCTGCGGACCCGGTTCGCCCGGTGAGGCCCCGTCCCGAGGCTCACGCCGAGCTCGCGAGGGGTGAGGAGGACGGGGTCCTCCGCCTGCTGGCCGCCGCCGAGGCGGCCGAGGGGTTCATGCCCGCCGACGAGGGGCGCGCCCTGTACGAGGCGGCCCGCGCCGTCGCCGTCCCCGGGCCGCTGCTCGAGGTCGGCAGCTGGATGGGCAAGTCCGCGCTCTACCTCGCCGCGGCCGCCCGCGAGACCGGCCGGCAGGTCGTGACCGTCGACCACCACCGCGGCTCCGAGGAGCACCAGCCGGGCTGGGAGTACCACGACCCCGCGCTCGTCGACCCGCACGTGGGCCTGATCGACACGCTGCCGCGGTTCCGCCGGCAGATCGCCGAGGCCGGGGCCGAGGACGTCGTCGTCGCCGTGGTCACCCGGTCGGAGACGCTGGCGCCGCTGTGGGCCACGCCGCTCGCGCTGCTGTTCCTCGACGGCAGCCACACCGAGGAGTCCGCGCGCCGCGACCAGGACGCCTGGGTGGCCAAGCTGGCCGTCGGCGGCACGCTGGCCATCCACGACGTCTTCCCCGACCCGGCCGACGGCGGGCAGGCCCCCTTCGGCGTCTACCAGCGGGTCGTCGCCTCCGGGGACTTCGCGGAGCTGCCCGGCACGGGGTCGCTGCGGCTGCTGCGGCGTGTCCGCTGACCCGCTGGTCGCCGAGCGCGACGCCGCGCTGGCCTCGATCGCGGCGCTGACCGGCGAGTTCGACGCCGTCGTCGCCGCGTCGAAGGCGTCCAACGCCGACGACGAGCACGACCCCGAGGGCGCCACCATCGCCTTCGAGCGGCAGCAGGTCGCCGCCCTGCTCGCCGCCGCCCGCCGCCGGCTGGCCGACGCCGAGGCCGCGCTGGCCCGTCGGGCCGACGGCAGCTACGGCGTGTGCGAGGGCTGCGGCGGCGCCATCGCGCCCGAGCGACTGGCCGCCCGCCCCGCGGCGCGCACCTGCATCACCTGCGCCCGCTGAGCGTGCCGCCGGCCTCCTCGCAGGGCCCGCCGCGAGCCCGCGAGCGGTGAGGGACGAGGGGTCCTCCATCAGCTCACGTACCGCCGGGCCGTCGACCGGCGCTGCGCGGCGTCGAGGGCGGCGAACCGTGCCTCGGCGTGCGGCGGCAGGACCCGCCGCTCCCGGGCCACCCAGCCGGCGCCGCGTGCGGCCGCCAGCAACCCCGCCGCCGTCACCCGGTCCCGCGGCAGCGTCCGCAGCAGGTGGGCGGTGCGGCGCAGCGCCGGCCCCAGCGGCCGGCGCAGCCACGTGGTCCACAGGGTGTTGCGGATGCCGTCGCGGCGACGCCGGTGCGGGTCGCGCGCCCGGCTGGCCTGGTGGTGCACGGTGAGCTGCGGCAGGTAGCACAGCTCCCACCCGGCCGCGGCGAGGTCACCGGCCATGAGCTCCTCCTCGCCGCCGAGCCACAGGCGCGACGAGAACCCGCCGACCGCGTCGAAGGCCTCCCGGCGGACCACCGACGCGCCGGCGAGGAACGACCCCAGCGCCGGACCGGGCAGCCAGGGGGCGCCGGGGACGGGGGAGTCGCGCAGCTCCGGCACGATCGGGTCCTCCGTGCCGCCGGGCTCGATGAGGATCCGCGCGGTCACCACCGCCAGCCGCGGGTGGGCGTCGAGGACGTCGGCCGCCGTGCGCAGCGAGCCCGGCTCCCACCAGGTGTCGTCGTCGCAGAACGCCACGTAGGGGGTGCCCAGCCGGGCGACGCCGACGTTGCGGCCGGTGGCGCCCAGGTTGGTCGGGCTGGCGACGAGCTCCACCTGCGGGAACCGCGTCCGGACGGCGTCGGCCGTGCCGTCGGTCGAGCCGTTGTCGACCACGACGACGTGCGGCTGCTCGGGCAGCGCGAGCAGCCGCTCGAGGGCCAGCAGCAGCTCCTCCCGCCGCTGGTGGGTGATGACGACGACGGCGATCCGCGGGTCGGGGGACGGTTCGGGTGCTGGCGTCGGGGTCGGCCGGTCGACGGTGCTCGTCACCGGGCGCCCTCCAGCAGCCGCCGCTTCGCCAGGACCGGCTCGGGTGCCCGCCGCCGGCGGCGCAGCGCCCGCGGCACCTCGGGCAGGGCGCGGACCAGACCCCGGCGCTCCGCCGTCCCCGCCCGCAGGGCGGCGAGGGCGACCCGCGCCACGTCGCCGGCCGGCAGCCGCATGACCGCGGTCAGCACCCGGGACCGCCAGATGGCGGTGCGCCGGGCGGCCGGGTCGTGCCGGCGCACCGAGGGGTGGTGGTGCACCGTGACGCTGTCGACGTAGGCCAGCCCCCAGCCCGCCGCGGCGAGGTCGAGGCTGAGCCGCTCCTCTTCCCCGGGGAAGCGCACCACCGGGTCGAAGCCGCCCACGGCGAGGAACGCCTCGGTCCGCACCATGGCGCCGCAGGCGACGAAGCCCAGCAGCGACGGGCCGGGCAGGTCCGGCTCGGTGCCCAGCGGGCTGGCCGCCATCTCGGCGCAGACGGGGTCGAGCCGCTCCTCGGGGCCGACCAGGATGCGGGCGTTGAGCACCGCCAGCCGCGGGTGGGCGCGCATGGTCGCCGCGGCGCGGGCCAGGTCGCCCGGCGCCCACCACGAGTCGTCGTCGGCGAAGGCGACGAACGGCGTGCCGGCCGCCTCGGCACCGATGGTGCGGGCCCGTGCGCCGATGTTCTCGGTCAGCGGCAGCACCGTCACGTCGGGGTGGGCGGCCCGCACCGCCTCGACCGAGCCGTCGGTCGAGGCGTTGTCCACGAACACCACCGGCGCCTCGTGCCGCGGCAGCGAGGAGAGCAGGTCCTCCCGCCGGTCCCGGCTCATGACCACCACCGTGACGTCGTCGGTGACCGGCCGGGGCGGGTGCGGGGAGGTGCTGACCACGCCCACCTCCTGCCCGGCCCGGAGCGGGGTCAACCGGTGCGCGGGCTGAACTCCTCGCCCGCCTCCACCGGCGGCAGCGCGGCCGGGTCGGCGAACAGACCGGCGGCGCCCGTGGCGCCGCAGATGGCGTCGGCGGCCAGGACGACGGCGGCCGCCGTCCACGTGGTGCGCTCGACCGGCCAGCGCTTGCCGTCGGCGAAGACCAGGCCGGTCCAGTACGCGCCGTCCGGGTCGCGCAGGTGCTGCATCGCGGCGACCTGCTCGAGGGCGTCGTCGGGCCGGCCGGCGGCGGTGAGCGCCAGCGCGAGCTCGCAGGTCTCGGCGCCGGTGACCCAGGGCCGGTCGGACACGCACCGGATGCCCAGGCCCGGGACGACGAAGGTCTCCCAGCCCTCGGCGAACCGGTCGGTGGCCGCCTCCCCGGTCAGCGCGCCGCCGAGCACGGGGTAGTACCAGTCCATCGAGTACCGGGAGCGGTCGGCGAAGTCGCCGGGGCGGGCGCGCAGGGCCGTGCCGAGGTCGACGGCGGCGAGCTCCCAGTCCGGCTGCGGGTCGCCGACGAGCGCGGCGAGCGCCACGCCGCAGCGCAGCGCCTGGAACAGGCTGGAGTTGCCGGTGAGCAGCGCCGTCGTGTCCGGCGTGCCGTCGGGCCGCAGCGCCCAGCCGATCGCGCCCCCGGGCAGCTGCATGCGGGTGACCAGGTCCAGCCCGCGGCGCACGGCGGGCCAGAGCTCGGCGACCAGGGCGTCGTCCCCCGTCGTGAGCCACCGGTGCCACAGGCCGACCGCGAGGTACCCGGCGTGGTTGCTCTCCACGGCGGGGGAGGTCTCGGTGTAGCCGGCCCCGGGGCCGGCCCGGAACTCGGCGGCCCAGGAGCCGTCGGGCCGCTGGCGCCCGGCGAGCCAGCGGTAGGCCGCCGCCGACCGGTCGTGGCGCCCGCCGACGTCGAGGGCCATCGCGGCCTCGATCGAGTCCCAGGGGTCGAGCTGGCCGCCGCAGAACCAGGGCAGCGCACCGTCGGCGTCCTGCTGGCCGGCGATCCAGTCGACCGTCTGGCGCACCTGCCCGCCCGAGAGGACGCCGGGCAGCTCCGGCAGGTGCGCCCGCTCAGCGCGCAGCGGCCCGCTCCCGCTCGGCTCCGGCGGCGGTCGCCGACCAGCGCCGGGCCGCCGGGGCGCCGGCCACCGCCGCCTCGTCCGCGTCGGCGACCGGCTTGTCCGCGTAGACGACCAGGCTCTTGCCGATCAGGGGGTCGAGGACCTTCTCCGCCGCGCGGGTGACCCAGGGCCGCTTCGTCAGGTCCCAGACCAGCAGCCGGTGGTAGGCGCGGACGGCGGCGTTGTCGCGCTCGACGCCGGTCGCGCACTTGAGCCACCAGAAGGGCGCGTGCAGCGCGTGGGCGTGGTGCCCCGGGCCGGGCTCCAGCCCCACCGCGGTCAGCCGGGCCCGCAGGTCGGCGCCGCGGTAGATGCGGATGTGGCCGCCCTCGTTGGCGTGGTACTCGTCGGACAGGGCCCAGCAGATCCGCTCCGGCAGCCAGCGCGGCACGCTGACGGCGACCCGCCCGCCGGGCTTGAGGACGCGGGCGATCTCGGCCATGGCCGCGGCGTCGTCGGGGATGTGCTCCAGCACCTCGGCGGCGATGACCCGGTCGACGCTGGCGTCGGGCACCGGCAGGTGCAGGAGGTCGCCGCGGACCGCGGTGGCGGAGGCGCCGGCCGGGGCCTCGCCGGCCTCCCCGATGGCGGTCAGCCACCTCCGCGTGGTGCGGACCTCGTCGGTGCCCCAGTCGAGGGCCACGACCCGGGCGCCGCGCCGGAGGGCCTCGAAGGCGTGCCGGCCCTCGCCGCAGCCCAGGTCGAGCAGGGTCATGCCCGGGCGCAGGTCGAGCAGGTCGTAGTCGACGGTCAGCACGGGGGCGTCCTCACTGGTCGGCCTTCTTCCGGTCGAGCACCTCGGCGTACCAGGCGGCGGTGCGCTCGGCCGCGGCGCGCCAGGTGTAGGACGCGAGCACCCGCCGACGGCCGGCGCGGCCGAGCTGCTCCTGCAGGGCGGGGGAGTCGAGCACCAGCTTGAGCGCCGCGGTGAGCTCGTCGACGTCGCCGGCCTTGACCCGGACGCCGGCCTGGCTGCCGACCACCTCGGGCAGCGCGCCGGCGTCGGTGGTGACCAGCGGGGTGCCGCAGGCCATCGCCTCGATCGCCGGCAGCGAGAAGCCCTCGTACAGCGACGGGATCGCCACGACCGCGGCCTGCTGCAGCAGCCGGACCAGGTCGGCCTCGGGCAGCGAGCCGGTGAAGGTGACCGCGTCGTGCAGGGCGAGCCGGTCCAGGGCCGTCTGCGCCGGCCCGCCGGGCCGGGCGCTGCCGACGACGGTGAGCCGGACCGTGCGCTCGGTGCGCAGCTTCGCGACCGCCTCGAGCAGGTGCACCAGCCCCTTGAGCGGGACGTCGGCGCTGGTGACCACCACGATCGAGTCGGGGTCGCGCGGCCGGTCCGCCGGGGGCGGGGTGAACACGTCGGGGTCGATGCCGACCGGGATGACCGAGATCCGCTCCGGCGGCACGCCGAGGTGGGTGCCGATGTCGGTGCGCGAGTTCTCCGAGACGGTCGTGATGGCGTCCAGCCGCGGGGCGACGCGTGCCTGCATGCGGGTGAACGCGTACCAGCGGCGCAGGGTCAGCTTGCGGAACAGCGACGGCGCCGCGGCCAGGTCCAGCTGCCGGTCGATGGCCACCGGGTGGTGCACCGTCGCGACCGTGGGCACCCCGGCCCGCACCAGCCGCAGCAGGCCGTACCCCAGGCACTGGTTGTCGTGGACGATGTCGAACGGGGCGAGCGCGTCGTCCCCCCGGCGCGCCAGGAGCAGCCGCGCGGCGCGCAGGCTGAAGGTGAGCGGCTCCGGGAAGCCGGCGGCGGCCATCGTCGCCCACTCGGCGACGTCGACCCAGTCGCGGATCTCCGACGGGCGGACGATCCGGAAGGGGTCGGGCTCCCGGTACAGGTCGAGGCTGGGCACGCGGACCAGCGGGACGCCGTCGTCGAGCTCGGGGTAGGGCTGGCCGCTGAGGACCTGCACGTCGTGCCCGAGCTCGGCCAGTTCCCGCGACAGCGCCCGGACGTAGATGCCCTGACCGCCGCTGTGCGGCTTGCTCCGGTAGGACAGCAAGGCGATGCGCAGCGGCCGTCCCATGACCCGGACTCTAACGACTCGCTGTTCCAGGCCGGTGCAGCGCGGTCGGGTGCGTGGCCGCGGGGGTCGGTGACAGGGTGGCCGCATGCTGCGCCACGTGGTCGTGTTCACCTGGTCCGCCGACGCCGACGAGGAGCGCCGGGCCGCCACCCTCGCCGAGCTGCGCCGCCTGCCGGAGACGGTCGGCGGGATGACGTCCTTCGCCATCGGTCCCGACGCCGGCCTGCGCGAGGGCAACGCGCACGCGGCGCTGGTGGCCGACTTCCCCGACGCCGCGGCCTGGCGCCGCTATGCCGAGGACCCCGTGCACCTGAAGGTCATCGCCGACCACGTGACGCCGATCCTCGCGTCGCGCACCGCGGTCCAGTACGAGGTCTGAGACCGCACCGACCGGGCACGGGCCACCGACAGGTCCCGCGGGGACGTCCACAGCCCGGCGGTGGGTCCACAGTTCCCCTCGCTGCGCCCGACGGCGGGCCGGGGCGACCCACCGTCGGGGCATGGACGAACCCCCGCGCGCCTCGGTGCGCGTCTCCGGCACGGGTGCGGTCGTGGCCGCGCTGCCCGCCCTGCTCGGCTTCTCCCCGCGCGAGTCCGTCGTCGTCGTGGCGTTGGACGACGACGGGCTGGTCGCGCTGACCGTCCGCACCGACCTGCCCCCGGGGCCCGACCCGGCGCCGACCGTCCGGGACCTGGCCCGCCGGGCGGTCCGCGGGGAGCCGGCCGCGGTGCTGGTGGTGGTCGTGTCGGAGGCGCCGGACGACGCCACGCCCCTGCCGGGGGCGCCGGGCGAGGTGGTGGCCGGTCTGCCGCACCGCGCGGTCGTCCACGACCTGGTGCTCGCGCTGACCGCCCTCTACGTCCCGGTGCACGACGTGCTGCTCGTGCGGTCGGGTCGCTGGTGGTCCTACGACTGCGCGGGCCCCTGCTGCGCGCCCGGGGCCGGCACGCCGCTGCCGGGCGGGGTGTCCCCGGTGGCGGTGGCGGCCATCGCCGCCGGCGCGGTGATCGCGCCGGACCGGGCGGCCCTCGGCGCGCGGATCGCCCGGGTGCCGGGCCCGGACCCCGCCGTCCTCGCGGCGGCCGCCGGGCGGGTGACCGCGGCCGCGGCCGCCGCCGACCGCGGCTGGTCGCTGCTCGTCGAGGCCCTGGAGCTGTGCCGCCCGGGGGCGGCCGCCGCGGTCCCGGACCCCGTGCTGGCCGCGGTGGTGTGGGCGCTGACCGACCGGGACCTGCGCGACCGCGCCCTGGGGTTCGCCCTCGGCGCGGACGCCGCGGCGGCCGAGGTGCTCTGGACCGAGTGCACCCGGCGGGCGCCGGCGCCGCTCGACGCCGCGCCCGCGACGCTGCTCGCTGTCTCCGCGTGGCTGCGCGGGGACGGCGCGATGGCCGACATCGCGCTCGAGCGTGCGCTGGCCAGCCTGCCGGGCTACCACCTCGCCGGGCTGCTGACGCAGGGCCTGGCCGAGTGCCTGCCGCCCGCCGCGCTGCGCGCCGTCATCACCGACGTCGTCGAGCGCGGCACGTGACCCTCAGAGCAGCTCGGGGCGCTCCCAGGCCTGGTCGAGGACGTGCTCTGCCAGGAAGGACAGCACGGTCTCGTACCAGATCGTCGAGTTGCCGGGCGTGAGCACCCAGTGGTTCTCGTCGGGGAAGTACAGGAACCTGGAGGGGACGCCGCGTTTCTGCAGGCCGTACCAGAGCTGCAGCGCCTCACCGATCGGCACCCGGTAGTCCCGGTCGCCGTGGATCACGAGCATCGGGGTGCGGATGGCGTCGACGAAGCGGTGCGGGGAGTGCAGCTCGTAGCGGCGGGGCTCGGTGAACGGGTCGCCCCACTCCTTCTCCCAGTAGTAGGCCGCGTCGGTGGTACCGACGAAGGAGTCGAGGTTCCACAGGCTCGCGTGGGTCACGATGGCGCGGAAACGGTCGGTCTGGGTCGCGATCCAGTTGGCCATGTAGCCGCCGAACGACCCGCCCATCGCCGCCGTGCGCCCGGCGTCGAGGTCGGGCCGCTCGAGCGCGGCGTCGACGGCGGCCATCAGGTCGGTGTACGGCGCCTCGCCCCAAGAGCCCCAGCCCCGCCGGACGAAGTCCTGCCCGAACCCCTGCGACAGCGCCGGGTTGGGCAGCAGGACGGCGTAGCCCCGGGCGGCCATGACCCACGGGCACCAGCGCCACGACCAGGAGTTCCAGCTCATCAGCGGACCGCCGTGGACCCACAGCAGCAGCGGTGCCGGCGACTCGGCCGAGGCGCCCTCGGGCAGCACGAGCCACGACTGCACGCGCGCCCCGTCGGCGGCCGTCGCGACGACCTCGTGGAGGGTGCCGGGCAGCGGCCCCAGCGCACCGGGGGAGGGCAGGCCGGCCGGCTGCTGCATCGGCGTCTCGGGGTCCAGCCGCACCGGCATCGGCGGCTCGTCGTAGG
The DNA here is from genome assembly GCF_054050735.1 of Blastococcus sp. SYSU D00813. Classification (NCBI taxonomy): domain Bacteria; kingdom Bacillati; phylum Actinomycetota; class Actinomycetes; order Geodermatophilales; family Geodermatophilaceae; genus Blastococcus; species Blastococcus sp. SYSU D00813. The sequence continues at coordinate 63,030 of NZ_JBJGZX010000008.1, forward strand.
CCGAGCGCAGCGCGTAGAGGGCGGTGCCGTCGCGGGCCACCCGCAGGTCGCTGTAGGCGCCGTCGGCGGTCAGCCGCACCGGCTCGCCGCCGGCGACGGGCACGCGGAAGAGGGCGTGCCGGCCGTCGTCGTCGGCGAGGAAGTAGACGACCGACCCGTCGGCGCCGAACTGCGGCGCGCTGGGCCACCGGTCGAACCCCGGGGTGAGGTCGCGGGCCTCACCGCTGCCGACGTCGACGAGCAGCAGCGTGTAGTCCGGCGGCTCGGTGTAGCTCGACAGCGCCTCGCGGACGCACACGACCGCCGAGCCGTCGGGGGAGAAGCGGGCGGAGTAGACGTCGGCCAGCGGGTCGTCGACCAGCGGCCGGGACTCCCTGGTGGCGGTGTCGAGCACCGCGACGCGGTTGCGCTGGCCGGCCGGGCCGTCGGGCATCGACTCGACGTACAGCAGCAGCGTGCCGTCGGGGGAGAGGGCGGGGTCCTCCCCGCCGCCGGCCGGCGGACGGGCCCCGGGCGTCAGGTCGCGCAGCGCGACCGGCTGCGGCGCCGCGGCGGAGGGGTCCTCCGCGGGCAGCTGCCCCGCCCAGTAGAGGTGCGAGGTCTCGGGGCCGAGGTCGCTGTCCCAGTAGCGCACCGGGTAGCGCTCGTGGAGCACCGCGGTGACCCCGGCGTCCTTGCGCGCCTTGCGCCGGGCGGCCTCCTGCTCGGCGTCGGTGGCGCCCGGCATGGCGCGGGCGACGACCACGACGTCCCCGCTGTCGGCGGCGACGGTGACCGCGCCGACCCCACCCGGGTGACCGACGACGAGCCGGGCCTCGCCGCCGTCTGCCGGCAGGCTCCACAGCGCGGGCTTCGGGTCACCGGTGTCCGCGCCGGCGTCGGGGTCGGGCCGGGCGGAGGTGAACAGCAGCGAGCCGTCGGGGGCGAAGACCGGCGCCGACTCGCCGGGGGCGCTGCGGGTGAGCCGCCGCGGGGCCCGCCGGCCCTCGGGGTCGACCTCCCACAACGCCGAGACCCACTTCTTCCGCTCGGGGTCCAGGGTCTGCACCGAGACCGCGAGCCGCCGCGCGTCGGGGGACAGCGCCAGTCCGGTGACCCGCGGCAGGGCGACGAAGTCGGCCAGCCGCTCGAACGGGTTCGTGGCGGGGGCGTCCCCCGCGGGGGCGGCGGGCTCGGCGGGGGGAGTGGCGTCGGGGGAGCTCACCCCGGCCACCGTAGTGAGCGGGGCCGACACGCGCCGGAGCCGCCGTCCCCGGGGGGACGACGGCTCCGGGATGCGTTGGTCGGGCTAGAGCAGCGGCGCCGCCTGGGCGGGCGTGAGCTCCTCGTCGAGCGCGTTGACGAACACGTGCTGGGCCACGCCGGCGGGCAGCAGCTCGCCGTCGACGCTCACCGTGTCGCGCTCCACCCGGGCCAGGACGGTCGCACCCGGCCGCAGTCCCTGCTCGGCCAGGGAGCGGATGAGGTCGGTGTCCTCCTGCAGCTGCTCGCTGATCCGGCGGATCTCCACCCGGCGACCGTCGGGCGTGGCCGTGGTCGACAGCAGGGTCAGCGCGTCGAGCACCGCCGAGGTCTCGCCGCCGACCGGCGCCGCCGGGGACTCGCCGCCGAGCTCGTCGAGCCCGGGGATGGGGTTGCCGAAGGGGGAGACCGTCGGGTTGCCGAGCAGGGCGAGGAGCTTCTTCTCCACCGCCTCGCTCATGACGTGCTCCCAGCGGCAGGCCTCCTCGTGGACGTCGGCGTACTCCAGGCCGATGACGTCGACCAGCAGGCACTCGGCCAGGCGGTGCTTGCGCATGACCGCGGTCGCCAGCCGGCGGCCCTCCTCGGACAGCTGCAGGTGCCGGTCGCCCTCGACGGTGAGCAGGCCGTCGCGCTCCATGCGGGCCACCGTCTGGCTCACGGTGGGACCGCTCTGGTGCAGGCGCTCGGCGATGCGGGCACGGAGGGGGACGACCCCCTCCTCCTCGAGCTCGAAGATGGTGCGGAGGTACATCTCCGTGGTGTCGATCAGGTCGTTCACAGCTCTCCTCCGTGTCACCGCCCATCGTACGGGCGGGCACCGACTTCCCGGGCTCGCCGGAGCAGGTGAACGGCGCCACGCCACGCCGGATTCCCGGCGGTAGCGTCGGGCACCCCGGGACCGGGCCCGACAGCGGGCGCGCGGCCCGCACGACCGGCGAGGAGGACGGCGCATGAGCGACTCGCTCGCCGTGATCTGGGACGACGCGCTGCTCGGTTACACGATGGGCGGCGAGCACCCCATGCACCCGGTGCGGCTCGACCTCACGGTGCGGCTGGCCGACGGCCTCGGCGTCCTCTCCGGCGACCGGGTCACCGTGGTGAAGCCGGCGCCGGCCGACGAGGAGCTGCTCACGCTGGTCCACGACCCGGCGTACCTGGAGGCCGTGCGGCGCGCGCCGGCCGACCACGGCGTCGGCCACGGCCTGGGCACCGACGACAACCCGATCTTCGCGGGCATGTACGACGCCGCGGCGCTGATCACCGGCGGCAGCGTCCAGGCCGCCCGCATGGTGCACGAGGGGTCGGCGCAGCACGCGGTCAACATCGCCGGCGGCCTGCACCACGCCATGCGCGACCGGGCGTCGGGCTTCTGCGTGTTCAACGACGCCGCGGTGGCCATCGCCTGGCTGCTCGCGCAGGGGTACGAGCGGATCGCCTACGTCGACGTCGACGTGCACCACGGCGACGGCGTCCAGGCCGCCTTCTACGACGACCCGCGGGTGCTGACGATCAGCATCCACCAGACCCCCCTCACGCTGTTCCCGGGGACCGGCTTCCCGGAGGAGACCGGCGACCCGGACAAGGCGCTGGGCAGCGCGGTGAACCTCGCGCTGCCCAACGGCACCGACGACTCGGGCTGGCTGCGGGCGTTCCACGCGGTGGTCCCCGGCGCGCTGAAGGCCTTCCAGCCGCAGATCCTGGTCACCCAGTGCGGCTGCGACGCCCACCACGAGGACCCGATGGCCGACCTGGGGCTCACCGTCGACGGCCAGCGGGCCAGCTACCGGGCGCTGCACGACCTCGCCCACCAGCTGTGCGACGGGCGGTGGGTCGCCCTCGGCGGCGGCGGGTACGGGCTGGTGCGGTGCGTGCCGCGGGCCTGGACGCACCTGCTCGCCGAGGCCGGCGGCGACCCGCTGGACCCGGCCACGGAGATCCCCGGGTCGTGGCGGGAGGACGTCGTCCGGCGCGGGCTGCGGGCCCGGCCGCCCACGCACATGACCGAGGGGGGCTACACCGGCTTCGCCCACTGGGACCCGTTCACCGAGTCCCGCGTGGACCGGGCCATCCTGCGCACCCGCCGCGCCTCCTACCCGTACTTCGGCCTGGACCCGGACGACCCCCGTGACTGAGGACCCCGTCCTCCTCACCACTCGCGAGCTGGCGGCGAGCCTCGGGACGGGGCCGAGGGCGCTGCTGGGCGGCCGGAGGCCGATGTGACCCCTGACGACGAACCACGTCCGCCCGCGCACTGGGAGGCCGACATCGTGGCCGCCGACGGCGGCACGGTGCACCTGCGCCCCATCCGGCCCAGCGACGCCGCCGGCCTCGAGGGCCTCATGGAGCGCAGCTCCGACCAGACCCGCTACTACCGGTTCTTCGGCCCGGTGAAGCGGCTGAGCGAGCGCGACCTGCGCCGGTTCACCCACGTCGACCACGACAACCGCGTCGCCTTCGTGCTGCTGCTGGGCGACCAGCTGATCGGCGTCGGTCGCTACGACCGCTACCCCGACACCGACGACGCCGAGGTCGCCTTCCTCATCGAGGACGCCCACCAGGGCCGCGGGCTGGGCTCGGTGCTGCTCGAGCACCTGGCGGCCGCGGCGCTGGAGCGCGGGATCAAGCGGTTCGTCGCGGAGGTGCTGGCGCAGAACAACCGGATGGTCCGGGTCTTCCTCGACGCCGGCTACACGCCCACCCGCACCTACGAGGAGGGCGTCGTCCACCTGGCGTTCCCAATCGCACCGACCGAGGCGGCGCTGGCCGTGGCCTCGGAGCGCGAGCAGCGCAGCGAGTCCCGGTCGATCGCCCGGCTGCTCACGCCCTCGTCGGTGGCCGTCGTGGGCGCCAGCAACGACGAGGGCAAGATCGGCAACGCCGTCCTGCGGCACCTGCTGGCGTACGGGTTCGACGGCCCGGTCTACCCGGTCAACCCCGGCGCCCGGCACGTGCGCGGCGTGCCCGCCTACGCCGGGCTGGAGGACATCCCCGGCGACGTCGACCTCGCCGTCGTGGCGGTCCCCGCCGAGGAGGTCGCCGGGGTGGTCGAGGCCGCCCGGCGCAAGAAGGTGCACGGCCTGGTGGTCATCTCCGGCGGCTTCGGCGAGTCGGGGGAGGAGGGGCGGGCCCGCGAGCGGGCGCTGGTCAGCGCCGCGCGCGCCTCCGGCATGCGGGTCGTCGGCCCCAACTGTCTGGGGCTGGTCAGCACCGACCCGTCGGTGCGGCTCAACGCCAGCCTCGCGCCGCAGGTCCCCGGCCGCGGCCGGGTCGGCTTCTTCGCCCAGTCCGGGGCGCTGGGCGTGGCGCTGCTGGAACGGGCGCGGGCCCGCAACATCGGGCTGTCCAGCTTCGTCTCGGCCGGCAACCGCGCCGACGTCAGCGGCAACGACCTGCTGCAGTACTGGGCCACCGACCCCGGTACCGAGGTCGTGCTGCTGCACCTGGAGAGCTTCGGCAACCCGCGCAAGTTCGCCCGGCTGGCCCGCTCGGTGGGGCGCACCAAGCCGGTGGTCGCGGTCAAGAGCGGCCGGCACGTGCGGATGACGGCGGGCCTGGCGGGCACGTCGGTCGCGGTGCCGGAGGAGTCGGTCGCGGCGCTGTTCGCCTCGGCCGGGGTCATCCGGGTGGAGACGCTCGCGCAGCTGTTCGACGTCGGCACGCTGCTGGCGCACCAGCCGCTGCCGGCCGGCGACCGGGTCGCCATCGTCGGCAACTCGACGGCGCTGGGCGTGCTGGTCGCCGACGCCGTCCTCGAGGAGGGCCTCGAGCTGGCCCACGACGTGCCGGTCGACGTCGGCACCACCGCCGGACCCGGGGCGTTCGCCGCCGCGCTGCGGCGGGAGGTCGAGGACGACGCCGTCGACGCGGTGGTGGCGGTCTTCCTGCCGCCGCTGGCGCAGCACGCCGAGCAGTTCGGCCGGGCCCTGCTGGAGGTGGCGCGGACCTCGCCGAAGCCGGTGGTGGCCACCTTCCTCTCCACGGAGGGGATCCCGCCGGAGCTGACCGTGCCCGGCGAGGACGGCTCGCCCGCGCGCGGCTCGGTGCCGTCGTACTCGACGCCGGAGCGGGCGGTGATCGCGCTGGCGAAGGTCGCCGAGTACGCGCGGTGGCGGCGCCGTCCGGTGGGCGAGCTGCCGGAGCTGGCCGACGTCCGCGAGCCGGCGGCCCGCGCGCTGGTGCAGGGCGTGCTGGCCGAGACGCCGGAGGGGCGGGTGCTCACCGACGACGAGCTCATCCGGCTGCTCGGCGCCTACGGGCTGCCGCTGCTGCGCACCCGCACCGCCACCAGCGACGCCGAGGCCGCGGCGGCCGCCGACGCGATCGGCTACCCGGTGGTGCTGAAGTCCACGGCGCCGTGGCTGCGCCACCGCACCGACCTCGGCGGGGTGCGGATGGACCTGACCGACGCCGCGGCGGTCCGGGCGGCGTTCCGTGCCATCCCGGCCGGCGACCCGGTGATCGTGCAGGAGATGGCGGCGCCGGGGGTGGCGACCGTCGTGGAGATCGTCGACGACCCGTCCTTCGGCGCGCTGGTCAGCTTCGGCGTCGGCGGCGTGGCCACCGAGCTGCTGGGCGACCGGGCCTACCGGACGCTGCCGCTGACCGACCTCGACGCCGCCGAGCTGGTGCGGGCGCCGCGGGCGTGGCCGCTGCTCAACGGGTGGCGGGGCTCGGAGCCGGTCGACGTCGCCGCCCTGGAGGACCTGCTGCTGCGCGTGGCGCGGCTGGCCGACGATCTGCCCGAGGTGCTGTCGCTGACGCTGGACCCGGTGATCGTCGGCCCGGCGGAGCCCTGGCACGGCGGGCGCTCGCTGGTCATCGCCGGCGCGACCGCCCGCGTCGGGCAGCCGACCGCCCGCGTCGACCCCGGCCCCCGCCGGATGCGCTCACCCGGCGTCTGACCGTCGCCGTGACCGGGTGAGCTGGTCGTCGCGGCCGGGGACGGCGAGAGCCCGCCACCCCGGACGGGGTGACGGGCTCTCGCGGACCCGGGATCAGGCCAGGTAGTCGCGCAGGGCGTCGGCGCGCTGCGGGTCGCGCAGCTTGGCCATCGTCTCCCGCTCGATCTGCCGGACCCGCTCGCGGGACAGGCCGAACTGCTTGCCGATCTGCTCGAGCGTCCGGGGCTGGCCGCCGTCGAGGCCGAAGCGGAGGACGACGACGTCGCGCTCGCGCTCCTCCAGCGTCTGCAGCACGTTCCGGACGTCGCCCTTCATCATCTGGAAGGCGACGGCGTCCTCGGCGACCGCGGCGTCGGCGTCCTCGATGAAGTCCCCGAGCCGGGACTCCTCGTCGGCACCGACGGTCTGGTCGAGGCTGACCAGGTCGCGGCTGTACTCGAGCAGCTCGGTGATCCGCTCGGGCGTCATGTCCAGCTCGAGGCCCAGCTCCTCGGCGGTGGGCTCCCGCTCCAGCTCCTGGTGGATCCGGCGGCGGGTGCGCACGACCTTGTTGACCTGCTCGGCCAGGTGGACGGGCAGGCGGATCGTGCGGCCGGAGTCGGCCATGGCGCGGGTGATCGCCTGGCGGATCCACCACGTCGCGTAGGTCGAGAACTTGAAGCCCTTGGTGTAGTCGAACTTCTCGACCGCACGGATCAGGCCGACGTTGCCCTCCTGGATGAGGTCCAGGAACGTCATGCCGTGGCCGGTGTAGCGCTTGGCCACCGACACCACGAGCCGGAGGTTGGCCTCCAGCAGGTGCCGCTTGGCGGCCTTGCCGTCGGCGGCCAGGGCCTTGTAGTCGCGCTGGAGCGAGGGGGTGAGCTGCCGCTCGGTGAGCAGCCGCTCGGCGTACAGGCCCGCCTCGATGCGCTTGGCGAGCTCGACCTCCTGCTCGGCGGTGAGCAGCGCGGTCTTGCCGATGGTGTTCAGGTACACGCGCACGAGGTCGGTGGACACCAGGCCGCTGGTGTCGGGCTCGCGGCGCGGCGAGCGGACCTCGAGGGCGTCGTTGGGGGAAGACTGCAGCAGCGTCACGATGTGTCTTCGTCCTTGCCTCTGGTTCGGATGCCCTGCCGGACGTCGATGGCGGCTGGGCGACCGGGCGTCGAATGTGAGGGCCCCGGTGCCGGCCGGCCGCCCTCGCTGTTCTCGTCTGTGTGGTACGCCCTGTCTAACGGCGGCGACGGGCCTCGGTGTTCCACAACAGGACCGTTCACAGCCAACCCACAGGACGTGTGTTGCGTCACCGGTCCGTACCCCGCCTGAGGCGGGTCGAACTACACGAGTGGGAGTTCAGACCTCGAGCAGCAGGGTCATCGGTCCCTCGTTGACCGAGGAGACCAGCATCCGCGCGCCGAACACCCCGGTGGCCACCGTCGCGCCGCGCCGCCGCAGCTCGGCGACCACCTCGTCGACCAGCGGCTCGGCCACGTCGCCGGGCGCCGCGTCGGTCCAGGACGGACGGCGGCCCTTCCTCGTGTCGCCGTAGAGCGTGAACTGGCTGACGACGAGGACGGGCAGGCCCAGGTCGGCGGCCGAGACAGCGCCCTCCTCGGAGGGGAAGACCCGCAGCTCGTGCACCTTGCGGGCCAGCTCGCGCGCCCGGGCGGCGTCGTCCTCCCGCCCGACGCCGACCAGCGCCAGCAGTCCCCGGCCGATCTCGCCGACGACGGCGTCCTCCACCGTCACAGCCGCTGAGACGACCCTGCTCACGACCGCGCGCACCGGCCCATCCTCGCCGGGGCCGGAGCCGGCTGCCCGGTCCCGCCGTTGCGTACGGTCGTTCCTCTGACCTCACTGCCCGCCCCCGACGACCCCCGCACCATGCGCGAGCGGATGCTCGCCGGCGACCCCTGGGCTCGCTGACCTACCACTTCGGCTCCCTGACCGGGGGGCCCGCTCCGCCGGCGGCTGCTCGAGGAGCTGCTGGGCGCCGTGGGCGATCACCATCGGGGCTGCTGGCCGCGGCGTTCACCCGGCACGTCGACGCCGTCGCGGCCCGGTTGGACGAGCGCATGCGGGCCGCCTCGGACCGTACAGCGGCGCTGGACGCGCTGGCCGACCACCTCACCTGCGACCTGCCGGCCTCCGGCCGGGACCTCGTCCTCGCCGTGGAGCTCTACACCGCGGCGGCGCGCGACCCGGCCCTGCGCACGGTCACGCAGGACAGGATGTCGCGCAGCCGCCGCAGCCTCGAGCGGCACCTGGACCCGGTGACCGCCCGCGAGGCGGACGCCCTGGTGGAGGGCCTGGTGCTGCACAGCGCCCTGTCCACCGACCCGATGGACGCCGCGCAGATCCGCGCGGCGCTCCTCCGGTTGGCCGGCTGAGCGGCGGCCCGAGCGGGCGAGTCGGGCTGGATGGCGCGGCGCCCGACCTCCGCCGCACCCGGGCCCCGCGCGTCGACGGGTCGCTCGGCCGCGACCCGCTGGCCCTGCTCGTCGGGGTGCCTGACACAGCCACAGGGCGGCAGCGACGTCGCCGTCGTGTGGGAGGGCACGGAGGCTGAGGGCACGGAGCGACGGCCGCGCCGGGGGGTCGCGCTCACCGATCTCCGAACCACGAGCGGCGGAGAGGGCAGCAGCGAGCGAGCCGCGGTGTCCCGACCGGTGCCCGCGTCCACACCCGCCAGGACGCCGCTGCGCAGCACAGGTAGTCAGGACCAGGCTCGTCGACCTGCGCTGACGCGTCGGGGCAGCTCCCTGCTTGGGCGTCCCCACCAGGCGAGCCACCGTCCGGACGGCGGGGCACTCCTCCCCTGTCGAGCACCTCCTGCAGCCGCCATCCTGCAGGCTCCGCCGTCCGTCGGGGCGGCGCCGGAGGAGGACCTATGGATGCCGTTCGCATGGCAGACGAGTGCTTCAGGGCGTTCGCGGCCGGAGATCAGGAGCTCCTGGCCCGGACCTTGCACCCCGAAGCCGTCAATCACATGTCCACCGACGAGCCACCGGCCTGCGCCCAAGTCGGCCTCCCGGGCTTCATGGCCAGCAGCGCATGGCTGCGCCTGGCCTGGCCCGGCTTCGGCTTCGAGCTCATCGAGACCGCGGCCGACGACGAGCGGGTCATCACCCATGTCTGGATGCGCGGGCGCCAGACCGGCCCGTTCGTCGTCTTCCCGCCCGGGGCTGAGCCGGTCGCCTTCCCGCCCACCGGACGGTCCTTCGCCGTTCGCCAGTGCCACATCTACCGTCTCCGCGACGGGCTGTTCGCCGAACACATCGCCGTGCGTGACGACCTCGGGATGATGACGCAGCTCGGCCACTTGCCGCCCGCACCGGCAGCGATCGCCCGCATGGCGCGCTTCCGCGTGAGCGGAGCGCACGGACGGGCGGTGACCGAGGCGGTCAACGTCGCGCAACAGGCCGCCGACGCCGCTCGGGGGTTCGTCCGGCAACCCGGCTGAGCCGCTTGACGGCGCTCCGCTGCGCCGGTCGTGGTCGCCTGGAGGAGCTCCGCGTGCGGACGACACCGGGACCGGTTCCTGCCGCGGAGCTCCGTCTCGGTGTCGTGGTGAGCAGCTGGGCCGAGGGAGTGGTCAGCGGATGCGGACCGAGGTCGACGGTGTCGGAGCCCAGCCGGGAGGTGCCAGCCACTCCCCCTGACTCTCGCGTAGGGGTCGGTCCCGCCCGCCCGTGCCGCCTGGCTCCGTCGGAGACAGGGGGCACCCGCCCCGCCTGGGAGGCGCTCCTTCTGGCGGGTGGTTGCGCATGGTCGGCCCTACGGCACCATCTCCCGTGTGCCGACCCTGACCCTGACCCAGGACCCGCGCGCCGACGAGCTGCTCGGCCGCGACCCGCTGGCCCTCCTCCTCGGGATGCTGTTCGACCAGCAGTTCCCCATGGAGCGGGCGTTCTCCGGTCCGCGGCTGCTCGCCGACCGGATGGGCGTGGAGACGCTCTCGGCGGCGCAGATCGCCGACACCGACCCCGAGCGCGTGGCCGCCTGGTTCCAGGGCCCGCCCGCGGTGCACCGCTACCCGGGCTCGATGGCCGCCCGCGCCCAGGCGGTGTGCCGGCTGCTGGTCGAGCGCTACGACGGCCGGGCCGAGGCGCTGTGGGCCGACGCCCCGGACGGGGAGGCCCTCCTCCGGCGGGTCGGGGAGCTGCCCGGCTTCGGTGCGCAGAAGGCGAAGATCTTCGTGGCGCTGCTCGGCAAGCAGTACGGGGTCACCCCGGCGGGCTGGCGGGAGGCCGCCGGCGAGTACGGCGAGGAGGGGTCGCGCCGCTCGGTCGCCGACATCACCGGCCCGGAGTCGCTGGCCGAGGTGCGCCGCACCAAGCAGGAGAAGAAGCAGGCCGCGAAGACCGCCGCGGCGTCCTGACCGGGCTCGCAGAAAGGCCCCGGAGGCACCTGCATCGTGCGCGATCGGGTGGCACGATGGGCGCCAGGAGCCGGGGGCTCCGGGGCCGACGGACATGCTCGCCGACTCCTCGCCACCACCCCCGGCCGGTCCAGGGAAGGGCACCCGTGGCCTCCAGCGAGCAGTTCGCACGACTCCGGCGAGCAGAGCCGGTGCTGATCACCGAGGCGGCGCCGAGCCTCGCCGAGCAGCACGCCGCCCGGAAGCGCCGCTACGTGATCACCATGGCGGTCCGCCTGGTCAGCGTCGTGCTGGCGGCGGCGTTCTACCAGATCCTGTGGCTGGCGATCGCCTTCGCGGTCCTGGGCACGGTGCTGCCGTGGGTCGCCGTCGTCATGGCCAACGACCGGCCGCCGAAGAAGAAGATCGACCCCAACCGCTACCGCCCGCCGGCGCCGGACCGGATCCTCGACGACCCGGCCGCCACCCGCCGGGCCATCGAGCCGGGCCGGGTCATCGAGCACTAGCCCGGGGCCGGCTCAGCCGCGCGGGGAGACCTCCGCCGGGGTCGTCACGTGGTGGCGGCCCAGCGGCAGCATCAGCGGCGCGCCCGACGTGGGGTCCAGGACCACCCGGCTGTCGAGCCCGAAGACCGCGCGCACGCACTCCTCGGTGAGCACCTCCGTCGGCGTGCCGACGGCGTGCACCCGCCCCTGGGCCATGGCGACCAGGTGGTCGGCGTAGCGCGCCGCCAGGTTCAGGTCGTGCAGGACCATGACGATCGTCGTTCCGCGGGTGCGGTTCAGGTCGGTCAGCAGGTCCAGGACCTCGACCTGGTGGGCGACGTCGAGGAACGTGGTCGGCTCGTCCAGCAGCAGCAGGTCGGTCTGCTGGGCCAGGGCCATCGCGATCCACACCCGCTGCCGCTGTCCGCCGGACAGCTCGTCGACCGCCCGGTCGGCCAGCGCGACCGTCTGGGTCGCCTCGAGGGCGGCGGCCACCGCGGCGTCGTCCTCCCGGCTCCACCGGGAGAAGACCCCCTGGTGCGGGTGCCGGCCGCGGCCGACGAGGTCGGCGACGGTGATGCCCTCGGGGGCGATCGGCGACTGGGGGAGCAGCCCGAGCGTGCGGGCCAGCTCCTTGGCCGGCATCCGGTGCACCGCCCGGCCGTCGAGCAGGACCTGCCCGGCCCGCGGCGACAGCAGCCGCGACATCGACCGCAGCAGCGTCGACTTGCCGCAGGCGTTGGCGCCGACGATCGCCGTGATGCGGCCGGCGGGGACGGCGAGGTCCAGGCCCTCGATCACCGTGCGCTCGCCGTACGCGAGGGTGAGCTCCTCGGCGGTGAGCGAGTGGGTGGCGGTCACAGTGAGCCTCCGGCCCGGTTCGTGCGGATGATCAGGTAGATGAGGTACGGCGCGCCCAGCACGCCGGTGACGACGCCCACCGGGTAGCGCGTGCCCAGCGCGAACTGCCCGACGAGGTCGGCCACCAGCACCAGCAGCGCCCCGACCAGCGCGGCGGGCACCAGCAGGGAGCCGTTGGGCCCGACGACGCGCGCGGCGATCGGCCCGGCGAGGAACGACACGAACGCGATCGGCCCGCAGGCGGCCGTGGCGAAGGCGACCAGGCCGACCGCGCAGACGATGGCGACCAGCCGGGTGCGCTCGACCCGGACGCCGAGCGCGGCGGCGGTGTCGTCGCCCAGCTGCAGCGCCGACAGGTCCCTCGTCTGCGTGAGCAGCAGCGGACCGAGCACCACCAGCGCGACCAGTGCGGGCAGCACCGCCGTCCACGTGGCGCCGTTGAGGCTGCCGGTCAGCCAGCGCAGCGCCTCCTGGTAGTCCCACTGCCCGGCCTTGGTCAGCACGTACTGGATGACGCTGTTGAGCATGGCGCCGACGCCGATGCCGATGAGGATCAGGCGGGTGCCGGCGACCCCGCCCCTGGAGGCCAGGCCGTAGATCACCAGCGCGACCCCGAGGGCCGCCGCGACGGCCAGCGTGGAGACGGTCGCCCCGTCCAGCGACAGGACGACGATGCCGATGACGGCGGCCGCGCTGGCGCCCGAGCTGATGCCGATCACGTCCGGGCTGGCCAGCGGGTTGCGCAGCATCGTCTGGAAGGTGACGCCGGCCAGGCCGAAGCTCAGCCCGGCGACGACGGCGAGGACCGCGCGGGGCAGCCGCAGCCGCCCGACCGTGAAGGTGGCGCCGGGCACGCGCTCGCCCAGGACCACCCGGACGACCTCGTCGATGGGGTAGGACGTCCGCCCGACCATCAGGGTCAGGACGAACGTCGCGACGACGAGCACCGACAGGACGGTGATCACCAGCCGGCGGCGGGAGGAACGGCGGACCCGGTCGCGGGCGACCGCCTCGACGGTGGCGGGCGGGGCGGGGACGACGGCGGTCACAGCTCCCGGACCTTCTGCCGGCGGACGACGGCGATGAAGAACGGCGCGCCCACCAGCGCGGTGATGATGCCGACGTCGAGCTCGCTCGGGCGGGCCACGACGCGGCCGAGCACGTCGGAGGCGACCAGCAGGCAGGAGCCGGCCAGGGCCGAGAAGGGCAGCAGCCACCGGTGGTCCACGCCGACCAGCAGCCGGCACAGGTGCGGCACCACGAGCCCGACGAACCAGATGGGGCCGGCGACCGCGGTCGCCGCGCCGCAGAGCACCACCGAGCCGAACGCCGCAAGCGCGCGGGCCCGGGCGACGCGCTCGCCGAGCCCTGCCGCCAGCTCGTCGCCCAGCGCCAGGGAGTTGAGGCTGCGGGCCGAGAGCAGGCTGACCGCCAGGCCGGTCACCAGGAACGGCAGCACCGGGGTGATGGTGTCGAAGGTGGCGCCCCCGACGCCGCCGACCTGGAAGGACTGCACGCTGGCGGCGATGTCGCCCCGGGGCAGCGCGATGGCGGTGATGAACGACGTCAGCGCGGCGGAGGTGGCGGCCCCGGCCAGGGCCAGCTTGAGCGGCGTCGGGCCGCCGCGGCCCAGCGAGCCCACGGCGTAGACGAAGACCGCCGCGAGGGCGGCGCCGGAGATCGCCGTGAAGACGATGCTGGTCGCGGTGAAGAGCCCGAACCAGGCGATGCCGGCGACGACGGCCAGCGAGGCGCCCATGTTGATGCCCAGGACGCCCGGGTCGGCCAGGGGGTTGCGCGTCACGCCCTGCATGACCGCGCCGGCGAGCCCGAGCGCCCCGCCGACCAGGACGGCCAGCACGGTGCGGGGGATGCGCTTGGTGACCGCCGCCTCCTCGATGGTCTCCGAGGACCCGCCGAGCGCGGCGAGGACGTCGGACCAGCCGACCCCGCGCGAGCCGATCGCCACCGAGGCGGCCGCGAGCAGGACCAGGACCGAGAGGACGACGAGCAGCCACAGGAACCGGACCGACCCCGGACGTCGCCGGGTGGCGGCGGCCGGGGTCGGGACGGGGTGGACCGAGGTCACGGAGCGGGGATCACGCGGCCGGGGACCCGGCCTTGTCGGCGGCCGCGGCGAGCAGGCCCACGTAGTCCTCGAGCACCCAGGAGATCGCCAGCGGGGTCGGGTTCGCGGCGGTGCCCAGCGGGGTGTCGGGCAGCAGGACGATCGCGCCGTTGGCGACGGCCGGCATCTGCGACAGCAGCGGGTCGCCGCTGAGCGCGTCGACCAGCTCCTGGTCGCCGTAGGTCACGATGATCTCGACGTCGTCCAGCGTGTCGATCTGCTCGGCGCTGATGGTCCCCGAGAACTGCTCGGGGTCGGTCGCCGCGGCCGCGACGCTGGCCGGGGTGGCCAGGCCCAGGTCCTCGAAGAAGGCGCTGCGGGTGTCGAACGGCGTGTAGTAGCTGACCTCGCTCAGGTCGGTCGTGTCGACGTGGGTGAGGAACATCGTCGAGCGGCCCTCGAGCTGCGGGTACTGCGCGACGGTGTCGGCGATCTCGGCCTCGAGGTCGGCGACGAGCTGCTCGCCCTCCTCGGCCATGCCCATGCCCGCGGCGTTGATCTCGATCATCTCCCGCCACGGGGTCGCCCACGGCGCCTCGGGGAACGCGATGGTCGGGGCGATCTCGCTGAGGGTGTCGTAGTCCTCCTGGGTCAGCCCGGAGTAGCCGGCCAGGATGACGTCGGGCTCGGTGTCGGCGACCGCCTCGAAGTCGATGCCGTCGGTCTCGTCGAACAGCACCGGGGTCTCGGCGTCCAGCTCCTCGAGCCGCTCGGAGACCCACGGCAGCAGGCCGTCGCCGTCGTCGTCGCCGAAGTTGGCCGCGGCCATGCCGACCGGGACGACGCCGAGGGCCAGCGGGACCTCGTGGTTGGCCCACTGCACCGTGGCCACGCGCTCGGGGGTGCCCTCGATCGTCGTGGTGCCGAAGGCGTGCTCGATCGTGATCGTGTCGCCGCCGCCGGAGGCGTCGTCCGACGAGTCGTCGCCGCAGGCGGCGAGGCCGCCCACCATCAGGGCGGCGGTGGTGAGCGCGGCGAGGCGCGGGGCGCGGCGCATGGGGTCCTTCCGGTCGGGGGACGGCGCGGTGCGCGCCGGGCGGTCGGCACCTCGCGGCCCGGGGGGAGTGGGCCGCCGCCCATCCGGAGATGGAGAGGTGAGGCTCACCGAACTTAGGGCACCCTAGCCTCAGTTCCGGTCACGATCAGGTCACGGTTGGCCGGTCAGCGGGCGCCCGGACGCCGCACCACCTCGGCGGCCACGGCCGCGCCGCGGTGGAGCAGGCGGGCAGGGTCCGCGTCCCCGTCGGCCAGCCAGGCCGCGAGCAGACCGGCGGTGAAGGCGTCGCCCGCGCCGGTCGTGTCGACCACCGCCGTCGCCGGCGCCGGCCGGTGCACCAGGGCGTCCCCGGCGCACCACAGCGCTCCCTCGGCGCCCAGGGTGACCGCGACCGCGGCGTGCCGCGCGGCCAGGGCGCGCGCGGCGTCGGTGACGTCCGCGCAGCCGGTGAGCAGCCGCGCCTCGTCGGCGTTGGGCAGCAGCAGCGTCACGCCCGCGGTGTCGGCCAGCCAGCGGTCGACCCCGTGGGCGGCCAGCGGCCCGGTGGAGGCCGGGTCGACCGAGGTCGTGGCCCCGCCCGCCGCGGCCGCGGCCAGCGCGGCGAGCCCGGCGGCACGCGGCCGCGGGTCCAGCAGCGTGTAGCCCGACAGGTGCAGGTGCCCCCCGGCCGCCGGGGACGGCACGTCGTCCGGCGCGAGGTCGAGGTTCGCGCCGCGGTCGGCGAGCATGCTGCGCTCCCCGCCGGGCTCGACGAGGCTGACGATGGTGCCGGTGACGCCGCCGGCCACGGTCCGCACCGCGACGTCCACCCCGGCCGCGGCGAGCTCGGCCACCAGCGCGGCGCCGGCGGGGTCCGCCCCCACGCAGCCGGCGAAGGTCACCGGGACGCCCTGCCTGGCCAGGTGCACGGCGACGTTCGCGCCGGCGCCGCCGCCGCGGCTCCGGATGGCAGCCGGCCGGTCGGACCCGGGCGCCGGCTCGCCGGAGAGGACGGCGACGACGTCGGTGGCGACGTCGCCGACGACCACGACCGGTCGCACGGCGCTCAGGCCGGCAGCGCGGCCAGCGCGGCGGCGATGCGGCCGGCGAGCTCGGCGTTGCGCAGCACCAGCCGCACGTTGACCTCGAGGGTGGCGCCGGCGCTGGCGCGGTGCAGGTGGTCGAGGACGAACGGGGTGACGCCCTTGCCGCGCACCCCGGCGGCCTCGGCGGCGGCCAGCGCGTCGGCGATGACGCGGTCGTGCAGCTCGGGGTCGAGCTGCTCGTCGACCGGCAGCGGGTTGGCGACGACGACGGCCCCCGGAGCCAGCCGGCGCCGCGCGGCGAGCACGGCAGCGGCCTGGGCGGGGTCCTCGACCGACCAGTCCAGCGGCGAGCCCGAGTCGGCCACGTAGAAGCCGGGGAAGCTGCGGGTGCGGTAGCCGATGACGGTGACCGACAGGCTCTCCAGCCGCTCGAGGGTGGCCGGGACGTCGAGGATGGACTTCACCCCCGCGCAGACGACGGCCAGCGAGGTCCGCGACAGCGCGGTGAGGTCGGCGGACTCGTCGAAGGTGTCGACCGACTGGCGGTGCACGCCGCCCAGGCCGCCGGTGGCGAACAGCCCGATGCCGGCGCGCTCGGCCAGCAGGGCCGTGCTGGAGACGGTGGTGGCGCCCGACAGGCCGAGGGCGGCGGCCACGGGCAGGTCGCGGACACCGAGCTTGGCCAGGTCGGGGTCGGCGCAGACCCGGTCGACCTGCTCGGGGGTCAGGCCCACGTGGGGGACGCCGTCCAGCACCGCGATGGTCGCGGGCACGGCGCCGCCGGCGCGGACGGCGGCCTCCACCTCGTCGGCCGCGGCCCGGTTGTCGGGGCGGGGCAGGCCGTGCGCGAGCAGGGTGCTCTCCAGCGCGACGACGGGGGCGCCGGAGGCGAGCGCGTCGGCGACCTCGGAGGACACCTGGAGCGGAGGGGAGGGGAGTGGTGCTGTCACCCTGTCATCATGGACGGCGGTGTCCGGACCTCCGGACGAGCCCCGTCCCCCCGATCCTGGGAGCCTGTCGTGAGCAGCACCGACCTCCTCGAGAAGCCCGACGTCCGCGAGGGCGACACCGGCAACGCCAACGAGGTCTTCCACTACGTGCGCAAGAACAAGATCGCCGAGAGCGCGGTCATGGGCACGCTGGTGGAGGCGCTGTGCGGTGAGGTCTTCCCGGTGACCAAGAGCCCGAAGCCGGGCAGCCCGGTCTGCCCCGCCTGCAAGGAGATCTACGAGCAGCTCCGCAAGGAGTGAACGGCTAGAACTCGTCCAGGCGGCGGGCGCGCTCCAGCTTCTCGGCGCGCCGCTGCTGCCGCCGCTTCTCGTGCCGCCGCAACGGCGCCGGCCAGCGGTCCTGGATGGTGGCGTTCAGCTCGGCGCCGAGCAGGATCGCCATGCCGAAGAAGAAGCAGAAGAGCAGGACGGCGATCGGGGTCGCGAGCGCGCCGTAGGGGAGCGCGGTGACGAGGATGTCGGCGATGTAGACCCGCAGCAGCGTGGCCGCCACGACGAAGAACCCGATGGCCAGCAGGGTGCCGAGCAGGTGCCGCCGCCAGGGCAGCCGGCGCGGCAGGATCACGTGGTAGAAGCTGGTGAGCCCCAGGACCAGCCCGATCAGCACGATGGGGCCGTAGACGGCGTTCACCAGGACGGTCGCCGTCCCCTGCCAGTCCGCGGGGAGGAGGTCGACGAGCAGGCCGGGCCCCAGCACGAGCAGCGGCAGCGTGAGGACGGCCAGCAGCAGGCCCACGACGAACAGCCACAGCGCCATGAGGCGGGTGGCGATCGGCCCGCGGACGTCGCGCTGGCCGTAGGCGATGACGATCGTGTTCATGAACGTCGCGGTGGCCGAGGAGCCCGCCCAGAGGGTGAGCAGGAAGCCGAGGCTGACGACGTCCAGCCGCCCGGAACCCAGGATGTCGGCCAGCGTCGGGCGCACCAGGTCGTCGACGACGTCGGTGGTCAGCGCGTTGGCCGAGGCGTCGACCAGCTGGTCCTCGATGCGCGTGACCGCGTCGCCGCCGATCCAGTCGCCGAGGTAGCCCAGCGACCCGAGCAGGGCGATGAGCAGCGGCGGGATGGCCAGCACCTGCCAGAACGCCGCCTCGCCCGAGAGCCCGAGGATGCGGTCCTGCCACGCCTTGGCGATCGTCCGGCCCAGGACCTGCGCCGGCACCCGGACCGGCGCCGTCCACCGGGACGGCGACCGGGTCCGGCCGGTACCCGAGGCGGTGCTGCCGGACGGAGTGCTGCCGGACGGAGTGCTGCCGGACGGCGTGCCGCCGGACGGGCCGGCCTCCGGCGGGAGGTCGGCGGGCTCGCCGGCGTGCGCCGGGGAGCCCCCGGGCAGCACGGCGCTCATCCGCCCAGTGTGCACGCCGGACCTGCGGGGAGCGGGACGGCGAGGGGTGTCGCGGCCTGCGGGACCCTCCCGGTCAGGCGGCCCGTCGTCCGGCCGGCCGGCGTCCGGCGGGTCCCGGCGCCGGTGCCGGGGCCGACGCCGGCGGCGCGCTGGGGTCCGGCGCGGTCGGGTCGGGCTCCGGGGCGACCGGCACGCACCGGATGTTGTCCTCGGCCGCGTAGGAGGTGCTGAACGTCTCCCGGCGGATCTCCTCGCGGGTCTGCAGGTCGCGGAAGATCCGGGTCACGGTCACGTCGAAGCCCTGGACGCCGGTCTGCGAGATGCAGGACCCGTCGTCGGGCTTCTCCAGCGACCGGGGCGAGCGGTAGTTGGTCCGCGGGCCCTCGACGGCCTCGACCTCGTAGCGCTTGGTGCCGTAGAAGGTGACGGTGATCGACCCGCCCCCGCCGGCGGCCGGCACCCACTGCGTGTCGACGAAGACGCCGGTGTCGGAGTCGTTGCGCCACTGCAGGTCGATCTGGCCCTCGAAGACCGTCGCCTCCCGCCCGGCGGGGTAGCGGCTGATGTAGAACGTGTGCGGCTTGTGGTAGACGTCCTCGAGCCCGGCGAAGAACACCGCGTTGAACATCGTGGTGGCGAACTGGCTGATCCCGCCGCCGACGGCGGTGGACAGCTGCCCGCCGCTGATGACGTTGGCCGGCACGTAGCCCTGCGCGGTGCCGCGCGGTCCGGTGTAGGTGTTGAGGCTGAAGGTCTCCCCGGGGAGCACCAGGGCGCCGTCGACCTCCTCGGCGACCACGCGGATGTTCGTGCCGCTGGCGCTGTTGCCCGTCGAGGTGGTGAAGCTGCTGATCTCCTCGCGGATGCCCAGCGCCTGGGCCTCCTCGGTCGTCAGGTCGGCCGGGACCGGCCCAAGCTCGGCGGTCACCGCGCGCGGCGCGGGGGAGGGCAGGACGTCGACCAGCGCGGTCGCCAGCGACGCGGGGTCGATGCCCGTGCCGTCGACCGACGGGACGACCTGCACGGCGCCGCCGACCACCTCGAAGCGGGCGTCCTGCGCGGGCTCGCCGAAGGCGGTGAGGTCCTCGCCCATCGCCTCGGCCAGCCGCGCCGGGTCGATGCCGACGGCGAGCTGCCCGTCCTCCTGCGGCGTGAAGGTCAGCGAGGCCGCGATGGCCTCGACGGGCACCTCGACGGAGGCGCTGCCGTCGGAGCTGTCCACCGTCACCGGCGCGGCCAGGCCCGGCGCGACGACCTCGTCGAGGACCCGCTGCGCCTCCTCGGCGGTCACCGCGAACGGGACCTCCTCGACGGGCAGCTCGATCGGATCCGCGGGGTCCCCGGTGGCCAGCGCGGCCTCGATGGCCTCGACCGCGCCCTCCCGGTCGAGCAGGCTGCCCGCGACGGGCGGGGTGACGGTGGCGGTGGTGCCCTCGATGGCGATGCCGGCGTCGACCGGCACCAGGTCCACCTCGTTGGCGAGGGCGTCGACGCGGGCGACGACGGCCTCCTCACCGCTGAGCACCGGGTCCACCTCGCGCTCGGTGAAGAAGCTGGTCAGCCGGGTCCAGGGGTTGAGCGGCTGCCCGGAGGCGGCGTCGACGGTCGCGTCGACGTCCAGCGCGACACCGGCCTCGGCGGGCAGGAACGGCGCGGTCACCTCGCCGGCCTGCAGCGTGTGCTCGGCGGAGATCCGCTCCTGCAGCTGCCCGAGCTCGCGAGCGGCCTCGTCGGGGGAGAGGCCGCCGATGTCCACCCCGGCCACCACGGTGTTGCGCGGGACGTCGTCGCCGGCCACCAGCACGTCGACCCCGTAGGCGCCGCCGAGGACGGCGACCGCCGCGGCGGGGACCAGGACGGCGGGACGCCGCCACCAGGGCCGGCGGGGTGCCGCAGCGGCGCCGTCACCGCCGCCCGGGGGACCGTCGGACCCGCCGGGCGCGGGGGCGGGGCCCGCTGCCGCGGGACCGGCGGCGGTGGGGTCGAGGGGCGCGCCGAGGACCGCGGTCGAGTCCGCGGCCGCGGGCGCCGGCGCGGCGGGGGCCGGCAGGTGCTCCACGGGCGTCGTGGTGTGCTGCGCGCCGGGCCGGCCGGCGGCCGCGTCCGGGGAGGAGGCGGCGGCGACCTGGCCGGGCGCCTGCCCGGGGGCGAAGCGGATGTCGGCGGTCTGGTCCCACGCGGCCGGCGCGGGCTCCGCCGGTGGGGCCGGCTCGCCGGCGAGGACGGGCGCGGGGGGCGCCGTGCGGTC
Organism: Blastococcus sp. SYSU D00813; assembly: GCF_054050735.1. NCBI lineage: Bacteria > Bacillati > Actinomycetota > Actinomycetes > Geodermatophilales > Geodermatophilaceae > Blastococcus > Blastococcus sp. SYSU D00813. Next base: position 83,641 of record NZ_JBJGZX010000008.1, read on the forward strand.
GGCCGGGACGGGACCCCGGTCGCGGGGCACCGGGCGGGTCTCGTCGGAGAGCCCGGCGTCGGCGTCCGGGGCCTCGGCGGCCGGGGTCTCGGCTGCCGGGGTCTCGGCTGCCGACGCCGCGGTCCCGGCCGGGGACGGGGTGTCGCCGGGGGCCGGCGTCGGGTCGGCCGGCGTCGCGTCGGCCGTCACCTGGTCGGCCGGCGTCGGGTCGGCCGTCACCTGGTCGGCCGGCGTCGCGTCGGCCGTCACCCGGTCGGCCCCGGCCTCGCCGGACGGCTCCGCGGGACGGGCCGGCTCGGGGGCGGCGGGGACGGCGTCCTCGAGACGGGTCGTCTCGTCGGCGGACACGTGCTGCTGCGGCATGGGGTGTTCCTCGGGTGGCCGTCGACCGGTGCTACCCGGGAACGACGGAGCCGCCGGGCCCTCGTCCGCGTCACGCGAACGGGGGACACCGGCGGCGGCGTCGGGTGAGGGCTTCATCGCTGTACGCGACGATAGCGCCTCGATCGGGTGAGGTCGGGCTACTCGCCGTCGGTCTCGATGATGTCGGCGGCGATGTCGCGCAGCTTGCCCTCGTACTCACGGGCGTGGTGCCCGCAGAACACGAGGTCGCTGCCGCTGGGGAGGACGACCCGCACCTTGGCCAGCGCTCCGCAGCGGTCGCAGTGGAAGGGGACGACGAGGTCGTCGGCGGGCGTGGTCGTCGTCAGCGTCTGGGTCATCTGGGTCATCACTCGCTCTCTACCGCACGGACCCGCGGCTGCGGATCGGCCTCCTGCACAGCGCCAGGATGGCCTCCCGTGTTCCCGGGCCGGCGCGTCGACCGCGGGACCCGCCGTCGTGGCGGGGACCCCGTGACCGGTGGTGCCGGTGGGTCCAGCAGGGACTCATCACTGGGTGGTGCTGATCTGTCGTCGGTCGGTCTGTCGTGGTTCCGTGCGCCGGGTTGCTCCGGCAGTGGGTCCGCTGCTGCTCTCTGCGTCCCCAACGCTACGCCGGATACCCGTCCGGTGTGGTCGTACACCGCCCACCCGGCACCAGAGGGTGAGATCGTGACCTCACCGAAACAGAGGTCACACCGGAGACACCGGCACCACACGTCCCCGCCGCACGACGACGGCCGGCGCCCCGAGGGGGCACCGGCCGTCGTCGGTCGTCCTCGCTCAGTCCAGGTAGTCGCGCAGCACCTGCGAGCGGCTGGGGTGCCGCAGCTTGGACATGGTCTTGGACTCGATCTGGCGGATCCGCTCACGGGTCACGCCGTAGACCTGGCCGATCTCGTCGAGCGTGCGCGGCTGGCCGTCGGTCAGGCCGAACCGCAGCCGGACGACGCCGGCCTCCCGCTCCGACAGCGTCTGCAGGACGCTGGTCAGCTGGTCCTGCATGAGGGTGAAGCTCACCGCGTCGACCGCGACCACGGCCTCCGAGTCCTCGATGAAGTCGCCGAGCTGGCTGTCGCCCTCGTCGCCGATGGTCTGGTCGAGGCTGATCGGCTCCCGGGCGTACTGCTGGATCTCCAGCACCTTGTCCGGGGTGATGTCCATCTCCTTGGCCAGCTCCTCCGGCGTCGGCTCGCGGCCGAGGTCCTGGAGCAGCTCGCGCTGGATGCGGCCGAGCTTGTTGATGACCTCGACCATGTGCACCGGGATGCGGATGGTGCGGGCCTGGTCGGCCATGGCGCGGGTGATCGCCTGGCGGATCCACCACGTCGCGTACGTGGAGAACTTGTAGCCCTTGGTGTAGTCGAACTTCTCGACCGCGCGGATCAGGCCCAGGTTGCCCTCCTGGATCAGGTCCAGGAACGCCATGCCGCGGCCGGTGTAGCGCTTGGCCAGGGAGACCACGAGGCGGAGGTTGGCCTCCAGCAGGTGGTTCTTGGCGCGCTCGCCGTCGCGGACGATCCAGTTGAGGTCGCGGCGCATCTGCGGGGAGAGCTTCTGGCCCTCCTCCTCGACCTGGCGCAGCCGCTCGGCCGCGTAGAGACCGGCCTCGATCCGCTTGGCGAGGTCGACCTCCTCCTCGGCGTTGAGCAGCGCGACCTTGCCGATCTGCTTGAGGTAGGCCCGGACCGAGTCCGCCGAGGCGGTCATCTCGGCGTCCTTGCGGGCCTGCCGCAGCGCCTCGGACTCCTCCTCGTCGTCCCACTCGAAGTCCCCGCCCTCGGCGGTCTCCTCGGCGGCGGCCTCGTTCTCAGGGCCGTCGGGGCCGGCGACGACGGTCTCGTCGATCTTGAGACCCTCCCCGCCGTCGACGACGGCGACCGCGGAGTCCTCGGTCGCGACGGCGGTCAGCACGGCGCCGCCCTCACCCGCGCCGGGCGACGGGGCGATGCTGGGCTTGGTACGGCTCTTGGTGGTGCCGGTCTTCGCCGGGGCCTTCTTGCTGCGGGCCGCGGGAGCGGCCTTGCCGGCGGCCGTCCTCGAGCGACTCGCGGTGCTCGCGGCGGCGGTGTCCGGTGCTGGCGTTTCGGCGGGCACTCAGGGTTCCTTCCCGTGCTGGGTCCCGTTCCCCGGGGGACCGATCGGCTCCCGGGTAGCGGCCTCGACCGCGTCGGCGGGCGCGAGGGGGGACCCCGGTGCCCTGCGCGGCGTTTGACCGGCGCGCGGCTGGGGGATGCCTCTCGGCTGGAGCGACGGGGCGGGGCTCTTCCATTGTAACGACGCCGCGGTCCGGTTCCACCGCGTTCGCCGTCGCGACCTCGCCCGGAGGGGGCGTCGGCCCGCCCGCGGCCGTCACCGGTCCGGGTGACCGGGCCCCCCGGGCCGCGCGGATCAGCGGCCGATGCGCTCGGCGGCGGCCAGCGCCGCGCCGACGATGCCGGCGTCGTTGAGCAGCTGCGCGGGGACGACCGGCGTCCGGGTGGACAGCAGCGGCACCCACTTGTCCGACTTCTTGCTCACCCCGCCGCCGACGATGATCAGGTCGGGCCACAGGCCCGCCTCGAGGACGTCGAGGTAGCGGTCGACGCGGCGCGCCCACTCCGGGTAGCTCAGGTCCTCCCGCTCCCGCGCCGAGGCCGAGGCGCGGGCCTCGCCGTCCTCGCCGTCGACCTGGATGTGGCCGAACTCGGTGTTGGGCACGAGGACGCCGTCGGTGAAAAGCGCGCTGCCGATGCCGGTGCCGAAGGTGAGCATGAGCACCACGCCGTCGTGGCCGCGGCCGGCGCCGTAGCGCATCTCGGCGATCCCGGCGGCGTCGGCGTCGTTCAGCGTCTGCACGGTGCCGGGGATCCGCTCCTCGACGCCGGCGGCCAGGTTCGTGCCCAGCCAGCTCTTGTCGACGTTGGCCGCGGTGTGCGCGACGCCCTTCTTCAGGACGCCGGGGAAGGTCACGCCGACCCGCTCGGTCCAGCCGAAGCGGTTGGTGATCTCGGCGACCGTGTCGCAGACCGGGTCGGGCAGCGAGGGCTGCGGGGTGGGGATCCGCACCCGCTCGCCGACGAGCTCCCCGCGGTCGAGGTCGACCACGCACCCCTTGATGCCGCTGCCGCCGATGTCCACGCCGAACCCCTGCACGGCGTCAGACTATGCAGGACGGGGAGGATCGCCGCGTGACCGCGCACCCCTCTCCCGCCGTCCTGCTCGACCTCGCCGTGGCGACCGCCCGGGATGCCGCGGAGCTGATCGCCCGCGAGCGCGCGGGCGCCGGCGCGCAGGTCGACACCAAGTCCAGCCCGACCGACGTCGTCACCGCCGTCGACCGGGCCGCCGAGGAGCTGATCACCTCGCGGCTGCTCGGCGCCCGCCCGGGCGACGGTCTGCTCGGCGAGGAGGGGGGCGAGCGGCCGGGGACCACCGGGGTGCGGTGGGTCGTCGACCCGGTCGACGGCACGGTGAACCTGCTCTACGGCCTGCCCGCCTTCGCCGTGTCGATCGCGGCGGAGGTCGACGGCCGGGTGGTCGCCGGGGTCGTGCACAACGTGCTGACCGGCGAGGTCTACACGGCCACGGCCGGCGGAGGCGCGCACGAGACGTCGCCGGCGCGGCCGGAGCCGACGCGGCTGAGCGCGAGCAGCCCGTCGTCGCTGGAGCAGACGCTGGTGCTCACCGGGTTCGGCTACCGGGTCGAGCAGCGCCGGGCGCAGGGCGCGGTGGTCGCCGAGCTCCTGCCGCGGGTGCGGGACATCCGCCGGCACGGCTCCGCGGCGCTGGACCTGTGCACGGTCGCCGCCGGGCGGGCCGACGCCTACTACGAGCTGGGCCTCAACGCGTGGGACCACGCGGCCGGGGCGCTGGTGGCCGCCGAGGCGGGTGTGGTGGTCACCGGGCTGCCCGGGCGCGCGTTCGCCGACCCGATGGCCGTCGCGGTCGCCCCCTCGGTGGCCGGGCCGTTCGTCGACCTGGTGGCCCGCCTGCACGACGCCTGAGCCGGCCGCGCTGCAGGGGCCCGCCGCGAGCCGGCGAGCGGGGGGCGGCGGGGCCCTCCGTCAGGCGGCGACGTCCGACTCGCACTCCGCCGCGGCCTCGGAGGCGGGGTTGAGGACCGCGGCCACGTCCTCGGGGGTCGGCAGGCCGGCGAACTCCGGCCCGATGACGACGTCGACCAGGTCCGTGGCGCGGGTGTCGACCCAGTCGCCCGCGCCGGGCAGGTACACGCTCATGTAGGCGGCGGCGTCGTTGCCGCGGGGGCCGTGGCGGAGCTCGCCGACGCCGGTGACCTCGCGGTCGGTGGGGTCGTTGGCGATCTCCTCCACCACGAACCCGCGCCCCTGCAGGTCCGCCGCGACCTGCTGCGCGAGGCCGGCGGTGTCCGTGGCGTTGAAGACCCGCAGGCGCACCGTGGTGGGGTCCAGCTGCGGCGGGGCGGTGGAGGCGACGGCGCAGGCGTCGGCCTGGCGCTCCTCCTCGGCCGCGGCGTCGCCGAAGACCTTCCACCACACGCCGAGCGCGGCGATGGCGAGGACGAGCAGGAAGATCAGCGGGGGGAGGGGACGGCGGCCACTGCGCGGCCGGACCGCCGGGCGGTCGGTGGTCGTGCTCACCGCTGTTCCAGTCCCACGGCGCGGCAGTCTAGGCGCGGGTGCGCCGGCTAGATCGCACCGTCGTCCAGCGCGGCGCGTCCCCGCTCCACGCAGCCGTCGATGCGGTCGGCGTAGCCGCTGGTGTCCTTGCCGGCCATGGCGCCGGCCTTCGAGCGGGCGACGATGCCGGCCACGATCGCCGCGAACTTGAAGAACGCGAAACCGACGTACCAGTTCAGGTCGTCCAGGTGGATGCCGCTGCGCCGGGCGTACCGCTCGGCGATCTCCCGCCGGGTGGGGAAGCCGGGCAGCGCGGTCACGGGGCTCTGCACCGCGGCGGGGTCCTCGCCGGCCTCGGGCCAGTAGATGAAGAGCATGCCGATGTCGGTGAGCGGGTCGCCGAGGGTGGACATCTCCCAGTCCAGGACGGCGCGGATCCGGCCGGGCGAGTCGGGGTCGAGCAGGCAGTTGTCCAGCCGGTAGTCGCCGTGCACGACGCCCGAGCGCTGCGTGGCCGGCACCGTCTCGGCCAGCCGGGCCGCGAGGGCGTCCATGCCGGGGCGGTCCTGGTCGCGGGTGGCGTCCCACTGCTTGGTCCAGCGCCGCACCTGGCGGGCGGTGAAGCCCTCGGGGCGGCCGAAGTCGCCGAGCCCGACCGCCTCGGGGTCGACGGCGTGCAGGTCGGCCAGCACGTCGACCAGGCCCTCGCCGATGGCCCGGCGCTGGGCGGGCTCGTCGGCGTAGCCGGGGGGAAGCGCGTCGACCACGTGCACGCCGTGGACCTTCTCCATCACGTAGAACGGCGCGCCCAGCACGGACTCGTCGGTGCACAGGTGCAGCGTCCGCGGCACCGGGACGGCGGTCCCGCCCAGCGCGGAGATGACCCGGTGCTCGCGCTGCATGTCGTGCGCGGTGGCGAGCACGGCCCCGGTCGGCGGCCGGCGCAGGATCACCGCGTCCGCCGCCGAGCCGCCCTCCGGGGTCACCGTGTAGGTGAGGTTGGACATGCCGGCGGCGATCAGGTCGACGGTCACCCGCTCCCAGCGGCGGTCGTCCAGCGCGGTGGCGAGGTAGGGCCCGACGACGGCTGGATCAGCACCCACGGAGGTCGACACCGCCGCAGGGTAACCTCTGGCGCTCCGCGGCCCCCGGGCCCGATCCGGCGCCCAGGTGTCGGTCGACGGCAGCCGGGCACAAACCGGGACCGCACGGCGTTGGGGGGCCTGCCGGTCCTCCGTGCGCCGCGTCCGTCGCTGGTACACGGGGTGCCCGGCGACGGACCACCGCCGGCCGGCGAGACACGCCGGGCGGCGGGACCGACCACCCGGCCGCTCGCGCGGCCGGCCAGGGCGGCGGCGCCACGAGCGCCGCCGTCGACGAGGCGGGCGACAGCCCGACAGGACCCCGGAGGAGGGGCACATCCCATGGCCACCGACTACGACGCCCCGCGCCGCAACGAGGCGGACGAGCTCGGCGAGGACTCGCTGGAGGAGCTCAAGGCGCGGCGCGCGGAGGCGCAGTCCTCGTCCGTCGACGTGGACGAGACCGACTTCAACGAGAACCTCGAGCTCCCGGGCGCCGACCTGAGCAACGAGGAGCTGACCGTCCGGGTGCTGCCCAAGCAGGAGGACGAGTTCACCTGCTCCCGCTGCTTCCTGGTCCAGCACCGCAGCCGCCTGGCCGCCACCAAGGGCGACCAGCTGTACTGCCGGGACTGCGCCGCCTAGTCGGCCGCGGGTCCGTGAGCGAGCACCACCGCACCGGCCCGGCGCGGGACGTCCCGCCGCCGCGGCCGGTCCCCGCGCCGGGTGGGCCGGACGCCGAGAGCGGCCCGGCCCGCGCGGCGCGCCTGTTCGCCGAGGCGGTCACCGGGCTGCTGGGCGACCAGCGGGCCGGCGGCCGGACCGAGGCGACCGGTCCCGGCGGCGCCCGCGCCGCCGGGAGCACGCTGCGCGACGTCGCGGCGGCCGTCGCGGCCGCTGTCGGCTCGGCCCGCGGACGGCGGGCCGGGGCAGCGACCGGGTCGGGCGACGACGCCGCCTGGGCTCCGGGCGCGCTGCTCGGCGACCTGCTGGCCGCCGCCGTCCCGCGGCTGCCGATCCGCGACGCCGCCCGGCTGCGCGCGGCGTACCCCGGCGCCTCCGACGAGGAGATCGCCGACGCGCTCGTCCAGCGCGCCGGCCGGCTCACCGCCGCGGTCGGCGCGGCCACCGGCGGGCTGTCGGCGGCGCACTGGTTCGCGCCGCCGTCGATGGTGGCGCTGCCGCTGGAGCTGGCCGCCGAGACCGCCCTGACCGCGGCCGTCGAGGTGGTCCTGCTCGGCGAGCTGCACGAGCTGTACGGCCGCGCGCCGGCCGGCGACGCGCGCGAGCGGGCGATGGCCTACCTGGCCAGCTGGTCGGCGCAGCACGCCGTCGACCGGGCCGGGGGCGCCGGCCTCGGGACGGTGCTGGGCAGCGCCGGCTTCCGGGCGCTGCGCCGCCGCCTGGGCCGCCGGCTGGCCCGCAGCGCCCCCGCCGCCGCGCCGCTGCTGGCGGGTGCCGCCCTGGGCGCGCGGGGCAACCGCAAGGCGACGGAGACGCTGGCGCGGCGGGTCCGCGGCGATCTGCGCACCCCGCCGTCGTCCTAGGGCCGTCCGCGCACGGCGGTCCTCCTAGGATCGCAGTCGTGCTGCCACCGACCTCCCCGCCCGGTCCCGCCGACGTGGAGGTCCCGGTGCGGCTGGCCGGGCCGGCCGCCGTCCTGCCCCGCTACGCCCTGCCCGGCGACGCCGGCGCCGACCTGTCGGTGGCCGAGGACGTCGAGCTGGCCCCGCTGCAGCGCGCACTGGTGGGCACCGGCGTGTCCGTGGCCATCCCGGAGGGGTACGCCGGGTTCGTGCACCCGCGGTCGGGCCTGGCCCACCGGCTGGGGCTCAGCCTGGTCAACGCGCCGGGCACCATCGACGCCGGCTACCGGGGGGAGATCAAGGTGAACCTGGTCAACCTCGACCCGGCCACGCCGCTCACGCTGCGCCGCGGCGACCGGGTGGCCCAGCTGGTCGTGCAGCCGGTCGTCCGCGCCCGGTTCGTGCCGGTCGACGAGCTGCCCGGCACCGAGCGCGGTGCCGGCGGGCACGGCTCCACCGGCGTGGGCCTCGCTGACGACGACACGGAGGCCTGAGATGCCGTTCGGACGGCGGCGCAACCGCATCGACCGCAGCCTGCGCGAGAAGGGCGTCCCGCCCGAGCCGCAGGTGCGGGTGCGCGAGGTCGAGGAGACCACCGGGCCCTACGACGAGGCCGACGCGCCCTCCGACGGCGTGGCCCGTGTCGACCTGGGCTCGCTGCGGCTGCCCGCGGTCCCCGGCACCGAGCTGCGGGTCGACCTCAACCAGCAGCAGAAGGTCGTCGGCGCCACGCTCCGCTACGGCGACTCCCTGCTGCAGGTCTCGGCCTTCGCCGCCCCGCGGGCCGGCGGCATCTGGGACGACGTCCGCGCCGACCTCGCCCGCAGCGCCTCCGGGCAGGGCGGCAGCCTGAAGGAGGTCGACGGGCCGTTCGGGCCGGAGCTCGCCGGGCACGTGCGCATGACCCCCGTCGCCGCGGCCGGCCAGCCCGCGCCCGCCCCGGTGCGCCGGGCCACCCGCTTCCTCGGCGTCGACGGCCCGCGCTGGTTCCTGCGCGGCATGATCAGCGGCCCGGCCGCGGAGAACGCCGAGGCCGCCGCGCCGCTGGAGGACGTGTTCCGCAGGATCGTCGTCGTCCGCGGGACGGAGCCGATGCCGGTGCGCGAGCAGCTGCCGCTCACCCTGCCGCCGCAGGCCGCCGCCCAGGTGGCCGCGCAGCAGGCCGCCCGGCAGCAGGCCGCCGGCCGGCCGGCGGCTGCGCCGGCCACCCCGCCGCCGCAGCAGGCGTGACCACCGTGGCGGCCTACGGGCCGCACCCGGACCAGTTCCTCGAGCTGACCCTGCCCGCCGGCGCGGCGCCCGCGCCGGTCGCCGTGGTGCTGCACGGCGGGTTCTGGCGGGCGGCGTACGGCGTCGAGCTGGCCCGGCCGCTGGCCGCCGACCTCGCGGCCGCGGGCTTCGCCGCCGTTGCCGTGGAGTACCGCCGGGTGGGTGCCGACGGCGGGTGGCCGCGGACCGTCGAGGACGTCGCCGCCGCGCTCGACACGCTGCCCGGGCTGGCGGAGGAGGGCGCCGGGGCCGGCCGGCTGGACCTGACCGACGTCACCGTGGTCGGCCACTCCGCCGGCGGGCACCTGGCCGCCTGGGCCGCCGGCCGCGCGCTGCTGCCGCCCGGCGCGCCCGGCGCGGCGCCGCGGGTGCGGGTCACCGCCGCGGTGCTGCAGGCCGGCGTCCTGGACCTCGGCCGCGCGCACGCCCAGGACCTCGGGCGCGGGGCGGTGCGCGACCTGCTCGGGGGACCGCCCACCGCCGGGGTCCTGGCGCTGGCCGACCCGGTGCGGCTGGTGCCCACGGGGGCCGACGTCCTGTGCGTGCACGGCACGGGCGACGACGTCGTCCCGCCGGAGCAGAGCGAGCGGTACGCGGCCGTGGCGCGGGCGGCGGGGGACCGGGTCGAGCTGCGCCTGCTGCCCGGCGACCACATGGTGCTGATCGACCCCTCCGGGCCGGCGTGGGCCGCGGTCCGGGACTGGCTGCGGACCCGCCGCGGCGGCGGTCCTGCCGGGACTACCCTGGACCCGTGACAGAGACCCGGCCGGCCGGCTGGTTCACCCGGACGCTCCAGCGGCTCACCGCAGACGACCAGACCCGCGACGCGGAGCTGCTCCGCGAGGAGGTGGCCAGCGCCGGCTGCGAGGCCGTCAGCGCCTGCCGCAAGGGCGCGGTCGTCACCGTGACCGGCCGCCTCCGGTCGGTCGTCTACACCCCGCGCGAGACGGTGCCCACGCTCGAGGCGGAGCTGTTCGACGGCTCCGGCTCGGTGACGCTGGTCTGGCTGGGCCGCCGCCGGATCCCCGGCATCGAGCCCGGCCGCACGCTCACCGCGCGCGGCCGCTTCGGCTCCTTCGAGGGCCGCGAGGTCATCTACAACCCCTGGTACGAGCTGGGCGTCGGGTGACGGCTGCGGCCGGGAGCGACCGCCCTCCCGCGGGGGCGACGGGGGAGGAGCAGGCCGGCCCGGCGGAGGCCGTCGCCGCCACGCGCGCCGGCGTCTTCGACCGGCACCTCGTGCTCGACCAGCTCGGCGGCTGGCGCGGCATGCTCGACGCCAGCCTCCCCACGGTGGCGTTCATCGTCGCCAACTCCCTGGGCGGCCTGCGCGTCGGCATCTGGAGCGCGCTGGGCGTCGCCGTCCTCGTCTTCCTGCTGCGCCTGGTCCGCCGGGAGAGCGTGCAACAGGCCTTCAGCGGCCTCTTCGCGGTCGGCGTCGCCGTGGCGATCGCCGCCTACTCCGGCCAGGCCCGGGACTTCTACGTCATCGGGATCATCCGCAACGCCGCCATCGGGGTCGTGCTGCTCGGGTCGGTCCTGGTCCGCTGGCCCCTGGTCGGGGTCATCGCGGAGTTCCTCGCACCCAGCCACCTCGGCGCCATGGCCCGGCACACGGCGCACCCGCCGGGGATGCGCGGCCGGCTGCACCGCGCCTCGGCGGCGCTGCGCCCCGCCGAGCGCGACCCGCACACCGGCGAGCGCGCCGCCGACCCGGAGGCCGAGTGCCACTGGCGCGACGACCGCCGGCTGGTGCGCGCCTACGGCTGGCTGACCGTGATGTGGGGCGCGGTCTTCCTGGTCCGGGCCGCGATCACCGGCCCGCTGTACTTCCAGAGCGAGGACGGCGACGCCACCGTGCTCGGCGTCGTCTCCCTGCTGCTGGGCATCCCCGTGACGGTGGTCGAGCTCGCCGTGACCCTGTGGGTGGTCGCCCGGCTGCACCACCACCGCGCCCCGGCCACCGGTCAGGCCCCGTCCGGAGGCTCGCCCCGAGCCGGCGAGGGGTGAGGGGGACGGGGTCCTCCCGCTAGACCGGCCGGCCGGCGGAGAGGACCTCCTGCAGCTGCTCCTCGACGTCGGCGTGGGTGACGAACAGCAGCTCGTCGCCGGCCTCCAGCGGCTCGTCGGGTGACGGCGTGATCACCCGGTCGCCGCGCAGCACGGCGGTGAGCACCGTCTCCCGCGGCAACGGCACGTCGCGCAGCGGCCGGCCGACCCACGGGGTGTCCTCGGCGAGGGTGATCTCCACCAGGTTGGCCGCGCCCTTGCGGAAGGTCATGAGCCGGACGACGTCGCCGACGGTGACGGCCTCCTCCACCAGCGCCGCGAGCACCCGCGGGGTGGAGACGGCGACGTCGACGCCCCAGGCCTCGGTGTAGAGCCACTCGTTGCGCGGGTCCTTCACCCGGGCCACCACCCGGTTGACCGCGAACTCCGTCTTGGCCAGCAGCGACACCACGAGGTTGGCCTTGTCGTCGCCGGTGGCCGCGACCACGACGTCGCAGGTGGCCAGCTGCGCCTCCTCCAGGGAGGAGACCTCGCAGGCGTCGGCCTGCACCCACTCGGCGCCGGGCACCGCGCGGGTGCGCACCTTCCTGGGGTCCTTCTCGATGAGCATCACGGTGTGCCCGTTGCTCAGCAGCTCCCCGGCGATGGAGCGGCCCACCGCGCCGGCGCCGACGATCGCGACGCGCATCAGTGCTCGCCTCCCTCGGGGCCGCGCTCGACGACCTCGTGCACCCGCGGGGTGATCGCGTCGGTCGCGGCGAGGACGAGCTGGTCGCCGTCCTGCATCACGGTGGACGGCGTGGCCAGCCGGGCCTCGCCGAACCGGACCACCCAGGCCGCCCGCGCACCGGTGGCCTTCTCGAGCTCGGTGAGCTTGCGGCCCACCCAGCCGTCGGTGACCGTGACCCGCAGCATCAGCACCTGACCGGTGGGCTCGCGCCACAGCTCGTTGACCTTGACCGACAGCAGCTCGCGCAGCAGGCGGTTCACCGTCCACGGGACGGTCGCGACGCTGGGGATGCCCATCCGCTCGTAGACCTCGGCCCGCTTGGAGTCGTAGATGCGGGCGACGACGTGCTGGACGCCGAAGGTCTCGCGGGCCACCCGGGCGCTGATGATGTTGGAGTTGTCGCCGCTGCTCACCGCGGCGAACGCGCCGGCGGAGTCGATGCCGGCGTCGAGCAGCGTCTGCCGGTCGAAGCCGAGCCCGGTCACCTGCCGGCCGGCGAAGTCCGGCCCCAGCCGGCGGAAGGCCTCGGGGTCCTGGTCGATGACCGCGACGCTGTGGCCGACCTCCTCCAGCCGCCGCGCGATGGCCGAGCCGACGCGGCCGCAGCCCATGACGACCACGTGCACGTGTCGCTCCCTGGTTCCACCGTGCGGGCCCTCGCCCGTACCGCGCGCGAAGCTACACCCGCGCGGGGGGCCGGGGCGCCGCCTGCGGGTGTCCTCCCTCTCACGGGCGGTGTCGCGGCGCGCCGGGGCCCGCCGTCCGTACCATCGCCGCCGTGCCATCGCTGTCCGACCTCGGACAACTCCCGAAACGGCTCGTCCTGGGGCGCCCGGTCCGCAGCGACCGCGCCGGCGAGTCGCTGCTCCCGAAGCACCTGGCGCTGCCGATCTTCGCCAGCGACCCGCTGTCCTCCGTGGCCTACGCCACGCAGGAGGTGCTGATCGTCCTCACCCTCGCGGGGACGGCGTTCCTGTTCCTCGCCCCGTGGCTGGCCGTGGGCGTCGTGATCCTGCTGGCGACCGTCGTCCTGTCCTACCGCCAGGTGGTGCGCGCCTACCCCTCCGGCGGCGGCGACTACGAGGTCGCGATGAAGAACCACGGCCAGTTCGCCGGCCTGACCGTGGCCAGCGCGCTGCTCGTCGACTACGTGCTCACCGTCGCCGTCTCGGTGTCGGCCGGCACGGACAACATCATCTCCGCGTTCCCGTCGCTCAACGAGCACCGCGTGGCGATCGCGCTCGGCCTGGTCGCGGTCCTGGCCGCGGCCAACCTGCGCGGCGTCCGGGAGTCGGGCAAGACCTTCGCCGTCCCGACGTACCTGTTCGTCGCCGGCATCATGGTCATGATCGTCACCGGGCTCATCCGGGACTTCTTCACCGACGACCCGGTCCGCGCCGAGAGCGCGGCCTGGAGCATCACCCCCGAGCCCGGCTACGAGAACGTGGCCGGCCTCGCCCTGGTCTTCTTCGCGCTGCGCGCCTTCGCCTCCGGCTGCACCGCGCTCACCGGGGTGGAGGCGATCGCCAACGGCGTCCCGGCGTTCCAGCCGCCGAAGAGCAAGAACGCCGCCACCACGCTCGCGCTCATGGGCGGCATCGCCGCGACGATGTTCGCCGGGGTGACCGCGCTGGCCCTGCTGGCCGACGTCCGGTACGCCGAGCACCCCTGCGACCTCGAGGGCTTCGCGAACTGCGAGACCGAGCCCCAGCGCACCGTGATCGCCCAGCTCGCCGCGGCGACCTTCGGCGGGGACACCTCCGTCGGCTTCTTCTACGTGCAGGCGTTCACCGCGCTCGTGCTGATCCTCGCGGCCAACACCGCCTTCAACGGGTTCCCGCTGCTGGGCTCGGTGCTGGCGCAGGACCGCTTCATGCCCCGGCAGCTGCACACCCGCGGCGACAAGCTCGTCTACAGCAACGGCATCCTGCTGCTCGCCGGGTTCGCGGGCCTGCTCATCGTCGCGTTCCAGGCCGACCCGAACCGGCTGATCCAGATGTACATCGTCGGCGTCTTCACCAGCTTCAGCATCGGCCAGTGGGGCATGGTGCGGCACTGGAACCGGGAGCTGCGGTCGGAGACCGACCCGGCCGCCCGGCGGCGCATGCGGCGCTCGCAGACGATCAACACCGTCGGCGGCTCCCTGACCAGCGTCGTCCTGGTGATCATCATCATCACGAAGTTCACCCGCGGCGCCTGGCTGGTGCTGCTGGTGATGCCGGTGCTCTTCCTGCTCATGCGGGCGATCAACCGGCACTACTCGCACGTGTCCGAGCAGCTCGTGCCCGACCCCGACTCGCGGATGCTGCCGAGCAAGGTGCACGCCATCGTGCTCGTCTCCAAGGTGCACAAGCCGACCCTGCGCGCGCTGGCCTTCGCCCGGGCCACCCGCCCGGACGCGCTGACCGCGCTGACCGTCAACGTCGACGACGCGGAGCTGCGCGGGCTGCAGGCCGACTGGGAGCGCTACGACATCCCGGTGCCGCTCACGGTCCTCGAGTCGCCGTACCGGGAGATCACCCGGCCGGTCGTCGACTACGTCAAGGCCATCCGCCGCAAGAGCCCGCGCGAGCTGGTGGTCGTCTTCGTGCCGCAGTACGTGGTCGGGCACTGGTGGGAGAACCTGCTGCACAACCAGAGCGCCCTGCGGCTGCGCGCCCGCCTGCAGTTCCAGCCCGGCGTGATGATCACGACCGTGCCGTGGCAGCTGGAGAGCTCCGTCGGCCGTGGCGACGACGACGGACGGCGCGGCGGCCCGGCACCCGGCGACCTGCGCCGCGGCATCACCGACGACGCCGACGTCACCCCCTATGGGTGAAGGACCCCGTCCTCCTCATCCCTCGCAGGCTCGGGACGAGCCTCGGGACGGGGCCGGAGGGCGTCGAGCGAAGCGCGATCGGGGGCTCGGGTGGGCGGGCCGCCGGTTCGAGGTCGAGGTCGGCCCGGTGGCGCACGGCGGGCACTGCGTGGCCCGGCACGAGGGGCGCGTCGTCTTCGTCCGGCACGCGCTGCCGGGGGAGCGGGTCGTCGTCGAGGTGACCGAGGACCGCCAGCCCGGCTTCTGCCGGGCCGACGCCGTCGAGGTGCTCGAGGCCTCCCCGCACCGGGTCGAGCGGCCGTGCCCGTACAGCGGCCCCGGGCGGTGCGGCGGCTGCGACTGGCAGCACGTCGCCTTCGCCGAGCAGCACCGGCTCAAGGCCGCCGTCGTCCGGGAGCAGCTGACCCGCCTGGCCGGCCTGGGCGACGACCCGGTCGTCGCGGGGCTCGAGGTGGAGGAGCTCCCGGGCGGCCCGCTGCGCTGGCGGTCCCGGGCGCGGTTCGCCGTCGACCGCGCCGGGGCGGCCGGGCTGCGCCGGCACCGCTCGCACGACCTCGTGCTGCTCGACGACTGCCCGATCACCCTCGAGCCGGCCGCCGCGGCCGTGCTGGGCCGCCGCTGGCCCGGCGCCGGCGCGGTCGACGTGGCGGTCGACTCGACCGGGGCGGTGACGACCACGCGGCTGGACCGGCGCGGCGCACCGACGTCGACGCGGGTGCTGCGGCCCGGGGGAGACCTGCCCGCCGAACCGGCCATGCGGGCCGCCCGGGCGGCCGGGGGCCGGGACTGGGAGGTCGAGGGCACCGGCTTCTGGCAGGTGCACCCGGCCGCGGCGGACGCCCTGGTCGCCGCCGTCTCCAGCTACGCCCGCGCGACGGCGGGGGAGACGGTGCTGGACCTCTACGCCGGGGCCGGGCTGTTCGGCGGCGCCCTGGCGCCCGCCGTGGGCGCCGGGGGCCGGGTGGTCTGCGTCGAGGCCGACGCCGGTGCCTGCGCCGCCGCCGAGGCCAACCTCGCCGGCCTGCCGCAGGCCGAGGTGTGGCAGGGGGAGGTGGACGCCGAGGGCCTCGCCGAGCTGCTGGGCGAGCATGGGGACGCCCCGTCGGTCGTGGTGCTCGACCCGCCGCGCGCGGGCGCCGGTGCCGGGGTCAGCCGGGTGCTGGCCGGCTCGGGCGCCCGGGCCGTCGTCTACGTGGCCTGCGACCCCGCCGCGCTGGCCCGGGACGTCGCCGTGTTCGCCGGGGAGGGGTGGTCGCTGACCGCGCTGCGGGCCTTCGACGCCTTCCCGATGACCGCCCACGTGGAGTGCGTGGCGCTGCTGGAACCGGCCGCCTGACACCGGGCGGTGCCGGGGCCGGGGCGGCCGACGGCTACGGTCGTCGGGTGACCACCTGGGAGTACGCCTCGGTCATCACGGCCAACGACGCGGAGTCGCAGCGCGCGGGGGTGAGCGTCAAGCTCCCCGGCGGCACGCTGGAACGGCAGGCGGGGGACACCAGCTCCGTCCTCAACCGGCTCGGCGGCGAGGGGTGGGAGCTCGTGAGCTACCACTCCAGCGGCGCCGGCACGTGGGGCTTCGAGCAGTTCTGGCTCAAGCGCCCGATCGACTGAGCGCGCCGGGTCGAACGTCTGTTCGACCGGTGGGGCATCATGGTGCGGTGGACGCCGGACGGGACCGCCTGCCACCGGGCTGGCCGGACGACGTGCGGCCACCGGGCGCCCCCGACTGGGAGCGGACGGCGGTCGCCTGGCTGTTCGACCTCGTGCCGCCGGACTACCGCGCCCACGAGGTGCTGCGGCGGTACCCGGTGCTGCTGGCCCGGTTCGCCGCCGACCACGTGACCGCCGGGCTCGAGGCGGCGCGCGCGGGCTGGCGCACCGTGCGGGTCGAGCTGGCCGACCACCTGCCGGCCGAGGCGATGGAGGCGGCGATGACCGCCTACGAGCGCGAGGGCGCCCGCCTGGCCGGCGCCGCGCGGGGCGTGGCCGTCGTGGCGGCGGCGCTGCGCGGCGAGCGCTGGGTGCCGCGGCTGTAGCGAGCGGGTGTGACCCCGCATCCACCTGTCCCGCTCGACCGGAAGGACCGGTCGTACGCGGATACAGTGGACGCGGCTGCGTCCGCGTCGCCCAGCACCCTGCCGCCGTCAGAGAGGACGCTGACCACCTCGTGTCGCTCCTGCGCTCGCTCCGCGGTCCCGCCGACCTCCGGGGTCTGCCCGCCGACCAGCTCCCGGCGCTGGCCGCGGAGATCCGCGACGCCCTGGTCACCAGCGTCGCCCGCACCGGCGGCCACCTCGGCCCCAACCTCGGTGCGGTCGAGCTGACCATCGCCCTGCACCGGGTGTTCGACTCCCCGCGCGAGCCCGTCGTCTTCGACACCGGCCACCAGTCCTACGTGCACAAGATGCTCACCGGGCGGGTCGACGACTTCGAGCGGCTGCGCCAGCGCGGCGGGCTCTCGGGCTACCCGAGCCGGGCCGAGAGCGAGCACGACTGGGTGGAGAACAGCCACGCCTCCACCGCGCTCTCCTACGCCGACGGGCTCGCCAAGGCCTTCGCCATCCGCGGCGACTCCCGGCCGGTCGTCGCCGTGGTCGGCGACGGCGCCCTCACCGGCGGCATGTCCTGGGAGGCGCTGAACAACATCGCCTCCGCGCGGGACCGGTCGGTGGTCATCGTCGTCAACGACAACGGCCGCTCCTACTCGCCGACCATCGGCGGGGTCGCCGACGCGCTGGCCACCCTGCGGCTGCGCCCCGGCTACGAGCAGGCGCTGCTGCAGGTCCGCCACGCGCTCAACCGCGCGCCGGTGCTGGGCTCGGCGCTGTACGACGCCCTGCACGCCATCAAGAAGGGCCTCAAGGACGTCCTGTCCCCGCAGGGCATGTTCGAGGACCTCGGGCTCAAGTACGTCGGCCCGGTCGACGGGCACGACGTCGAGGTGCTCGAGTCGGCGCTGCGCCGCGCCCGCTCCTTCGGCGGGCCGGTCATCGTGCACGCCGTCACCACCAAGGGCTACGGCTACCCGCCGGCCGAGACCGACCAGATCGACGCCTGGCACGCCACCGGGGTCTTCGACCCCGACAGCGGCGCGGCCGTGCGCAAGACCGGGCTGGCCTGGACCGACGCCTTCGCCGACGAGCTGGTGCGGATCGGCGGCGAGCGGTCCGACGTCGTCGCGGTCACCGCCGCGATGCTGCACCCGACCGGACTCGCGCCCTTCGCCGAGCGCTTCCCCGAGCGGACCTTCGACGTCGGCATCGCCGAGCAGCACGCGCTCACCTCCGCCGCCGGCATGGCCATGGCCGGGCTGCACCCGGTGGTCGCCGTGTACTCGACGTTCCTCAACCGGGCCTTCGACCAGCTGCTGATGGACGTCGCGCTGCACCGCCAGCCGGTCACCGTCGTGCTCGACCGGGCAGGGGTCACCGGCGACGACGGGGCCTCGCACAACGGCATGTGGGACATGTCGATCCTGTCGGTGGTGCCGGGTCTGCGGCTCGCGGCCCCGCGCGACGAGGCCACCCTGCGCGAGGCGCTGCGCGAGGCCGTCGCGGTGACCGACGGGCCGACCGTCGTCCGCTTCCCCAAGGGCGTGCTGCCCCCGGACCTGCCGGCGCTGGAGCGCCGCGGCCCTGTCGACGTGATGCGCCGGGCCGAGCGCCGGGACGTGCTGCTGGTCGCCGTCGGCTCGATGGTGCCGATGTGCCTGGCCGTCGCCGAGCGCGCCGCCGACCACGGCGTCGACGTCACCGTGGTGGACCCCCGGTGGGTGCTGCCGGTGTCCGACGATCTCGCCACGCTGGCCGCGGGCTACCGGCTGGTGGTCACGGTCGAGGACGGCGGGCGGGCCGGCGGCGTGGGGACGACGCTCACCCAGGTGCTGCAGGACCGCCAGTGCGACGTCCCGGTGCGGACGCTGGGCCTGCCCCAGCGCTTCTTCGACCACGGCAGCCGCGGCCAGGTGCTCGCCGACGCCGGGCTGACCGAGCAGGACGTGGCCCGGCGGATCGTGGAGTGGACGGCGGTGCTCGCCGACCGCAGCGAGACGCGGGTCGCCGAGCCGGTGGACGGCGCCCAGGCGTGAGCGGGCTCGCGAGCGCAGCAGGGGGCGGAGCACCTCCCGGCACGACGCCGACGAGCGCCGGCGAGGAGGGCTCGTGACGGCCTCCTCCGGCGAGTGGGTCATCGCCGAGATCCAGGTGGCGCCCTCGCCGCCGGGCACCCCGGAGGACCCGCACGCGCACGTGGAGGCGGCGATCGCGGTGATCGCCGGCTCGGGGCTGCGCTACGAGGTCGGCGCGCTCGGCACCACGCTGGAGGGCGAGGCCGACGTCGTCTGGGACACGCTGCGCGCCGCGCACGAGGCGATGATGCTGGCCGGGGCGGACGGCGGGCTCTCGCACGTCAAGATCGCCTCGGTGCAGCGCGACATCGACAGCCTCACCCGCAAGTTCCGCTGAGGGCTCCCGGCCCGGGTGGGGCGGCCCGCGC
Organism: Blastococcus sp. SYSU D00813; assembly: GCF_054050735.1. Lineage (NCBI taxonomy): Bacteria > Bacillati > Actinomycetota > Actinomycetes > Geodermatophilales > Geodermatophilaceae > Blastococcus > Blastococcus sp. SYSU D00813. The sequence continues at coordinate 102,590 of NZ_JBJGZX010000008.1, forward strand.
CGTCCTCCCTCGCCGCGGGCCGTGGGGGAGGACGCCCGCCGACCGGGTCACCTGAGGGTGGCCGGAGGCGGGCGCGGACGGACGACGGCCCGGGCTCCTCGCCGTCGAGGAGCCCGGGCCGTCGCGGTCGGTGCGGTGCCGGCTACGCCGGCAGCGAGGCGACGCCCCGCGGCAGGAAGCGCGAGCCGGTGACCTGCTCGGAGACACCGGCGCGGTCGAGGTGGGCGGAGATGCCGCCCAGCCAGAACGGCCACCCGGCGCCCAGGATCATGCACAGGTCGATGTCCTGCACCGCCTGCACGACGTCCTCGTCGAGCATCAGCCGGATCTCCTGGGCCAGGGCCTGCAGCGCCCGGTCGCGGACCTGCTCCTCGGTGAGCGGGGAGTCCCCGGCGTCGATGCCCTCGAGCTCGGGGTCGACGACGCCCGGCGCGCTGTACACCGACGACTTGCCCAGCTCGACCATCTTGCGCAGGCCCTCGCCGACGGAGAACCGGTCGGGGAACGCCTCGTGCATGCGCTCGGCCACGTGCAGCGCCACCGGCGGGCCGACGAGCGTGAGCAGCTCGAACGGCGTCATCGGCAGGCCCAGCGGGTCCAGCGCGCGGTCGGCCACGGCCACCGGGGTGCCCTCCTCGACCGCGGCGGTGATCTCGCCGAGGAAGCGGGTGAGCAGCCGGTTGACCACGAACGCCGGGGCGTCGGCCACGAGCACGCAGCTCTTCTTCAGCGACTTCCCGACGGCGAAGGCGGTGGCCAGCGTGGCGTCGTCGGTCTGCTCGGCGCGCACGACCTCCAGCAGCGGGAGGACGGCGACCGGGTTGAAGAAGTGCAGCCCGACCACGCGCTCCGGGTGCTCGAGCTTCGAGGCCATCTCGGTGACCGACAGCGCCGAGGTGTTGGTCGCGAGCACGCACTCGGCCGAGACGACCGCCTCGACCTCGGCGAACACCTGCTGCTTGACCGACATCTCCTCGAACACCGCCTCGATGACGAGGTCGGCGTCGGCGAAGACGTCCTTGGACAGCGAGCCGGTGACCAGGCCCTTGAGCTGGTTCAGCTTGTCCTGGTTCAGCCGGCCGCGCGCCGCCAGCTTGTCGAGCTCGCCGTGCACGTAGGCCACGCCCTTGTCCACGCGCGCCTGGTCGATGTCGGTGAGCACGACCGGCACCTTCAGCTGCCGCACGAACAGCAGGGCCAGCTGCGAGGCCATCAGCCCGGCGCCGACGACGCCGACCTTGGTGACCTTGCGGGCCAACGCCTTGTCCGGCGCGCCTGCCGGGCGCTTCGCCCGCTTGTTGACCAGGTCGAACGAGTACAGCGAGGCCCGCAGCGGGTCGCTCATCAGCAGCTCGGTGAGCGCGTCGTCCTCGGCGGCGGTGCCGGCGGTGAACGCCTCGCCGTCGACGCCGTTGCGCGCCAGGTCGAGCAGGTCGACCGACCGCACGGCGCCGGGGGAGGCGTTGCGCGTGCGGCCGGCGACGATCGCCCGGGCCCGCTCGATCCCGGCGTCCCACGCCGACCGGTCGACCTCCGGCCGCTGCACGGTCACCGACCCGTCGAGCACGCCGACGGCCCACTCGAGCGAGCGCTCGAGGAAGTCGGCCGGCTCGAACAGCGCGTCGGCGATGCCCAGCTTCGCCGCCTTGGGCCCCGGGGTCATCTTGTTCTGCGCCAGGGCGTTCTCGACGACGATCGTCACGGCCTGGTCGATGCCGATGAGGTTCGGCAGCAGCTGCGTGCCGCCCCAGCCGGGGACCAGCCCGAGGAAGGCCTCGGGGAACGCGACGGCCGCGCCGCCGCTGATCGTCCGGTAGTGGCAGTGCAGGGCCAGCTCCAGGCCGCCGCCGAGCGCCACGCCGTTGATGAACGCGAACGTCGGGATCGTCGAGTCCTTGAGCCGCCGGAACACCCGGTGGCCGGTCTGCGCGATCTCCCGCGCCGCCGCCTCGTCGGTGACCGACGGGACGCCGGAGAGGTCGGCGCCGACGGCGAAGATGAACGGCTTGCCGGTGACGGCGATGGCCGCCGGCGCCGGGGTGTGCGCCGCGACCTCGTCCAGGGCGGCGTCCAGCGACGCGAGGCCGCCGGGGCCGAAGGTCGAGGGCCGGGTGTGGTCGTGCCCGTTGTCCAGGGTGATCAGCGCGATCTCCCCGGCCAGGCCCGGGTACGCGAGGAACCGGACCTTCGCCTCGGTGACGACCTCGTTCTCGAAGACGGCGGTCACTTCTCGGACCCCTCCCAGTTCGGGTTCTCCCAGATGACGGACGCGCCCATGCCCAGGCCCACGCACATCGCGGTCAGGCCGTACCGGACGTCGGGGCGCTCGGCGAACTGCCGCGACAGCTGCGTCATGAGGCGGACGCCGGAGGAGGCCAGCGGGTGGCCGACGGCGATGGCGCCGCCCCACGGGTTGACCCGCTCGTCGTCGTCGGCGATGCCGAAGTGGTCGAGGAAGGCGAGCACCTGGATGGCGAAGGCCTCGTTCAGCTCGAACAGGCCGATGTCGTCGATCGACAGGCCGGTGCGGGCCAGCGCCTTCTCGGTGGAGGGCACCGGGCCGATGCCCATGACCTCGGGCTCGACGCCGGCGAAGCCGTAGCCGACCAGCCGCATGCCGATCGGCAGGCCGAGCTCCTCGGCGACCTCCTCGGCGGCCAGCAGGCAGCCGGTGGCGCCGTCGTTGAGGCCGGCGGCGTTGCCCGCGGTCACGTGGCCGTGCGACCGGAACGGCGTCTTGAGCGTCGCGAGCTGCTCCAGCGTGGTGCCCGGGCGCGGCGGCTCGTCGACGGTGGCCAGGCCCCAGCCGTGCTCCTGCGACCGGGTCGCGACGGACACGAGCTCCGGGCCGATCTGCCCGTTGGCGACGGCCTTGGCGTACTTCTGCTGGCTGGCCAGGGCGAACGCGTCGGCGCGCTCCTTGGTCAGGTGCGGGAACCGGTCGTGCAGGTTCTCGGCGGTGGACCCCATGACCAGGGCAGAGGGGTCGACCAGCTTCTCGCTGACGATCCGCGGGTTGGGGTCGACGCCCTCGCCCATGGGGTGGCGGCCCATGTGCTCCACGCCGCCGGCGATGGCGACGTCGTAGGCGCCGAAGGCGATGCCGCTGGCGGTGGTGGTCACGGCGGTCATGGCGCCGGCGCACATGCGGTCGATGGCGTAGCCGGGGACCGACTTCGGCAGGCCGGCCAGGAGGGCGGCGGTGCGGCCGATGGTCAGGCCCTGGTCGCCGGTCTGGGTGGTGGCGGCGATGGCCACCTCGTCGACGCGCTCGGCCGGCAGCGACGGGTTGCGTCGCAGGAGCTCGCGGATGACGCGGACGACGAGGTCGTCGGCGCGCGTCTCGGCGTAGATGCCCTTCGGGCCGGCCTTGCCGAAGGGGGTGCGCACGCCGTCGACGAAGACGACCTCACGCAGCGAGCGGGACATGAGACCTCCGCAGGAGTGGGAGCCCGCCCGGGGGCCGGGGGGCGCCGCTCAAGTTACCCGCCGGTAACCGCGGGGTCGAGCCGGGGGCGCGGTGCCCCTGCCCCCTTCGCGGGAGGTGCCGCGGTGGCGGCCGGGCCGGCCCCGGGCGCGGCGGACCCGAGATGACGGCCGCGTTACGAGACCGTGACCAACGGGTGGGTCCCCGGGCTTGACGCGCCCCCGGTGTTAGCGCTCACACTGGCCTCGCTCGTGCGACGACGAGCCTGCGCCCGGTCGAGCGCGCAGACATCTCGAGGAGGAGATCACGTGGGTAGAAGGCTCGGCTTCACGGCCCTCGGCGCCACCCTGGCGCTGACCCTGGCGGCGTGCGGCGGCGAAGGTGCGGGCGGCAGCGGAGGTGCCGGCAGCGGCGACTCCGACGACCTCACCATCGGCGTCTCGATGCCGACCCAGACGTCGGAGCGGTGGATCGCCGACGGCGAGAACGTGCAGGAGCAGCTCGAGGCCGAGGGCTACGAGGTCGACCTGCAGTACGCCAACGACGACATCCCGACCCAGTCCCAGCAGATCGACCAGATGATCACCGAGGGTGCCGACATCCTGATCATCGCGGCGATCGACGGCACCGCCCTGGCGGGTCAGCTGGAGAACGCGGCGGCCAACGACATCCCGGTCATCTCCTACGACCGGCTGATCCGCGACAGCGAGAACGTCGACTTCTACGTCACGTTCGACAACTTCGAGGTCGGCGTCGCGCAGGCCAACGCGCTGCTGCGCGGCCTCGGGCTGCAGAACGAGGACGGTTCGCCGGGCACCGCGACCGGTCCGTTCAACATCGAGCTGTTCGCCGGTTCGCTGGACGACAACAACGCCTTCTTCTTCTTCGACGGCGCCATGTCGGTCCTGCAGCCGCTGATCGACAACGGCACGCTGGTCGTCAAGTCGGGTCAGACCGAGATCGAGCAGGTGGCGATCCTGCGCTGGCAGCAGGAGACCGCCCAGCGCCGGATGGAGGACCTGCTGACCTCCACGTACAACGACGGCTCCCGGGTCGACGGCGTCCTCTCGCCCTACGACGGCCTCTCCCGCGGCATCATCACCGCGCTGGAGAACGCCGGCTACGGGCCGACGATCGACGCCGCGAACCCGATGCCGATCGTGACCGGTCAGGACGCGGAGATCGCCTCGGTCAAGCTCATCCAGGACGGCGTCCAGAGCTCGACGATCTTCAAGGACACCCGACTGCTGGCCGAGCAGGCCGTCATCGCCGCCCAGGCCTTTGCCGAGGGCAACGAGCCGGAGGCCAACGACACCGAGACGTACGACAACGGCGTCAAGGTCGTCCCGTCCTACCTGCTGCCGGTCGTGACCGTCTTCGCCGACGACATCCAGGCGGAGCTGATCGACACCGGCTACTGGACGGCGGACGAGGTCGCCAGCGGCCAGGCGGACTGACCTCCGCCGCACGACCCGGCCGGGTCCGGTAGCACGGCTGCCGGGCCCGGCCGGCCCCACCCCCGCACCACGCACTCCCCAAGCGCGGACGACGCGCCGCCCCCGGTCGGCGCACACTCTCTCCACCCCACGCGGCGCCCCCGACGCGCCGACGACAGGACGACGAGGTCCCATGGACGACCACATCCTGCAGATGCGCTCCATCACCAAGACCTTCCCCGGCGTCAAGGCGCTGGAGGACGTGAACCTGGCGGTCCGCCGCGGCGAGATCCACGCGATCTGCGGCGAGAACGGTGCCGGCAAGTCGACTCTGATGAAGGTCCTCTCCGGCGTCTACCCGACCGGCAGCTACGACGGCGAGATCGTCTTCGACGGGCAGCCGGTGACCTTCAACGGCATCCGCGACAGCGAGCACGTCGGGATCGTCATCATCCACCAGGAACTGGCCCTGGTCCCGTTCCTGTCGATCGCCGAGAACATCTTCCTCGGCAACGAGCGGCGCGGGCGCGGTGGTCTCATCGACTGGAACCGGGCCAACGCCGAGGCCGGCGAGCTGCTGCGGTCGGTGGGCCTGGACGAGAACCCCGTCACCCCGGTCGGTCAGCTGGGCGTGGGCAAGCAGCAGCTCGTCGAGATCGCCAAGGCGCTGTCCAAGGACGTGCGCCTGCTGATCCTCGACGAGCCGACCGCGGCGCTCAACGACACCGACTCGGCGCACCTGCTGGACCTGCTGCGCCGCCTCCGTGACCGCGGCATCACCTGCATCATGATCTCGCACAAGCTGAACGAGATCACCGCCGTCTCCGACAACGTCACCGTCATCCGGGACGGCCGGACCGTCGAGACCCTGAGCCTGCACGCCGGCGAGGTCACCCAGGACCGCATCATCCGCGGCATGGTCGGCCGCGACCTGGAGAGCTACTACCCCGAGCGGGAGTCGCACCCGGGCGAGGAGGTCCTGCGGGTCGAGGACTGGACGGTCTGGCACCCGACGCAGGAGCGCACGGTCGTCGAGGGCGCGAACCTCACCGTGCGCGCCGGCGAGGTCGTCGGGATCGCCGGACTCATGGGCGCCGGACGCACCGAGCTCGCGATGAGCCTGTTCGGGCGTGCCTACGGCCGCAACATCACCGGCCGGCTGTTCGTCCACGGCCGCGAGGTCCGGCCCCGGAACGTCGCCGAGGCGATCGACGCGGGCATCGCCTACGCGACCGAGGACCGCAAGCACTACGGCCTCAACCTCATCGAGGACATCCGCCGCAACGTCTCCGCCGCCGCCCTGGGCAAGCTCGCCAGCAAGGGCTTCGTCAACGGCAACGAGGAGGTCAAGGTCGCCGAGGGCTACCGGCGCGACATGAACATCAAGGCGCCGAGCGTCACCTCCGTGGTCGGCAAGCTCTCGGGCGGCAACCAGCAGAAGGTCGTGCTGTCCAAGTGGCTCTACACCGACCCCGAGGTGCTGATCCTCGACGAACCGACCCGGGGCATCGACGTCGGCGCCAAGTACGAGATCTACACGATCATCAACCGGCTGGTCGCCGCCGGGAAGGCGGTGCTGGTCATCTCGTCCGAGCTGCCCGAGCTGCTCGGCATCTGCGACCGCATCTACACCCTGTCGGCGGGCCGGATCACCGGTGAGGTCCCGGTCGCGCAGGCCACCCAGGAGAACCTGATGGAGCTCATGACCAAGGAGAAGGAGCTCGCGGCATGACCAGGACCGTGCCCCCGTCGTCGGAGCCCGAGGCCACGTCGGCGACCGAGCCCAAGGACGTCGCGCCCGCCGTCGCGCTGCGCACCGGGACCAGCGACGTCCGCACGCTCATCACGAGCAACCTGCGGCAGAGCGGCATCTACGTCGCCTTCGTGGTCATCGTCGCCCTGTTCGCGATCCTCACCGAGGGGACGTCGCTCTCGCCGGGCAACGTCACCAACATCGTCCTGCAGTACTCCTACATCCTGATCCTGGCCATCGGCATGGTCATCGTGATCATCGCCGGCCACATCGACCTGTCGGTCGGATCGGTGGTGGCGCTCACCGGAGCCGTCTCGGCGGTCCTGGTGATCCGCGAGGGCCTGCCGTGGTGGGTCGGCGCTCTCGCCGCCATCGGCGTGGGCCTGGCGATCGGCGCCTGGCACGGCTTCTGGGTCGCCTACGTCGGCATCCCGGCGTTCATCGTCACCCTCGCCGGCATGCTGCTGTTCCGCGGCCTGACCCTGCAGGTGCTGGACAACATCTCGTTGTCCCCCTTCCCGCGCGAGTACGGGAAGATCGCCAGCGGCTTCCTCAACGGGCTGCTGGGCGGCAACGGCTACGACGCGTTCACCCTGCTCATCGGCGCCGTGGCGGTCGCCGGCTACGCGGTCAGCAACTGGCGCACGCGCACGGCCCGCATCAAGTACTCGCAGCCGGTCGAGTCGTTCCCGCTGTTCGTCGCGAAGATCGTCGCCGTCGGCGCGGTCGTCATGGCCTTCGCCTGGCAGCTGGCCCACGCCCGCGGCCTGCCGATCGTCCTGATCATCCTGGCGGTGCTGATCCTGGCCTACGGCGTGATCACCAAGCGGACCGTGTTCGGCCGCCAGGTCTACGCGATCGGCGGCAACCTCGCGGCCGCGACCCTGTCGGGCGTGAAGGTCCGGGCGGTCAACTTCTGGATCTTCGTCAACATGGGCTTCCTCGCCGCGATCGCCGGCGTGGTCTTCTCCGCCCGGTCCAACGGTGCCCAGCCCAGCGCCGGCAACATGTTCGAGCTCGACGCGATCGCAGCCGCGTTCATCGGCGGCGCCGCCGTCACCGGAGGCGTCGGCACGGTCGTCGGGGCGATGGTCGGTGGTCTGATCATGGCCGTGATGAGCAACGGCATGCAGCTCATGGGCGTCGACCAGTCGATCCAGTCGGTGGTGAAGGGCCTGGTCCTGCTGCTGGCCGTCGCGTTCGACGTCTACAACAAGCGGCGGGCCGGCGCCGCCCGCTGACGGCGGCGGGGTGGCTCCGCGGCCCGGCCGCGGAGCCACCCCGCCGGCACCTCGCACCAGGACCGGTCGCCGGTCGTACCGACGTGGACGGAGGGTTGGTCGTGCAGCCGGACGCAGCACCGCGGGCACTGGTCATGTCCGACGTCGCCGCCCGGGCGGGGGTCTCCCACCAGACGGTGTCCCGGGTGATCAACGGGCACCCCAACGTCGCCCCGCACACCCGCGAGCGCGTCGAGGAGGCCATCCGGGAGCTGGGGTACCGGCCGAACACCGCGGCCCGGGCGCTGGTCACCGGATCGACGCGGACGCTGGGCTTCGTCACCGTCAACGTCAACCAGTACGGCCCGGCCCAGACCCTCGTGGGGCTGGAGCAGGCCGCTCGGGCGGCCGGCTACTCCCTCAGCGTGACCGTCCTGGACGAGGCGACGGCCGACGAGGTGCGGCAGGCGGTGGACCGGCTGGTGGGCCAGTCGGTCGACGCGGTGCTGGCGCAGGCCACGTACGACGCCGCCGCCGAGGCGCTGCACCACGTGCACACGCCGGTCCCGCTGGTGACCGTGCAGAGCGGCGGCGCCGTGGAGGACCCGGCGGTGGGCGTCGACCAGATCGCCGGTGCCCGGCTCGCCACCCGCCACCTGCTCGACCTCGGGCACCGGACCGTGCACCACGTCACGGGGCCGCCGGACTCCAAGGAGGCCCGCGACCGCGTCATCGGCTGGCAGCAGGAGCTGCGGGCCGCCGGCGCACCGGTCCCGCAGCACCTCGCCGGCGACTGGACGCCGGCGTCCGGCTACGCGGTCGGACGCGACCTGGCCGCTCGTGTGCGCGGGGGTGAGGAGATCACCGCGGTGTTCCTCGCCAACGACCAGATGGCCCTGGGCCTGCTGGCCGCCTTCCACGAGGAGGGGCTGGACGCCCCGCGCGACATCAGCGTCGTCGGCTTCGACGACCTGCCCGAGGCGCCGTACTTCACCCCGCCGCTGACCACGGTCCGGCAGGACTTCGCCGAGCTCGGCCGCCGGGCCGTGGAGACCGTGCTGGCCCGGCTCCGCGGCGAGGAGCCGCACCCGGAGCCGGTCCCGCCGGTGCTCCTCGTCCGGTCCAGCACCGGGCTGGCACCGGTCCGGGCCGGTTCACGGGCCTGAGCCCGGGCAGTGGCGCCCGTCGCTGTTAGCGTTAACATCCCGGCGGTCGCGGACGCCCCGCCGGCGGTCGGGGACCGCCGGACCGACGAGGTACGGATGCCGGACGCGGGGCGGCCGACCGACACAGGAGCCACCGGAGCGTGGCGAGAGGGGGACGGGCGATGACGACCGACGCCGCTGCGGTGATCGGCGCGGGCCGGACGGCACTCGGGATCGAGCTGGGCTCGACCCGGATCAAGGCGGTGCTCGTCGGCCCGGACCACGCCCCGCTCGCCGTCGGCAGCTCCGACTGGGAGAACCAGTTCGTCGACCGGCGCTGGACGTACTCGCTGGAGGCCGTCTGGGCGGGGGTGCAAGCGAGCGTCGCGGCGCTGGGGGAGGACGTGCGCCGGCGCCACGGGGTGGAGCTCGCGGGGGTCGGCGCACTGGGGGTGTCGGCGATGATGCACGGCTACCTGGCGTTCGACGCCGACGGCGAGCTGCTCACGCCCTTCCGCACCTGGCGGAACACCGACACGGGCCCGGCGGCCGAGCGGCTGAGCGCGGAGTTCGGCGTCAACATCCCGCACCGGTGGAGCGTCGCCCACCTGTACCAGGCGGTCCTCGACCGCGAGGAGCACGTCGGCCGGCTCGCGCACCTGACGACCCTGGCCGGTTACGTGCACTGGCAGCTCACCGGCGAGAAGGTCCTGGGCATCGGGGACGCCAGCGGCATGGTCCCGATCGACGCGAGCACCGGGGGGTTCGACGCCCGCATGCTCGCGCGGTTCGACCAGTTGGCCGCGGAGGCCGGGACCGAGCTGCGGCTGGCCGAGCTGCTCCCCGCCGTCGCACGGGCCGGCGAGCCGGCGGGCACGCTGACCGCGGCAGGCGCCGCGCTGCTCGACCCGACGGGGCGGCTGGTGCGCGCGGGCACCCCGCTGTGCCCGCCCGAGGGGGACGCGGGCACCGGGATGGTCGCCACGAACTCCGTCGCCCCGCGCACCGGCAACGTCTCCGCCGGGACGAGCATCTTCGCCATGGTCGTGCTCGAGCGCGACCTCACCGGGACCCACCGCGAGATCGACCTCGTGACCACGCCGGCCGGCGACCCCGTCGCGATGGTGCACTGCAACAACGGGGCCAGCGAGATCGACGCCTGGGCCGGTCTGTTCACCGAGTTCGCCCGCGCGCTGGGGGCGGACGCCGACCCGTCGGCGGTCTTCGGGGTCCTGTTCCGCGCCGCGCTCGACGGCGCCCCGGACTGCGGTGGGCTGCTGGCCTACAACTACCTCTCCGGCGAGCCGATCACCGGTCTCGAGGAGGGCCGGCCGCTGTTCCTGCGGACCCCGGGCAGCAGGTTCGACCTCGGCACCTTCATGCGGACCCACCTGTTCGCCTCCCTCGCCACGCTGCGGATCGGCATGGACGTCCTCCAGAAGACCGAGGGCGTGCGGCTGGACCGGATGTTCGCCCACGGTGGCCTGTTCCGGACCGAGGGCGTGGCGCAGCGCTTCCTGGCCGCCGCGATCGACACGCCGGTGTCCGTGGGGGACCTCGCCGCGGAGGGCGGTGCCTGGGGGATCGCCGTCCTGGCGGCCTTCGCCACCGGCCGCTCGCCCGGGCAGACCCTCGCCGACTACCTGGACGACGAGGTCTTCGCCGGCGCGACGCTCGGCACCACCGAGCCGGACCCGGACGACGTCGCCGGGTTCGACGCCTTCGTGCAGCGGTACGTCGCAGGCCTCGCGGTCGAGCGGGCCGCCGTGACGAGCCTGTGAGTCCCCGCTGCTGACCACCCCGTACGCCGACGCCGGGATCCCGCCCGTCGCCCTGACCGAGGAGCAGTTCGCATGACCAGCACCCAGCCGCGCACCGAGCGGGGCACCCACCGGGAGCAGCGGGAGCGCGTCGCCGCGCTGCACGCCGAGCTCGTCCGCAGCGAGCTGGTGACCTGGACGTCGGGCAACGTGTCCGAGCGGGTGCCCGGCGAGGACCTCTTCGTCATCAAGGGCAGCGGCGTCTCCTACGACGACCTGACCTGGGAGGGCATCACCGTCTGCGACCTCGACGGCAACCCGGTCGACGGCGTCATGAAGCCCAGCAGCGACACCGACGCGCACGCCTACGTGTACCGGCACATGGCCGAGGTGAACGGTCAGGTGCACACCCACAGCCCCTACGCCACGGCATGGGCCGCGCGGGGTGAGGAGATCCCCTGCGTGCTCACCGCGATGGCCGACGAGTTCGGCGGGCCGATCCCGGTCGGGCAGTTCGCGCTCATCGGCGACGACTCCATCGGCCGCGCCGTCGTCGCGACGCTGTCGGGCTCGCGCTCGCCGGCGGTCCTGATGCAGAACCACGGCGTGTTCACGATCGGGCCGTCGGCGCGCGCCGCGGTCAAGGCGGCGGTCATGACCGAGGACGTCGCCCGCACCGTGCACCTGGCCCGCCAGCTCGGCGAGCCGATCCCCATGCGGACAGCGGACGTCGACGCCTGCTGGACCCGCTACCAGAACGTCTACGGACAGTGAGGGCCTGACGATGAGCGAGACCGTGAGCACCGACGCCGGACCCCGGGACCCGTTCGCCGGCACCGAGGTCTGGTTCCTCACCGGCAGCCAGGGCCTCTACGGCGAGGAGACGCTGCAGCAGGTCGCCGAGCAGTCCCGCCGGGTGGCCGACGCCCTCGAGCAGGCAGGGGAGGTGCCGGTCCGCGTCGTGTGGAAGCCGGTGCTGACCGACCCGGCCGCGATCCGCCGGGTCATGGGCCAGGCCAACGAGGACCCGGCCTGCCTGGGCGTCATCACCTGGATGCACACCTTCAGCCCCGCGAAGATGTGGATCGCCGGGCTCGACGCGCTGCGCAAGCCGCTGCTGCACCTGCACACCCAGGCCGACGCCGCCCTGCCGTGGGCGACGATCGACATGGACTTCATGAACCTCAACCAGGCCGCCCACGGCGACCGGGAGTACGGGTTCGTCCTCACCCGGCTGCGGATGCCGCGGACGACGGTCGCCGGGCACGTCGAGAACCCCCGGGTGCGGTCGCGGATCGGCTCCTGGGCGCGCGCGGCCGCCGCCGCGGCCGCGGTGCGGGACCTGAAGCTGGCCCGGTTCGGCGACAACATGCGCGAGGTCGCGGTCACCGAGGGGGACAAGGTCGAGGCGCAGATCCGCTTCGGCGTCTCGGTGAACACCTGGGGCGTCAACGACCTGGTCGCCGTCGTCGACGCGGTCGAGGACCCGGCCGTCGACGCGCTGGTCGCCGAGTACGGCGACCTGTACGAGTTCGAGGCCGACGCGGCGCCGGGCGGGCCGAAGCACGAGGCGGTGCGCTACCAGGCCCGCATCGAGGTGGCGCTGCGGCGGTTCCTCACCGAGGGCGGCTTCGGCGCCTTCACCACCAACTTCGAGGACCTCGGCGGCCTGCGCCAGCTGCCGGGCCTGGCCGTGCAGCGGCTGATGGCCGACGGCTACGGCTTCGGCGGCGAGGGCGACTGGAAGACGTCGGTCCTGCTGCACACGCTCAAGGTCGTCGGGCGCGGCCTACCCGGTGGCACCTCCTTCATGGAGGACTACACCTACGACCTCACGGGCACGCCGCGGATCCTCGGCGCGCACATGCTCGAGGTCTGCCCGACCATCGCCGGCGGGCGGCCGCGGGTGGAGGTGCACCCGTTGTCGATCGGCGGTCGCGAGGACCCGGCTCGGCTCGTGTTCGACGCGGCCCCGGGCGAGGGCGTCGTGGTCGGCTGGTGCGATCTGGGTGACCGGTTCCGCTGGGTGGCCAACGAGATCGACGTCGTCGCTCCGTCGGCGCCGCTGCCCAACCTGCCGGTCGCCCGTGCCGTCTGGGAGCCGCGGCCGGACTTCGCCACGGCCACCGAGGGGTGGCTGACCGCCGGGGGGCCGCACCACACCGTGCTGACCACCCAGCTCGGCGCCGACGAGCTCACCGACCTCGCCGAGCTCTTCGCCACCGAGCTGGTGCTCATCGACGCCGGCACCACCCGCCGCAGCCTCGCCAAGGAGCTGCGCTGGAGCGCCGCCTACCACCGGCTGGCCCAGCGGCTGTGACGGCGGCCCGGGCGGCCGGCCGCGGCTGACGGCGTCGGCCGCCCGGCCGGTCAGCTCGGGCGCGCGCCGTTCCCGGGCGAGGGCGGGGAGGCGCCGTCGACGGGGAGGACGGCGTCCACCACCGCGCCGCCGTCCTCCCCGTTGCGCAGGGCCACCGTCCCGCCGGCCGCCTCGAGCCGCTCGCGCAGCAGCCGCAGGCCGAGGTGCCCGTCGCCGGAGACGGCGCCCCCCTCGGGCAGGCCGACGCCGTCGTCCTCGACCACGAGCCGCACCGCCGGGCCGGCCGGGCCGTCGGCCGCCTCGAGCCGGATGACCGCGGTCCTGGCCCGGGCGTGCTTGACCACGTTGGCCAGCGCCTCCTTCGCCGTGCGGTACAGCACCGCCGCGGAGTCGGAGGTCATCTCCGGCAGCGGCTCCGCCTGCACCCGGACGTCCAGTCCCTCCGTGCGCACGCGGCCGGCGAGGTCCTCCAGCGCGGTCGGCAGGCCGGGGCCGCTCAGGTCGGGCGGGTAGATGTCGACCATGAGCCGGCGCAGGGAGGCCACGGCCGTCCGGAGGGCCACGACCATGCGGTCCAGCGAGGCCTGCTGCCGCTCCTGAAGGTGGGACCGCAGGGCGGACAGGCCGTAGCTGACGCCGGCGAGGTCCTGCACGGGGCCGTCGTGCACGTCGGCGGCGATCGCCCGGCGCTCCCGCTCGGAGGCGGCGAGGTGTCGCCTGGCCATCTCCGTCTGCGCGGCCTGCTGCCGGGTCAGCCGGCGCCCCATCGAGGCGGCGATGGGGAACTGGAGCAGCTGCAGCACCACGAGCGCCCCCAGGGCCAGGGGCACGGCCCGCCGCCGGAGGAGCGCGGCGTCCTCGTCCACCCGGGCCCCGTCGAAGTAGGCCTCGAAGACCAGCCGCTGCCCCGCGGCGTCCATCGGCACGTACACCTCGAGCTGGCGCCCCCGGTGCGAGGTCTCGTCGCCCTCCGACTCCTCCTCGATGTCGGACGCGGTCCGCCCGTCGATCGCCGCCTGCAGCTCGGGGGAGGGTGACACCCTGAGCCCCTCCTTGGCGGGGTCGGTGGCGTAGACGACCTGGCCCTCGTCGTCCCAGACGAGCACCTCGGTCACGCTGCCGTCGCTCATGCGGATGTCGAGGATCTGGTCGAGGTCCCGGCGGTCCTCGGCCTCGCCGGCGAGCACGTTGCCGATCAGCGGCGCCACCAGGATCCTGGCCAGCCGCTCGGCCGCGTCCTCGGCCTCGCGCCTCGCGCTGTCCGCCGCGATCCGGCCCGCGAGCGCGTACGTGAGCGCGGCGACGACGAACAGCACGACCAGGGCGATGGCGACGAACGCGACCAGTTCGCGGCGCAGCGCGAGGCGGCTGCTGCCGGCCCTCCGGCCGGGCCGAGACCATCCCATGCGTCCCCCGAACGGCCTGCTCAGCGGCTGAGGCGCCCGATCATGGCGCACTCCGGGGGATACGGCCTGGCCTCGTTCCGTAGGCGTCGCGGCGGTCGCCGCGCCGTCACGGGCGGCGGCCGTCCGGTGTCCGCGCGTGTCCGTCACGGGGACCGGGCCGGTCGTCCTGGAGGAGGTAGGGGTCGACCGCGGGGTCCCAGGCGGTGCCGCCGCCGGCCACCGTCCGGATCGCCTGCGCGACGTCCGCCGGGTCGCCGTCCTTGAGCAGGAAGCCGTCGGCGCCGAGTGCGCGGGCGCCGCGGACGTGGTCCACGCTCAGGTGCCCGGTGAGCATGACGACCCGCGTGTCCGGGTCCTCCTGGAGCAGCCGGCGCGTGGCCTCGAGGCCGTCCAGCCCGGGCAGGACGATGTCCATGAGGACGACGTCGGGGCGGAACCGGCGCGCCGTGTCCAGCACGTCCTCGCCGTCGCAGCACTCGGCGACCACCGAGACGTCGGGCGTCGTGGTCAGCATCGCCACCAGCGCGTCCCGGACGAACTCGTTGTCCTCCACGACCATGACCGTGACCATGACGTCCTCGCTCCCGGGCCCCCGCGGCCGGCCTCGACGTCCGTCGCGACCCGGGGAGCGCCCCCAGGATGCGTTCCCCGGGACCTTCGCCTCAACCGCCCGTTGAGGGCACCGGCGGACCCCCAGGACCGGGGATCCGGCCGGGCGGGCACGGCCGGTGGAGCGTGGTCAGGCGCGGGTGACGGCGTCGGTCAGCAGGTCGCGGGTCAGCTCGACCTGCCACTCGCGGGCGCCGCCGGCGCGCAGCGCCTCCGCGACGGCGGCCGCGTCGCGCGGCTCGGGCGGGCTCCACATGAGCCGGCGCACCAGGTCCGGCGACAGCAGGTTCTCCACCGGGACGTCGTGCTTGGCCGACAGCTCGGCGAGGCCGGCCCGGGCGACCTGCAGCCGGGTCGCGGCCGCCGGGTCGCGGTCGGCCCAGCGGTTCACCGGCGGCGGCCCCTCGCCGGGGCGGCTGTGCGGCGGCAGCTCCTCCTCGGGCAGCGCCCGTCCGCGGGCCAGGGCGCCGAACCAGGTGCCCACGAGCCGGCGGTTGGCCCGGCCGCGGAACACCGGCAGCTCCAGCAGCGCGCCCTCGGTCTGCGGGTCGGCCTGGACCGCGGAGACCATGGCGGAGTCGGGCAGCACCCGGCCGGGGGCGATGTCACGCTTGCGGGCCAGGTCGTCGCGGGCCTGCCACAGCGAACGCAGCATCCCCAGCTGGCGGCGGTTGCGCAGGCCGTGGACGCCGGAGGTCCGCCGCCACGGGTCCGGCTTCGGCGCCGGGGGGCCGGCGGCGAGGACCGCCTCGAACTCCTGCCGGGCCCACTCGGTCTTGCCCTGCTCCTCCAGCAGCGCGGCCAGCGCGTCGCGCAGGTCGACGAGCACCTCGACGTCCAGCGCCGCGTAGACCAGCCACTCCTCGGGCAGCGGGCGGGTGCTCCAGTCGGCGGCCGAGTGGCCCTTGACCAGCGAGTACCCCAGCAGCGACTCGACGACGGCGGCCAGCCCCACCCGGGGCAGCCCGGCCAGCCGGGCGGCGAGCTCGGTGTCGAAGACGCGCCGCGGCACCAGCCCGATCTCGGCCAGGCACGGGAGGTCCTGGTTGGCGGCGTGCAGCACCCACTCGGCGTCGGCGATGGCGTCCTGGACGACCGAGAGGTCGGGCAGCGGGACCGGGTCGATCAGCCCGGTGCCGGCCCCGGCCCGGCGCAGCTGCACCAGGTAGGCGCGCTGGCCGTAGCGGTACCCCGACGCGCGCTCGGCGTCGACGGCCACGGGACCTGTCCCGGCGCGCAGCGCCTCGGCGTACTCCACCAGCGCGGTCGAGGTGTCGATCACGGGGGTGAGCCCGTCGCGCGGGGCCAGCAGCGGGGTGGCCGGGGGAGCGGTCTCCTCCGCCTCGTCGGCGGGGGCGGGCCCGGTCTCGAGGGGCTCGGTGCTCAGGGCTGGGTCACCTTCTCGCCCTCGTCGTCGTCTGTCCGGCCCCCCGATGTTAGAGAGTCCTGCCCCCGGCCGGTCCGCTGGGACCCAGCAGGTGCACTCCCGGCGGCGGCAGGCCCGCGGCGTTGCCGAGGACCTGCAGCCAGGCGGCCAGGTGGCGGTCGAGCGCGGTGTCCTCCGCCGTCCAGGACGCGCGGATCTCCACGTCGACGGTGTGCTCGGGCCCGGCGAGGTCGCCGAAGCGGGTCGACGCCGTGCGGGTCACCGTGCCGCCGAGGGCGTGGAAGGTGGCGCCGGCCTCGGTCAGCGCGTCGGTCAGCCAGCTCCAGGCGACCTCGGAGAACATCGCGTCGTCGACCAGGTGCTCGTCGGTCTCGGCGGAGAGGAAGCCGACGCAGCGGGTGGTGCCGTCCCACGCCTCGTGGCCGGCGGGGTCGTGCAGCACGATGAACCGGCCGCTGGCGATCTCCTCCGGGTCGTCGGGGTCGGCGGCCTCCGGGTCGTCGATGCGGGCGCCCAGCGCGTGCGCCCAGGGTGCGAGCCGCTGGGGTGCGGGGATGCGCTCGACGACGATCTCGGGCCGCACCTGCAGGCCCGCCAGGGCGTCGAGCGCGGCGCGGAAGGGCGCCGGCGGCTCGTCCCCGGTACCCGCGCCGTCCCCGGGACGCGCGGCCAGGCTGCGTGGCTCCACGCTCGCAGGGTAGGTCCGCGCGGCGTCCGGCGTCTGCCCCGCGTGCCCGACGCGCCGCAGGTCGTCTGGGAGGATGGCTGGTCGTGACGCTCCCCGCGGGTACCGCCGCCCCTGCCGACTCCGACCTGGTGCGCGCGGCCCGGGGCCTGCCGGTCTCCCGGACGCCGGTCTGGTTCATGCGGCAGGCCGGGCGGTCGCTGCCGGAGTACCGCGCGCTGCGGGCCGGCACCAAGATGCTCGAGGCCTGCCAGGACCCCGACCTGGTCACCGAGATCACCCTGCAGCCGGTCCGCCGGCACGGCGTCGACGCGGCGATCCTGTTCTCCGACATCGTGCTGCCGCTGGTCGTCGCGGGCGTCGACATCGAGATCAAGCCGGGGGTCGGGCCGGTCGTGGCCGGCCCGGTCCGGTCGGTGGCCGACGTCGACGCGCTGCCCGACCTGGAGCCGGAGCGGCTGGAGTTCCTGGCCACCGCCGTCCGCCGGCTGGTCGCCGAGCTCGGCCCGACGCCGCTCATCGGCTTCGCCGGGGCGCCGTTCACCCTGGCCACCTACCTGATCGAGGGCGGCCCCTCCAAGGAGCACGCCCGCACGAAGGCCTTCATGTACGCCGAGCCCGAGGCCTGGGGGCGGCTGCTGGACAAGCTCGCCATCTCGGCCGCGACGTTCCTGCGGACCCAGGTCGACGCCGGCGCGTCGGCGGTCCAGTTGTTCGACTCCTGGGCCGGCGTCCTCTCGGCGGCCGACTACGCCGAGCGGGTGCTGCCGCACTCGCGGGCGGTGTTCGACGGCCTGGGCGACCGCGAGCAGGGCGTCCGCGACGTGCCGCGGATCCACTTCGGCGTCGGCACCGGCGAGCTGCTGGCGCTGATCGGCGACGCCGGCGCCGACGTGGTGGGCGTCGACTGGCGGGTGCCGCTGGACGAGGCCGTCCGCCGGATCGGCCCGGCCCGCTCGGTGCAGGGCAACCTCGACCCGGCGGTGCTGCTGGCCGACCGCGACACCGTCGAGCGGGAGGTGCGCCGGGTGGTGGCCCAGGGCCGGTCCGCCCGCGGGCACGTCTTCAACCTCGGGCACGGCGTCCTGCCCGACACCGACCCCGACGTGCTGACCCGGGTCGTGGAGCTGGTCCACGAGCTCACGGAGCAGTGAGCCCCGCCCCGCGCCGCCTCGTCGTCGTCGGGGCCGGCATCACGGGGCTGGCCGCCGCCTTCGAGTGGCGCCGCCGCCGGCCGGACGACGAGGTCGTCGTCCTGGAGGCCGGCGGCCGGGTCGGCGGCAAGCTGGACCGGGTCGAGCTGGCCGGGCACTGGTACGACACCGGCCCCGAGGCGATGCTCGCGCGGGTGCCGGAGGCGGTGCGGCTGGTCGAGCGCCTCGGGCTGGCCGACCGGCTGGTGCGCCCGGCCACCACCCAGGCGTCGGTCGTCCTGCCCGAGGGCCGGTTCCCGCTGCCGGCGGGCACGGTGCTCGGCGTCCCCGCGTCCGCCGACGGGCTGGACGGCGTCCTGACCCCCGCGGGCGTGGCCCGGGTGGCCGCCGAGGGGCACCTGCCGCCGCTGCGGCTGGAGGGGGACGTCGCCGTCGGCGCCCTGCTGCGCGAGCGGCTCGGGGACGAGGTGGTCGACCGGCTGGTCGAGCCGCTGCTCGGCGGCGTGTACGCGGGCCGGGCCGACGAGCTCTCGCTCGCCGCGACCATGCCGCAGCTGGCCGCCCACCTACCCGGTGCCGGGTCGGTGCTCGGCGCCGCGGCCGCGGCCCGCGACGCCGGTGCCCGCAGCCGCTTCGACGCCGACGCCCCGGTCTTCGTGACCGTCCGCGAGGGCATCGGCTCGCTGCCCGCGGCCCTCGTCGCCGCCTCCGGGGCCCAGGTGCGGCTGCACACGCCCGCGCACCGCCTCACCCGCACCGCCGGCGGGTTCGAGCTGGCGATCGGCCCGGCCGCGGCGCCCGAGACGCTGACCGCCGACGCCGTCGTGGTCACCGCCCCCGCACCCAAGGCGGCCCGGCTGCTGGCCGGTGTCGCGCCCGGCGCGGTGGCGCCGCTCGAGGGCATCCCGTACGCGTCGATGGCGGTGGTCGCCATGGCCTTCCCCGCGCAGGAGGTCGCCGCGGGCTCCGGGCTGCTGGTGCCGCCGGTGACCGGCCGGCTGGTCAAGGGCGTCACCGTGTCGTCGGCGAAGTGGCCGCACCTGGCACCGGGACCCGGAGCGGGCGAGCGCCTGCTCGTCCGGTCGTCGGTGGGCCGGTTCCGCGCCGAGGCCGAGCTCCAGCGCGACGACGACGACCTGACCGCCGCGGTGGTCGCCGACGTCGCCGACCTGCTGCAGCTGTCGCGGCCCGAGCCGGTCGCCACGCGCGTCGTCCGCTGGGGCGGCGGGCTGCCGCAGTACCTCGTCGGGCACCGCGAGCGGGTCGCCGCCGTCCGGGCCGCGGTCGGCGCGGTGCCGGGGCTCGCCGTGGCCGGCGCCGCCTACGAGGGGGTCGGCGTCCCCGCCTGCATCCGCGACGCCGAGGCCGCCGTGGGGCACCTGCTGTCCTAGCGCGACCCCGGCGCGACTGTCGACCGTCCTCGTCAGACAGCGGATCCGCGGCTGCCCGGCGCCATGTGGCCCAGGCGCCCCGGCGGAGGCCGGACGAGCCGAGCCGACTGCCCGACGGTCGTCTCTCCGGTCCGGTGGTCGCCGGTCGGCCGCTGCGGCAGGCTCACGCCGTGCGCAGGACTGCGGTCGTGGTGCTGGCCGCAGTGCTGGTCCTCGCGAGCGCCTGCGGCGGCGACTCGGGCGCGTCACCGGAGGGCAGCGATCCTGCGGCGGCGACTCTGTCCCCGGCAGGGACACCGTTGACGGCGGGTCTGGTCGTCCCCGTCGGGACGCAGCTGGTCGGCCCCGTCTTCCCGCGGACCTCCGATCTGACCGCCCGCAACACCGGCGTCACGGCGGACGCCGGTTCCGTCGCAGTCCTCCGGGTCGACGGCGATCCCTTCGCTGCCTGGGACGACCTGGCCGGTCAGGCGCGGGACATCGGCGTGCGGGTCCCGGGCAGCGGCATCTGCGGATGGCTCGTCCCCGTGGCGACCCCGGAGTTCCCGGAGAACCGCGTACCGGTGTCGCATCCTCGTCCGGCCGACTCCGACGGGATGTCCTGCGAGGCGGCCGTGCTGGGGACGCTCGCAGACGGCACCGACGTCTACGTCCGGATGGAACTGTGGTGGTGGCCGGTCGGCGCAGAGCTCCACGTCGACGTGTCCGGGGTCTCCGCGAACGCGTTCCCCGGCTACCGGCCCGTGACCGATCCCGGTACCGCGCCGGCCACTGCCGTCGAGCAGCTCCCGGCCCGAGCCGTGACGCCCCCGGTGGAGGTCGGGGATCCCTTCGGTCTCGAGTTCAACTGTTTCGAGCGCGGCTACGACCGCCTCACCGTTCCGGCCGGATCCCGGCTCGTCGGCGGCGGGACCGTCCCCGGGTTCTACGACTTCGCCGCCGTGCTCGCCGTCGAGGATGCCGAGGCCGTGCTCGCAGAGCTGAGGGACCAACTCGACGACCCCGACGACTCGTCCGGCAGCTATGGCCTCGGCGAGGAACGGTTGACCGATGGCACGCCGCTCTGGACTCTCCTCGGCTCGGTGGACGCCGGCGGTGGCGCCTGCGCCATGTGGTCCGACCCGGCCGGCACAGCGGTCCTCGTCACGGCCACGAGCGACTGAGACGACCGGCGACGCGATCGAGCACGGTGCTGACCGAGTGCCTCAGGCGGCGAGCCCTCAGCCGGAGACACTGATGGTCCCCGAGGCCGCCTTCAGGGCGCCCGGATGAGGGCTGTGCCGGACCGGGCGCGCGCCTGTGCCCCGCGACCAGGGCGGTCGCGGGTCGTTCAGGTGATTCGGCGCGGGGCGTCAGGTCCGCAGGGGTGGGTGGATGAGGATCTGGGTGCCGTCGGGGCGGTAGGTGCGCCAGCGGTGTCCGGGTGGTGCGGTGTCGTCGTGTTCGACGCGGAAGCCGTGGTGGACCTTGGTGTGGTGGCGTTCGCACAGCAGGGCGGAGTTGTCCAGGGAGGTCTGCCCACCCAGGGCCCAGTGCAGCCGGTGGTGGACGTCGCAGTACCAGGCCGGTGCTTCGCAGCCGGCGAACACGCAGTGCCGGTCACGCAGTTCCACGGCTCTGCGGATGTGGGCGGGGACGGTGCGTTGGGTGCGGCCCACATCAAGGGGGAGGCCGTCGGGGTCGAGCACGATGCGGGTGACGGCGGCGTCGCAGGCAGCCCAGCGGGCGGCGGCGGCGGAGATCGTGGCGCCCAGGCCGGTGCCGGCGGCGGCCGGTCCGGTGCCGGGGTCGAGCAGGTCGCTCAGCGGCAGGGTGACGATGACGTGGGGCTTGACGGTGCGCAGCACCGGCAGCTCGCCGGAGGCCAGCGCGTTGTCGGCGAGCTGGACGAGGGCGTCGCCGGTGCGCTGGGCGCGGGTGCGGGTGTCACCGGCGCAGCGGGACGCGGCCTGGACTGCTTCCAGGGCGGTGGCGACCTTCTGCCCGCCGACCGGGTCGAGGGTGGCGCGCAGGGTCCAGGTGCCGTCGGGATGCTGGACCGTGGTGCACTCGCGCTGCTCGGTGGGATCCGGTTCCGGGCCGTCGGGATCGAGCTTGGCCAGGTAGTCGGCGACCGCCAGCCGTAGGTCGCGGTGGGTGCCGTGGATCGCGAGGGTGACCAGCGCGGCCTCGACCTCGGCCAGGTCGATGCCCTGGGCCGTGGCCCGGGCCAGGTTGGCCGGTTCGGCGATCTTCGCGATCACCTCGACCTGGTCGGACCCGAGCTCTCCGTCGGCGAAGGCCCCTTCGAGCAAGGGGAGGTGCTCGAGCACCCGCCCCTGGCCGACCACGCGCCCGGCGAAGGCACCGGACACCCCCAGGTGCCCGCGCAGCCACGCCTGGGCGGTGCGGATGCCGTCGTGCTCGCTGGCTCCCCGGGCGTCGACCCGGCGGGCGACCCGAGTGACGTGCGCGCTGATGCGGTGGGCGGCGGTGACCGCCGCGCGGAGGCGGTCGAGCAGCTCGCCGTCGGACAGGTCGTCCAGGTCGAGGATGGCCAGGGCGTCCAGCGCCGACTGCAGCTCGCCCACGAACCCTCCTGGCCGTTCGAATCTGTGTTCGATTCTGGCGGTCAGCCTGCCACTCGGCAGCATGAACCTGCAGCTCAGGGCGCTGTCCACAGGATTCGGCGGGACCTTGCACCAGCCGCCGGACGAGCTAGGAGCGGCCGATCAGCGTGGCCAGCTCGGTGCGGTTGGCTGCGCCCAGCTTGGCCAGGACGTTGCGGACGTGGCTCTCCACCGTGCGCTCGGAGAGCACCAGCTCCTCGGCGATCCGGCGGTTGGTCCAGGCCCGCGCCACGAGGACGGCGATCTCGCGCTCGCGGGCGGTCAGCGGGTCGGCCCGCCGGACGGCGCGGTCCGCGCGGTCGGCCAGGGCAGCGGCCCGCCGCTCCGGCCCGGGCATGCCCAGCCGCCGTGCCTCCCCGGCGGCAGACCGGGCCAGCGTGCCCGCGCGGGGGAGGTCGGCCGGCTGCCCGCGGTCGAGCAGCGCCCCGGCCAGCCCGATCCGGTCGTGCACGGTCGCCGGCCGGGCACCGGTCCCGGTGTCGACGGCCAGGGCCTCCTCGAACCAGCGCACCGCCTCCTCGAGCCGGCCGCGCACCACCGCGAGCCGGGCCACCAGCGAGGCGTACGAGCCCTGGCAGTAGACGCCGGCCCCGCCCGCGGCGTACGGCTCGCGGGCCATCTGCCCGTGCAGCACCTCCGCGGCGGCGACGTCCCCGAACTCCTCCACCAGCGGCACCAGGTTCAGCGGCACCCCGCCGGAGGCGACGAAGTCCGGGTCGGCGAGCCTGTCCCGCAGCTGCTGGTACCGGGCCGCCGCCTCCTCCCGCCGGCCGCGCATGAGGTCCACCAGCGCGCGGCTGACCAGGACCACCGGTACGTCGCCGGCGCGGTCGAGGGTCGCGAGCACCTCGTCGTCCCAGGCCGGGCCCTGGCCGGTGACGAGCGCGTGCTGCAACACGAAGGCGTCGGACAACCCGACCGCGGACAGGTCGCCGGCCAGTTCGGTGGCGCCGATGACGCGGGCCTCCTCGTTGAGCGCCACCGCCTCGTCGAACCGGCCGAGCAGCGCCGCCAGGGAGGCCCGCAGCCGGCGGTCGTGCCAGCGGACCAGCGGCAGCCGGGTGCTCGCGGCCAGCGCGGAGACCCGGTCGACCTCGTCGCGGACGACGTCCATGTCGCCGGTCTCCAGGCCGGCGTCGATCCGCCACTTCGCGCCCCACAGCTCGACCAGCGGCTGCCCGGTGCCGGCCGCGTGCTCGATCGCCAGCCGGCCCAGGTCCAGCCGCTCGGCCACGCCGAGGGCGGTGGGGCTGGCCTTCATGCGGGCGCGGACCGCGTCGAGGACCGCCTCGGAGTCCCCGCAGCCCCGCGCGAGGTCGAGCGCCTCGGCGGCGTTGCGGGCCGCCGCCCCCATCCGGCCCGCGTCGGCCTGCACCGACGCCAGCTGGGACAGCAGCCGGGAGCGCAGGGCGGGGGAGCGGTCGCCGTCGACGGCGGCCAGCGCGCGCTCGCACATGCGCACCAGCGCCGGCGGGAACTCCGGGGCACCCACGTCGTGCACGGTGAGCGCGGCGGCGGCCAGCAGGTCCGGGTCCCCGGCCGCGACGTCGGAGGCGGCGAGGGCACGCTCGAGCGCGGCGTCGAAGCGCCCGGCGCGGAACTCCGCCGTCGCCAGCTCGACGAGCAGCGCGGCCCGCTCGGCCCTGTCGGCGCCCGCACGCTGCCCGGCGTCCAGCGCCGTGGCGAGGTAGCGGGCGGCCTCGTCGAAGGCCAGCAGCCGGGTGGCGGTCGCGGCGGCCCGCCGCGCCCAGCCGGCCGCCCGGCGCAGCGTCGCCGGGCCGGCGGCGGTCCGCAGCCAGTGGCCGACGACGAGCCCGGCGAGCGTGTCGTCCGCGGCGCCGTCCCCGGCCAGCCGCTCCAGCGCCTCGGCGGCGCGCCGGTGCAGCTCCTCCCGGACGCTCGGCGCCAGGTCGGCGTACACGGCGTCGCGGACGGCGGCGTGGGCGAACCGCCGGCGGCCCGGGGCGTCGGGGACCGCCGTGAGCACCCCGCCGCGGACGGCGGCGTCCAGGGCGGCAACGACCTCGCCGGCCGGGCGGCCGGTGACCGCGGCCAGCCGCGCGGCGTCGAGCTCCTCGCCGAGCACGGCCGCGGCGTCGAGCAGGTCCAGGGCGGCCGGCGGCAGCGCGCTCAGGGTCGTGCGGACGAGTGCCCGCAGCTCCGCCTGCCCGTCCGCGCCCGCGCCGGGGTCGGGGGACCGGGCGACGGCGCGCAGGTAGAGCGGGACGCCGCCGCTGCGCCGGTGCACCGCCCGCACCACCTCCGGCCCGTCGGCACCGGCGGGGAGGTAGGCGCGGACGTCGGCCTCGCTGAGCGGTGGCAGCCGCAGCGCGCGGACGCCGGGCTCGCGCAGCAGGCCGGGCAGGGCGGCGTCGAGCGGGCGGCCGGTCCGGGCGCCGTCGGGGTCGCGGACCGTGCCCACGACCAGCAGCCGGGAGCGGGGCAGCTCGCCGGCCAGGTGCCTCAGCAGCCGCAGCGAGCTCTCGTCGGCCCAGTGCAGGTCCTCCAGGACGACGACCAGCCCGCCGCCGGAGGCGCAGTCGAGCAGGGCGTCGGTCGCGGTGGTCGCCAGCCGGAAGCGGGCGGCGTCCGGGTCGGCACCCCCGCCGGCCCGGTCCACCTCCGCCAGCGCGCCGGCCACCGCCGCCGCGACCGCGGGCAACGCCCGGACGACCCGCCGCCACGGCCACAGCGGCGGCGCGCCGGGGTCGTCGACGCAGCGGCCCCACGCGACCGGCACCGCTGCCCGGGCGAGCACCTCCTCGACCGTGCGGGTCTTGCCGATCCCGGCCGGCCCGGACAGCAGGACGAGGCCGCCGCTGCCCGCGGCGGCCGCCGAGACCCGTGCCGTCAGCTCGGCGAGCTCGGCGTCCCGGCCCACGAAGCGGCCGTCGTCCGGGGCCGCCGTCCCGGTGCCCACGGCGCGCAGTATCCGCGCGCACCGGGCGGCTGGGTACCGGTCCCGCCGGGATCTCCGTACCCGGGCTCCGTGCTCCCACGGATGTGCCGGCCCCGCCGGCGCCGGATCGTGCTCCGCGACGGGACCGGGAGGGCCGGTCCCGCGGACGGGAGGAACCGCCGTGTACGCCACCATCCACACCAGCAGCGCACCGTCGGGAGCCGCCGGGACGGTCGTCCTCGCCGCCGCCGACGGCGCGGGGACGACGACGTTCGCCCTCTGGCCGGACGCCTCCTCGGCCGCGGCCGCCGGGGGCCGGGTCTACCGCGTGACCGACTCCTTCCGGGGCCGCTCGGCCGGCCGCCGGCCGCTGTTCGCCCAGGTGGTCCGCGTCAACGGCGAGGGCGACCGCGCCCGAGCCGACGCCGCCGAGAGCGACGGGCGCGAGCGCATCTGGCCGGCCGTGCAGGGCATCGAGGGCATCGTCGAGGTGCTGGCCCTGCGCAGCGCCGACGACCGGATCGTGGTCGCCGCGATGGCGGTCGACCGGGAGACCCACGAGGAGGTGGGGCGCACCATCCTCACCACGCCGCTGCTGCCTCACGAGGACCCGGCGCTGCTCACCGGCCCCGACGCCGTGGACGTCGTCCGCGTGCTCTCGGCCGACCTGCCCGCGGCGGTCGCGCCGTGACCGCCGGCCTGCGCGCCCCGGTCGCCGCGGGCACCTGGGTGGCCTCCGACTGCCGCACCCGCGCCGCCTTCACCGTCCGCGGCCTCACCGGGCCGGTCACCGGCACCGTGGCCCTGACCTGTGGCGAGATCGAGGTCGACGCCACCGGCGCCCCGCGGCACGCCCGCGCCGAGTTGGACCTGCGCACCGTGGACACCGGCATCGCCCGGCGCGACGCCGACCTGCGCAAGCCGCACCTGCTCGACGCCGACGGCTGCCCGGTGATGACGTGGTCGGCCGACCGCTTCACCCGCGACGAGGACGGCGCCTGGACCGCCGACGGCGTCCTCGCCCTGCGCGGCACCTCGACGCCGCTGGCCGTGCGGGCGGTCCCCGGGCTGCGTGGCGGCCGGCTGCTGCTGCGCGCCACCGCCACGATGGACCGCCGGTCGGTGGGCATCCGCGCCCCGCGCCCGGTCATCGGCCGGCAGGTCCGCATCGAGGTCGAGGCCGAGCTGGCCCCCGCCCGTCCCGCCTGACCGGGCCGGGTTGCCGCAGGTCGGTCCGCCGGAGAGGGTCGGTCGCATGACCGGGACCCTCCTGCGCGGACTGGCCGCCGGCGCCGTCGGCACGACCGCTCTCAACGCCGTCTCGTACCTCGACATGGCGCTGCGCGGCCGGCCGGCGAGCTCCGACCCCGAGCGGCTGGTCGACGCCGCGGCGGACCGGGCGGGCGTCGAGGTGCCCGGACGCGGTGCGCAGCGCGACAGCCGGCGCACCGCCCTGGCTCAGCTCGCCGGCATCGGCAACGGCCTGGGCGTCGGCGTGCTCGCCAGCGTCGCCCGGTCGGCGGGCCTGCGCTTCTCGGCGGGGGCCGGCGCGGTGCTGGCCGGGGCCGCGTCGATGGCGGCCACCGACGTCCCGCTGGCGGCGCTCGGGGTCAGCGACCCGCGCCGCTGGGGCGCCTCCGGCTGGGGCACCGACGTCGCCTCCCACCTCGCCTACGGCGCGGGCGTGCAGGCGGTGCTCGAGGCGGTGCCGACCCGGCGGGAGACCGGCGACCCGCGCGGCGTGGCGGGCGCCGGGCTCACCGCCCGGTCGGTGCTGCTCGGCGTGGCCACCGGCAGCCGCAGCTCGCTGGGGTTCGCCGGACCGGCGCTGACGGCCCCGACCGCGCCCGGACGGCGGGGGAGGAGCTCCCCCGGGGGCCGCCTGCTGGCCGCGGCCGGGCTGGCCGGCGAGCTCGTCGCCGACAAGCACCCGGACACCCCCGACCGCACCTCGGCGCAGGGCCTGGCGCCCCGCCTCGCCGGCGCGGTGGCCGGCGCGGGCCGGCTCGCCGCACGCGAGCGGGCCAACGCGGCGCTGCCCGCCGTGGGCGCGGTCGCCGGGGCCGTGGCCGGCGCGTACGGCGGCCTGGCCTGGCGGCGCTGGGCCGTCGGCCGGCTGCCCGGCTGGCAGGCGGCGCTGCTGGAGGACGCGGCGGCGCTGGCCCTCGCGGCGGCCGCGTGCCTGCCCGGCCGCAGCCGGCGGGCGCTGGCCGTCGTCCCCGGCTGACGGGACCCGGCCGGGAGCCGGACGTGGCCGCCGCCACGGCCGGTCCCGGGCATCACCGCGGGGCCGCCGCTGTTGAGCAGGTGTGAGCACCCAGCACGACCAGCACGCCCCCGTCCGCACCGCCGTCTCCGCCGCGGCCCGGCCGCTCCGGTGCCTCCGGCACCGGGTCTGGATGGCCGCCTGCGACGACTGCCGCGACGCGCACCGCGACCGCTCGACCGCAGCGCCGCGGCCGTCCGCCACGGTCGCCTGACCCGCGGCCCGACGGCCCGTCCGGACGTCCCCCCGCACACGCGTGCGGGGGGACGTCCCGTCTCCGGGCCCCCGCCCGCCGCCCGGTGGCGCGCGGGACAATGGCGGCATGAGCGAGCAGACCGAGCAGAAGAGCATCGGCAAGCGGGCCAACGAGCTCAACGCCCAGATCCGCTACACGATGTGGTCGGTGTTCCGGCTGACCCGTCCGCTCGCCGACGAGCAGCGGGCCGCGCTGGCCGACGAGGTGCAGCAGCTGTTCGACGAGCTCGCCGGCAAGGACGTCGTCGTCCGCGGCACCTACGACGTGGCCGGCTTCCGGGCCGACGCCGACCTCATGGTCTGGTGGCACGCGCCGTCGGCCGAGGCGCTGCAGGAGGCCTACACCCGGCTGCGGCGCACCGCGCTGGGCCGGCAGCTGGAGCCGGTCTGGTCGCAGTTCGCGCTGCACCGGCCGGCGGAGTTCAACCGCTCCCACATCCCGGCGTTCCTCGCCGACGAGGAGCCGCGGAGGTTCGTCTGCGTGTACCCGTTCGTGCGCTCTTACGAGTGGTACCTGCTGCCCGACGAGGAGCGGCGGGACATGCTCAAGGAGCACGGCATGCAGGCCCGCCCCTACCCGGACGTGCGGGCCAACACGGTCGCCTCGTTCGCGCTCGGCGACTACGAGTGGATGCTCGCCTTCGAGGCCGACGAGCTGCACCGGATCGTCGACCTGATGCGCGACCTGCGCGCCAGCCGGGCCCGGCGGCACGTGCGCGAGGAGGTGCCGTTCTACACCGGCGTCCGCAAGCCCGTCGCCGAGCTGGTGACCGACCTGGCGTAGGTGGAGTGGGGGGGGGGGGGGGGGGGGGGGGGGGCGCCGCCCCCCCCCCCCCCCCCACTCCGCTCAGCTCTCCGCGGGCTCCAGCCGGATGGAGACGCTGTTGATGCAGTAGCGGTCGCCGGTGGGGGTCTGCGGCGCGTCGTCGAAGACGTGCCCGAGGTGGCTGTGGCAGGTGCCGCAGAGGACCTCGGTGCGCAGCATCCCGTGGCTGCGGTCCTCCCGGAGGACGACGTTGTCGGCCGCGGACGGCTCGTAGAACGAGGGCCACCCGCAGTGGCTGTCGAACTTCGTCTCCGAGGTGAACAGGTCCGCGCCGCAGGCCCGGCAGGTGTAGACGCCGACGGTCTTGGTGTCGACGTACTCGCCGGTCCACGGCCGCTCGGTGCCGGCCTGGCGCAGCACCGCGTACTCCTCGGGGGAGAGCTGCGCGCGCCACTCGGCGTCGCTCCTGGTGACCTTCGGCTGCTGCCCGGCGGACGTCGTCATGACCCCACGGTACGGCGGCGGCGCCACTCGCAGGGGCGCTCCGGTCACCGCCCGAGCCCGGCCTCCCGCGCCCGCACGATGGCCTGCGCCCGGTCGGTGACCTGCAGCTTCGTGAGCACGTTGGACACGTTGTTGCGGACGGTCTTGGGCGACAGGTAGAGCGTCGCGGCGATCTGCGCGTTGGAGCGGCCGGCGGCCACCAGGTCGAGGACCTCGCGCTCGCGGGCGGTCAGCTGCGGGAAGGCGGTGTCGGGGCCGCTCGGGCGGGCGGAGAAGAACTCGGCGATCCGCCGGGCCAGCGCCGCGCCGAACACCGCGCCGCCGGCCGCGACGGTGGTGATCGCCCGCACGACCTCCTCCTGGTCGGCGCCCTTGAGCAGGTACCCGCGGGCCCCGGCGCGGACGGCGGCGAACACCGTGCCGTCGTCCTCGCTCATGGTCAGCACCACGACGCCGACCGAGGGGCTCTCGGCGGTGATCCGCCGGGTCGCCTCGATCCCGTCCAGCACCGGCATCTGCACGTCCATGACGACGACGTCGGGCTGCTCGTCGAGGGCCAGCTCGACCGCGCTCGCCCCGTCGGCGGCGGTGCCCACGACCGCGAGCCCGGGCACCGAGCCCAGCAGCATGGCCAGCCCGTCGCGGTAGACGGGGTGGTCGTCGACCACCATCACCCGCAGCGGCTCCTCCGGCTCGGTCACCCTCGTGCTCCTCCCTCGACGGGCAGCTCCGCCCGCACCACCGTGCCGCCCTCCGGCGGGCACGTCACCGAGCAGCGGCCGCCCAGCTCGGCGGCGCGCTCGCGCAGCGACACCAGCCCCACCCCGGCGGGGGCGTCCGGCGCGATGCCGATGCCGTCGTCGGCGACCGTCACCACCAGCCGGCCGGCCGCGTCGCGCTCCAGCGACACCCGCACCGCGGTGGCGCGGGCGTGCCGGGCGACGTTCGCCAGCGCCTCCGACGCGACCCGGTAGGCGGCCACCTCCACGGCGGCGGGCAGCCCGTCGGCGCCCGGCCCCTCGGTCACGGTGGTGGCGACGGCGGCGGGCAGCAGCCGCTCGGCCTGCTGGCGCACCGCCCCGGCCAGGCCGAGGTCGTCCAGGGCCGGCGGACGCAGGTCGTGCACCAGCCGGCGGACGTCGGCCAGCGCCCCGGCCACCTCGTCGCGGGCCTGCCGCAGCAGCGCGTCGGCGTCGTCGGGCCGGGTGCGGGCCAGGTTGCGGGCGGTGTCGATGCGCAGCACGACCGCGCCCAGCGCGGGGCCGAGCCCGTCGTGCAGGTCGCGGCGCAGCCGCCGCCGCTCCTCCTCCCGGGCGGAGACCAGCTGCTCGCGGCTGGCCTGCAGCTCCGCGGCGAGCGCGCTCCCGCGCGCCGCGGCGGCGGCCTGGCGGACGACGTCGGCGAGCAGCCGCTCGTCCCGCGCCACGAGCGAGGCCCGGACGCCGTCGCGGGGGAGCAGCAGCCGCCCGACCTCCTCGCCCCGGTACGCGATCGGCAGGGTCTGGACCGCCGACGGGCGGCGGCCGGACTCCGCGAGCAGCCGCCCGCCGGAGGCGGAGTCGACCTCGACCCCGACGTAGGGCGACCGGAAGGCCTCGGCGACGGCGGCGGTGACGGCCATCAGCTGCTCCTCGGCGCCGTCGGAGCGCTCGAGCCGTTCGGCCAGCCCGGACACCACGCGGTAGGGGTCCTCGCGCTCGCCGAGCACCCACCGGCGCACGATCCGCCAGGCCTGGTCGCGCAGCGGCACGTACAGCGCCGTGACCAGCAGCAGCGCCAGCAGGGTGGCGTCCCGGTCGCCGAGCCGGTCGCCGAGCAGGGCCCCGGCCGCGGCGATCACCCCGAGGTCGAGCAGGACGACGGCCACGGCCAGCCCGCCGTAGACCAGGGTGCCGCCGAGCAGCCGGTCGATGTCCACCAGCCGCGGCCGCAGCAGGCCGACCGCGACCGCCGCCCCGGTCAGTCCCACCGCGGCGCCCAGGGCCACGGAGGTGAGGTCGCCGGGCACGACGAGGGTGGCCAGCATGACCAGCCCGTCGACGACCCCGGCCCACATCAGCCAGCGGATCTGCCGCCGGCGCTCGCCGGAGGCGCGGCGGTAGCGGGCGACGACCACGGCCAGCGGGACGGCGATGCCGAGCACGGCCGCGGGGAACGCCACCGCCCGGACCGGGAGGACGAGCCCGGCCGGCAGCGGCAGGCTGGTGGGGTCGACGTCGATGCGGTCGTAGAAGGCCGGCGTCGTCGACCCGGCGCCGGCGTCGAGCAGGTCCGCGGGCGCGACCATGAGCAGCAGCGGCAGGACCGAGGAGGCGGCCAGGCTCAGGAGGGCGACCGGCCGCCACCGCCCGGCCGGCAGCCGCCCGTCGGGGTAGACGAACAGCAGCAGCGGCAGGCCGAGGAGCAGCCACGCGCCGAAGCGGGAGACGAACCAGAAGGCCGCGGTCGCGCCCGGCAGGACGTCGTCCCCGCGCAGCGCGAACACCAGCCACGACTGGGCCAGGCCGTCGACGCCCCAGACGACGGCGTTGCCCGCGAGCACCCAGGCGACCGGGTGGCGGGGCAGCCGGGCCAGGACCACCGCCGCGGGCACCGCCAGCAGCAGGCCCGGCAGCCCGATGAACCAGCCGGGCGTGGCCACGGCCTCGACGCGCACCGCGGCGGGCGTGAGCACGTCCAACACCGCGGCGCCGATCGTGGAGCCGGCGCTCACCAGCGCCACCGCCCACGCGGCGATCCGCGCCGCGCGGCCGGGCGCGGGGCGCCGCGGCGGGGCGCCGGACGGCGCGGGCCCGGCGGCGGCTCCGGGCGCTGTCACGACCGGGGGCGCGACGTCGGGGGCGGCGGTCACCGGGGGATCGTGCCCGACCGGCGTCCCGCCGCGAGAGAGGCAGCTGTCCCGAGTCGCCCGGGACGGTGAGGAGGACCGGATCGAGGGCGGCAGGCCCTGGGAGCCCGGGACGGCGCCCGCCGACCGTGGGGACAGGCCGGGGCACGAGGCGCCGGCACCCGATCCGGAGGACCCCATGACGCTCAGCACGACCCCCGTCCCCGCCCGCACCGACACCGGCCGGCCCGCCGGGGGACCGCCGCCGCGGGTCACCGCCCGCGGCGTCCGTGCCGCCGGGGTCGCCGTCGCCACCGGCTCCGCGGCCTGGGCAGGCTGCATCCTGGCCTTCGGGCTGGGGGACACCGAGGGCGCCGGCCTCGTGGTCTACGGCATCTCCGGGCTGCTGTTCCAGCTCGGCCTGGTCGCCCTGGTCGCGGTGCAGCTGCGGACCGGCGCGACCGGCACCGGCCGGCTGGCCCGGGGCTTCCTGCACGCCGAGCACGTCATGCTCGGGCTGGCCATCCTCTCGTCGCTGCAGACGATCGTGGTCCCGGCGTGGGACGACCACCCGGCGGCCATCGCCCTGGACGCGTTCTGGCCGCTGTCCATGCTCGGCATGTTCGCCATCGGCATCCGCATCGCGATCGCCGGCCGCTGGCGTGGCGCCGCGCGGTCCTGGCCGCTGGGCGCGGAGAGCTGGGCGCCGGTCTGCATCCCGGTCGCCGGCGCCCTGCCCGACGTCGCGCCCTACGTCGCCGCCGGCCACCTGCTCGCCGGCTACGCGATGCTCGGCGTCGTCCTGGCGCTGCGCCCGGAGCTCACCACCGCCCGCTCCTGACCTCCCGGCCCCGCCCGCGCCCCGCCCTCCCCGGAGGGCGGGGCGCCGCCGTGCGCGGGGGAGACTGGCGGTCATGACCGTCCCCGACCGCCCGTTGCCCGACGTCTGGTTCACCCGCGACCTGCCGGTGCTGCGGGCGATCGCCCGGCTGGTCGACGAGCCCAGGCACGGGGGCGCGCCGTACCTGCTGGGCTCGGTGGTGCCGGCCAGCGGCCTGCCCAAGGCGGAGGTCGTCGCGGCGGCCAGGGCGCTGGCGACCGCCGGCTACATCGAGCCGCTGACCAACCACGCCGGCGACATCGTGCGGATCACCGCCATCTCGGCGGAGGCGCGGCGGCTGGCCGGTCTGTGGCCGACGCCGCAGGGGGAGTGGGAGCGGCTGCTGGAGCAGCTGGCCGCCCGCGCCACGAACGCGCCGACCGAGGTCGAGCGGCAGCGCTGGCGGGCCCTCGCCGATGCGGCGGCCGCGGTGGGGGAGGACGCCGGCGCCCTGCTCATGCAGGCACTGATCGGCGGCTACGTCCCCCGCGCCCGCTGAGCCGCACGGCACAGCGCCCCCGCCCGGCGGTGCCGGACGGGGGCGCTGCGGACTGATCGGGGAGGATCAGAGCGGGTGGACGTTCGCCGCCTGCGGGCCCTTCTGGCCCTGCTCGATGTCGAACGAGATCCGCTGGCCCTCGTCGAGCGAGCGGTACCCGCTGGTCTGGATGGCCGAGTAGTGGACGAAGACGTCCGGTCCGCCACCGTCGGGGGTGGCGAAGCCGAACCCCTTCTCAGCGTTGAACCACTTCACTGTTCCTTCGGGCATTGCTCGCTCCTAGCTGCGGTGGTGCATCGGGGTCCTGCCATAGCGCAGGGCCTTCCCGACGACGCAGACCATAGCCGCTGATCGCGTCGCTGAGGAGCGGGGGAGCGCACGCCACGCGCGGTCCGCGGTCTTGCGCCGATCCTGCGGAATCCGGGCGGGTGCCGTGCGGCGGAGCCCGGAGTGTCGTCCGTGCCGGAGGAGCCGGCCACGGACACGCAGGGAGCCCCGTCATGAGCACCACCACCCCGTACCGCCTGGTCGACGTCGAGGACCTGGAGGACGGCGACCTCGCCGCCCGCATCGCCGAGATCGGCATGCCCCCGGTCCCGGCCGCGCGCCGCGTGCCCGCCTCGCCGGCGGCCCGCCAGGCCGAGGTCGACGCGGTCGTGCTCGCCTGGACCGTCGTGCGCGACCGGCGCAGCGCCGTCGGCGTGCACGGGCTGGGCGACTCCGCCGCCGCGCTGCTCGCCTGAACGGGCGTCCGCCCGGCGGACCGCTCGTCCCCGGGGGATCCTGCCGATACCGTCTCGCGACGGTGCTGCGGGGGGCCCGGAGAGCAGGAGGCGGACGCATGGCGGGAGGCGGCCGTCCCGGCACGTCCCCGCGCCGAGCCGGGCTCCTGGTCGCCGGCCTCGTCGCGGTGGTCGCCGCCGCGCTGGCGTGGCTGGCCGCCGAGGTCGACGACCGCGCCCACCGGGACCTGCTGCAGAAGCAGGTCGAGCAGGCCGGGGCCCTGCTGACGTCGCAGGTCACCGTCCTGGAGACCCAGATGGCCGACGCCGGCCAGGTCGCCGCCGCCACGGGAGGCCAGCCGGGCCCCTTCCAGCGCCTGACCGCCCGCGCCTCCGCCGGAGGCGACGGGCGCCCGGGCACCGGTGACGACCTGTCCCTGTCGCTGTGGCGGGTCGGTCCCGCCGGCGCCGAGCTCCTGGTGCAACAGGGCGGGGCGCCCGTGCTGTCCCGGCCGGACGCCGACGCGTCGTTCCTCGCTGGTGTGCCGGCCGACGGGCGGCTGACCGTCGCCGGTGTCGTGTCCGACGGTGAGCGGGAGGCGTTCGGCTACGGGCTGCGGCTCGCCGACGACGAGACCGGGCTGGTCGTCTACGCCGAGACGGGGATCGCCCCCGACCGGCGGCTGCCCGAGTCGGACGGCGGCCCCTTCAGCGGGCTGGACTTCGCGATCTACCTCGGGGGCGCGCCCGACGGCGAGCAGCTGATCGGCGCCACCGAACCCGTGCCCGCCGGTGACGGCACCGCGATGGTCACCGTGCCCTTCGGCGACGAGGCCCTGACCCTGGTCGGCGCCTCGCCCGAGCCGCTCACCGGGACGCTGTCGTCGGCGCTGGCCTGGATCGTGCTCGGCGTGGGTGCCGCGCTGGCCGCCGTCGGCGGGTGGGCGGTGGCCGCACTCGCCCGCCGCCGCACGGTCGCCGAGCAGCTGGCCACCGACAACCGGCGGCTGTACGAGGAGCAGCGCGGCATCGCCGGCACGCTGCAGCACGCGCTGCTGCCCGACGTCCCCCAGCTCGACGGGATCGAGGTGGCCGCCCGCTACGTCGCCGGCGCCGACGAGCTCGACGTGGGTGGGGACTGGTTCGACGTGGTCGGGCGCGGTCCCGGCTGCTGCGTGTTCGTCGTCGGCGACGTCACCGGGCACGGCCTGCCTGCGGCCACCACGATGGCCGAGCTGCGCTTCGCCCTCCGCGCCTACCTGGCCCAGGGCGACGACATCGGGGCGGTGGCCGCGAAGCTTCGCCGGCTGCTGGACGTGGGCACCGGGCACCGGTTCGCGACCGTGCTCCTCGGCGAGCTGGACACCGCCGCCGGGCGGGTGCGGCTGGTCCGCGCCGGCCACTTCCCGCCGCTGCTGGTCGCCGGCGGGCGAACCACCTCGCTGGAGGGTCCGGTCGACCCGCCGATCGGGGTCGACGTGGTGGAGCCGGCGGAGGTCCAGACCCTCCGCCTGCCGGAGCGGGGCACCCTGCTGGCGTACACCGACGGGCTGGTCGAGCGCCGCGGGGAGGACCTCGACGCGGGCCTGGCGCGGCTGCGCGCGGCGGCTCCTGCGGTCGAGGGGCGGCCGCTCGAGGCGGCCCTGGCCGAGCTCGTGGACGCCGTGGGCGCCGACCGCCTCCGGGACGACACCGTGCTGCTGGGCCTGCGCTGGAGCGCCGCCGGGCGGGCGACGCTGGCGGGCTAGGTTGCCGGGGTGCCCGACCTCTTCGCACCGCTGCCCCTGACCCACGGCCGGCCGATGCCCAACCGGCTGGCCCTCGCGCCGCTGACCAACCGGCAGAGCAACGACGACGGGAGCCTCTCGGAGGCCGAGCGCCGCTGGCTGGTGCGCCGCGCCCGGGGCGGCTTCGGCCTGACCATGACCTGCGCCTCGCACGTGCAGCCCAACGGCCAGGGGTGGGGCGGGCAGCTGGCGATCCACTCCGACGGCCTCCTCGACGGGCTCACCCGGCTGGCCGCCGACCTGCGCGCCACCGGCACGCTCGCCGTCGTCCAGCTGCACCACGCCGGTGCCCGGGCCGACCGCGAGTGGGTGGCCGACCCCGTCTCGGCCTCCGAGCTGGACGGCGCCCGCGCGCTGACCACCGGCGAGGTCGAGCAGTTGCGCGACGACTTCGTCGCCGCCGCCGTCCGTGCCGAGCGCGCCGGCTTCGACGGCGTGGAGGTCCACGGCGCGCACGGTTACGTGCTCACCCAGTTCCTGTCGGCGGAGACCAACCGGCGGACCGACGCCTACGGCGGCGCCCTGGAGAACCGGGCCCGCCTGCTGCTCGAGGTGCTCGACGGCGTCCGGGCCGCGTGCCGACCGGACTTCCAGCTGGGCGTGCGGCTGTCGGTCGAGCGGTTCGGACTGCGCACGCTGGAGGTCCGCGACCTGGTGACCGAGCTGTACCGGCGCGGCGGGCTGGACTACCTGGACCTGTCGCTGTGGGACGTCAGGAAGGACCCGGCCGACGCGGAGGCGCAGGGCCGGCCGCTGCTCGAGCTCTTCGCCGAGCTGCCGCGCGGGGAGGTGCGGCTCGGTGTCGCCGGCAAGGTCCGGACCCCGGCCGAGGCGGCCGACGTGCTCGAGCGCGGCGCCGACTTCGCCTTCGTCGGGCGCTCGGCGATCCTCAACGGCGACTGGGCGCAGCTGGCCCGGGACCCGGGGTGGGAGCCGGTGCGCGGCCCCGTCGACGCCGGGCACCTGGCCGCCCAGGACGTCTCGCCGGCGTTCGTCGACTACCTGCGGTCGGACTTCCGCGGGATCGTGCAGCCGTAGCGGTGGGACCGACCCCACGACGACCGAGGACAGGACGACGATGAGCGACGCAGCACAGCCCGGCACCGCGAAGGCGAACATCGGGGTGGTGGGCCTGGCGGTGATGGGCGCCAACCTGGCCCGGAACCTGGCCGGGCGGGAGGGCAACACGGTGGCGGTGTGGAACCGCTCGCCGGAGCGCACCAAGGCGCTGGTGGACCAGTTCCCGGAGACCGGCTTCGTGGCGGCCGACACCGTCGACGAGTTCGTGGCGTCGCTGGCCCGGCCCCGGACGGCGATCGTGATGGTGCAGGCCGGCCCGGGCACCGACGCGGTGATCGAGCAGCTGGCGGCGCGGTTCGAGCCCGGCGACATCATCGTCGACGGCGGCAACGCCGACTTCCACGACACCATCCGCCGGGAGAAGGCGCTGCGCGAGCGCGGGCTGGAGTTCGTGGGCGCGGGCATCTCCGGCGGGGAGGAGGGGGCCCTGCGCGGGCCGTCGATCATGCCGGGCGGGTCGGCGGAGGCCTACGCGACGCTGGGGCCGATCCTGGCCTCGATCGCGGCCGTGGCCGAGGGCCGGCCGTGCGTGACCCACGTGGGCACCGACGGCGCCGGGCACTTCGTGAAGATGGTGCACAACGGCATCGAGTACGCCGACATGCAGCTGATCGCCGAGTCCTACGACCTGCTGCGCCGCGTCGCCGGGCTGGACGTGGCGGCGATCGCCGAGGTGTTCGCCGAGTGGAACACCGGGGACCTGGAGTCCTACCTGATCGAGATCACCGCGCAGGTGCTGCGGCAGACCGACGCCCGCACCGGCGGCCCGCTGGTCGACGTGATCGTCGACGAGGCCGGCTCCAAGGGGACCGGGGTGTGGACGGTGCAGAACGCCGTCGGCCTGGGGGTGCCGGTGTCGGGCATCGGCGAGGCGGTGTTCGCCCGGGCGGTGTCGAGCAAGCCCGCCCAGCGCGCCGCGGTGCGGGCCACGGTCGGGCAGCGGCCGACGGTCACCGAGGTCGACGACCGGTTCGCCGACGACGTCCGCGCGGCGCTGTACTCCTCGAAGGTGGTGGCCTACGCGCAGGGCTTCGACCTGATCGTCGCCGGCGCCCGCCAGTACGGCTGGGACGTCGACCTGGGCGAGATCGCCTCGATCTGGCGCGGCGGGTGCATCATCCGCGCCCGCTTCCTGAACCGGATCGTGGAGGCCTACCGGCGCGACCCCGAACTGCCCACGCTGCTGGCCGACGACTACTTCGCCGACGCCGTCGCCGCCGGCGAGGCCGCCTGGCGGCGGATCGTGTCGACCGCCGCGCTGTCGGGCGTCCCGGCGCCCGGGTTCTCCTCGGCGCTGGCCTACCGCGACTCGCTGGCCGCCGAGCGCCTGCCCGCGGCTCTGATCCAGGCCCAGCGGGACTTCTTCGGCGCCCACACCTACCGGCGCACCGACACGGAAGGCGTCTTCCACACCCTCTGGTCCGGCGACCGCACCGAGATCGAGACCACCCCCTCCAGCCACTGACCGCGCGTCAGGAGGGGTGACGGCGGTCACCGCGGGAACCGGCGGGGCGGCGCGGACGACTACTGCACCAGCGCACGGGTCCGGCAGCGGGCCGCACCCGGCGGCCGACGAAGGAGCTGCCCGTGTCCGTCCGTCCCCTCCGTGTCCTGACCGCGGCCGCGGTCGCCACGGCCGCGCTGCTCACGACGGGCATCGGCACGGCGTCGGCGCACGTCCGGGTCTCCTCCGCCGACGCGGCGCCCGGCGGGTTCGGCGAGCTGACCTTCCGGGTGCCCAACGAGAGCGACACGGCGTCGACGGTCTCGCTGCGCGTGCAGGTCCCGGCCGAGACCCCGCTGGCGTCGGTGAGCGTCAAGCCGGTGCCCGGCTGGACGGCGACCACCACGACCGGGCCGATCGACCCGCCGGTCGACGTCCACGGCACGGAGGTGACCGAGGCGGTCACCGAGATCACCTGGACCGCGGACGCCGGTGGCGGCATCGCCCCGGGCGAGTACCAGACCTTCTCGATCAGCGCCGGCCCGATGCCGGAGGTCGACTCGATCACATTCCCGGCGATCCAGACCTACGACGACGGCACGGAGCAGGCCTGGATCGAGCCGACCGTCGAGGGCGAGGAGGAGCCGGAGAGCCCCGCGCCGGTGCTCACCCTGGCCGCCGGCGGTGACACCGCCGAGGACGCCGGCAGCCCGACGGTGTCGGAGGCCGCCTCCGGGACCGACACGGCCGCCGACGACGACTCCGACGGCAACGGGCTGGCCGTCACCGCGCTGGTCGCCGGGCTCGCCGGACTGGTCGCGGGCCTGGCCGGGCTGGGCCTCGGGCTGACCGCCCGCCGGCGCGGCTGAGCTCCCGGCTGCCGGGCCCGGCGCCGGCCGGCGTCAGGCCCAGCAGCCGAGCTTCCCGGGGTTCATGACGATCCAGACGTCGGTGGCCCGCTCGCCGTCGGTGCCGAGCGCGACCAGCGCCCGCGGCCGCTCGCCGCTGCGCACGAGGTAGGCGACGCCGTCCCCGGTGTGCACCTCCTCGACCCGGGCGTCGGGGTCCCTGCCGAGCGTGCCGAGCAGGTAGCGGGCCACGCGGTCGGCGCCGCGCACGGGGTTGCGCGCCGCGCTGACCACGCCGCCGCCGTCGGACCGGAGGGTGACGTCGGGGTCCAGCACCGCCACGAGCGCCGCCAGGTCACCCCCGGCACAGGCGGCGGCGAAGGCGCGGGTCACCGCGTCGTGCCGGCCGCGGCCGTCCGGCTGCGGGCGGGCGGTGGCGACCCGGCGGCGGGCCGCGGAGGCCAGCTGCCGGCACGCGGCGGGCGAGCGGCCGACCGCGGCGGCGACCTCGTCGAAGGGGACGGCGAAGACGTCGTGCAGCACGAAGGCCACCCGCTCCGCCGGGGTCAGGGAGTCCAGCACGACGAGCAGCGCCAGCCCGACCGACTCCGACAGGGCGGCCCGCTCGGTCGGGTCGGCGGCCGGGTCGCGGGGCGCGGCGAAGTCGGCCGGCACCGGCTCGGGCAGCCACTCGCCGACGTACCGCTCCCGGCGGGCGCGGGCGGAGCCGAGGACGTCGAGGCACACCCGGCCGACCACCCGGGTGAGCCAGGCCCGGGGGACGGCGACCTCCGCCCGCTCGGCGTCGGTCAGCCGGTACCAGCGGGCGAGCGCCTCCTGGACGGCGTCCTCGGCGTCGGCCACCGTGCCGAGCATCCGGTAGGCGACGCCGAGCAGGTGCCGGCGGTCCCCGGCGAGCTGGTCGGCGAGTGCCTCGGTCACCGGCGCAGCCTCGCAGACGGCGCCCCGGCGTGAGCTCGGTCACCGTGCCTCACACCGGCGTCCGCCGCGTCGTCAGGAGGGCATGACACTCCCCATCAGCACCACCCCGCCCCGGTCCTCCGTCCCCGTCGGAGGTGCCCGGTGAGGCTCGTCGTCGCCGGGGCCACCGGCGCGGTGGGGGCGCACCTCACCGAGCGCGCCCGGGCCGCCGGGCACGACGTCGTCCCCCTGTCCCGGTCCGGCGGGCAGGACGTGCTCACCGGCGCCGGGCTGCCGGAGGCGCTGCGCGGCGCCGACGCCGTCGTCGACGTGACCAGCGTGACGACGACGTCCACCCGCACGTCGGTCGGGTTCTTCACCCGCGCCACCGCGAACCTGCTGGCCGCCGAGGAGGCCGCCGGGGTCGGGCACCACGTGGCGCTGTCGATCGTCGGCATCGACGGCGAGACCAGCGGCTACTACGCCGGCAAGGTGGCCCAGGAGCGCCTGCTCGCGGCCGGTCCCGTGCCGTGGACGCTGCTGCGGGCCACCCAGTTCCACGAGTTCGCGGAGCAGATGGCGGCGCGCGCCTCCGTCGGGCCGGTCGTCGTCGTGCCGGCGATGCGCACGGCGACCGTGGCCGCCGACGAGGTGGCCGCCGCGCTGCTCGCGCTGGCCGAGGGGCCGCCGCGGGGCCGGGTCGCCGACCTGGGCGGCCCGGAGGAGGCCGACCTCGCCGATCTGGTCCGCCGCTGGCTGGCCGTCACCGGCCGGCGCGGCCGGGTGCTCCGGGTCCCGCTGCCCGGGCGGGCCGGACGGCGGGTGCGCGACGGCGGCCTGCTCCCCGGCCGGGGCGCCGACCGCGGGCGGGTGACCTTCGACGCCTGGCTGACGGGGGAGCGGCAG
The DNA here is from genome assembly GCF_054050735.1 of Blastococcus sp. SYSU D00813. Classification (NCBI taxonomy): domain Bacteria; kingdom Bacillati; phylum Actinomycetota; class Actinomycetes; order Geodermatophilales; family Geodermatophilaceae; genus Blastococcus; species Blastococcus sp. SYSU D00813. Next base: position 143,496 of record NZ_JBJGZX010000008.1, read on the forward strand.
CTGCGCTGACCCGCAGCCGGGTCAGGCGTCCGGCGGGGGCTCCGCCGGGACCTCGTCCGGGACCGACCGGGGACCGGCCTCGACGGGACGGGGCCGGTCCTGGCGGTGCAGCCGGATGGCCACGAGCGCGACGTCGTCGTCCGGGCGGCCGTGCACGAGACGCTCGATCAGGGCGTCGCACAGCTGCTGCAGCGGCAGGCCGGCCAGGTCCACCAGCGCCTCGCGCAGCCGGTCCAGGCCGGTGTCCAGGTCGGCGTCGCGCCGCTCCACCAGCCCGTCGGTGTACAGCAGCACGGTCGCCCCGCGGTCGAGGGTGGTGACGCCCTCGGTGCGCGGGGCGTCCGGGTCGACGCCGAGCAGCAGCTCCGGCCGCGGACCGGCCACGGCGGTGACCTCGCCGTCGGCGGTGACGACGAAGGGCGGCAGGTGCCCGGCGTTGGCCCAGCGCATGCGGGTCACCCCGCGCAGCCGCTCCTCGGGGGTCTGCTCGACCCGGGCGAGCAGCGCGGTGGCGAGCGTGCCCACCCGGAGCAGGGACATCGAGCGGTCCAGGCGGGACAGCACCTGGGCCGGGCCGGCGTCGGCGCTGGTGGCGATGCCGCGCAGCAGGCTGCGCAGCTGGCCCATGGCCGCGGCCGCGGCCGTGTCGTGCCCGGCGACGTCGCCGATGACGAGCACCGTGGCGCCGTCCTCCTGGAGGAACGCGTCGTACCAGTCGCCGCCGACCGCGGCGGCCTCGGCCGCCGGCAGGTAGCGGACGACGATCTCGGCGTGGTCGGGCTCGGGGGGAGCGGTCAGCATGCTGTGCTGCAGCTGCTCGGCGAGCTGCCGCTGCTGCCCGTAGAGGCGGGCGTTGTCCAGGGCCAGGCCGGTGCGGTCGGCGAGGTCCTCGGCGGCGGAGAGGTCCTCCTCGGCCGGGACCCGGCCGTCGGAGTAGAGGAGCGTCATCAGCCCGAGCGTCCGGTCGCGCCCGCGCAGCGGGAGGGCGACCGCGGTCGTGGGGGCCAGCCGGCGCAGCAGTGCCCGCGGCTCCCCGGCCGGCGTGGCGGCCAGCGTCTCGGCCGCACCCAGCACCACCCGCTGGCCCGTGGCGATGACCCGGGCGGCCACCGGGAGGGTGGGCAGCACGGCCTGGCGGGCCTCGGCGTACTGCCGCAGCAGGGGCGCCCGGTCGGCGTCGGCGTGCCACGAGCCGACGCGGTGGGGGTGCCCGTGGGCGTCGAGGACGCTCACGATGCACGCGTCGGCGAGGACGGGGACGGCGAGCCGCGGCAGGCGCTCGGTCGCCGCCGCGCCGCTGAGCGACCCGGCCAGCTCCCGGCTGGCGCGGGCCAGCACGTCCATCCGCGCGGCCGCCCGCTGCGCCTGCTCCTGCGCGGAGCGGCGCTCGGTCACCTCGAGGAAGTACACCGACAGGCCCTCGGGGCTGGGCCACGCGCGGATCTCGTACCAGCCGTCGAGCGGGGCCGGGTAGTAGGCGTCGAACGAGACGGGCCGGTCGGTGTCGACGGCGCCGCGGTAGCTCTCCTCGAACACCGACCCGGTCGCCGCCGGGAAGGCCTCCCAGATGACCTGGCCGAGCAGTTCGTCGCGGGTGCGCTGGAGCAGCCGCTCGGCCTCGGTGTTGACGTAGCTGAACCGCCACTCGCGGTCCAGCGAGTAGAAGGCGGCGGGCATGGACTCCAGCACGCGGGCGACGCCGAGGTCGCCGCCGCGCTGGCCGGTGATGTCGTGCGCGGCGCCGAGCAGCCGGACGGGGGCGCCGTCGGGGTCGCAGAGGACCCGGCCTCGTGCCGACACCAGCCGCACGTCGCCGTCCGGCCGGCGCACGCGGTACAGCGAGGAGAAGTCGCCGCAGGTGTCGATCGAGGCCTTCAGCTCGGCGCCGACGCGCGCGAGGTCGTCCTCGTGCAGGCGGGCGTTGAAGGCCTCGATGCTGTGGTCGAAGCCGTCGGCGTCGTAACCGAACATCTGCACCAGCCGGTCGTCCCAGTCGAGCCGGCCGGTGACGAGGTCCCAGTCGAAGGTGCCGATGCCGGCCGCGTCGATGGCGAGCTCACCGCGGAGGAGCTCGGCCTCCCGCTCGTCGAGCGTCACCTGGTCCGCGGAGTCGTCCACGCGCGTCTCGTCCCCCACCTGAGTCCCGACGGATCGTCCCGCTGCCGGCTCCCGGTCGGCTCGGTGAGCGCGCTCAGTCTCCGCCAGCGGACCGGTGGGACACAACGGATCGGACGCAGATCACCGGAGGTGGGTGATCAGGCGCACGTCCGCGCCCGCGGCGGTGCGCGCGACGTCGACGTGGTCGCACAGCTGCCGCGCCAGCCACAGCCCCATGCCGCCGCGGGAGAGGTCCTCGCCGTGGGCGGGCCCGTAGCCGGCGAAGGGGTCGGTGACCCCCTCGCCGGAGTCGGTGATGCGGCAGACCAGCCGGTCGGCCGACGCCCACAGCCGCAGGTCGACCGGCGGGCGCCCGTGCCGGACGGCGTTGGAGGTCATCTCGTCGACGGCGAGCAGGAAGTCCTCCACGGCGTCCCGCGGGCCGGGGGTGTGCGCCAGCTCGGCGGCCACGGTGTGCCGGAGGCGGATGAAGTCGGTGACCGCCCGGGCGTCGAGGAGGGGCTCGGTCTGCTCCAGCGGCTCGCCGGCGGTGGGCAGCGCCCGGATGTACTCGGCCGGGTCCACGAAGTCGGGGTTGGGCTCCTGGCCGCCGGGGCCGGCGAGGCGCGGGTGGGTCCGGCGCGCGCACTCGAGCACCGGCTCGGGGAGCCGCTGGGTGTCGAAGACGCACAGGCCCCACAGCGGCCAGGCCGCGAGCGCGTGGTTGATGACGGCCTCGTAGCGCTGCCACTCGATGCGGTCCTGCTCGGTGCTGCCGAAGTCGACCTCGCCGATCACCCGGACCCGGGTGACGTCGCCGGTCGCGTGCCGGTCGGCCAGCTCGCGGAACGCGGTGATGGCAGCGGGGGTGCGGGCGCGGTAGACGTCCCGCCGGTCGACCAGGAGCAGCCGGTCGTCGGCGACGGCGTCCCCGATCACCCCGGCGGCCCAGGCCCCGGTGGCGACGACGACGGCGTCGCCCGCGGCGAGCCCGTCGGCCGCGAACCCGCCCGCGACCTCGGCGAGCCGGCCGGGGTCGCCGAACAGCAGCGCGTCGTGGTGGTAGGCATCGGCCGCGGGGTCCGGCGCCGAGCCGTCCGCCAGCGACACCCCGACCCCCCGCTCTCCGTACCGGTGCGGCCCGTCCGGGACAGGGCGCGACCGACCGGGACGCGCGGGGGAGGGCCGAGGCGAACGGTACCCGTCCGCGCGCCGACGCGCCGGGGGTGGCCGCGCGGCGGTCAGGGGCGGACGGGTGGCTCCAGGACCACGACGTCGTCCTCGTGCAGCCCGCACGCCACGAGGACGCCGTCCCGCTCGGCCACCGCCGTGACGAACCCGTAGCCGCCGCCGGCCGACCGCAGGTCGTGCACCGGCGCGCCGTCGGTCGTGAACGCCATGACCCAGGCGATCGGCGTCGCCCGGGGGCGGACCCGCTCGGGCACGTTCCACAGCAGCAGCCGCAGCACGCCGGGCAGGGGGAGCAGCCGGTCGAGCAGCGCGTTGCGCGGCGCGGCGATCGCCACCCACAGCAGGCCGTCGCTGCCCAGGCTCATGTTGTCGGGGAAGCCGGGCAGGTTCTCCACGACCGGCTCGACCCGGCCGGCCTCCGGTCCGGACAGCACGTACCGGGAGATCCGGTAGCCGGTCGTCTCGGCGAACAGCAGCGACCCGCCGTCGGGAGCGACCACCAGCCCGTTGGCGAAGTCCAGGCCGCGCAGCACGGTGGTGACGGTGCCGTCGGGGTCGCGGCGCACGAGCCGGCCGGTGCCGGAGTGCTCGAAGACGTCGCCGAGGTGCTCCTCCACCGACCAGCGGCTGGTGGAGGTGGTGAACCAGATGGTGCCGTCGGCGGTCTGCGCCACGTTGCTGGTGAAGGTCAGCGGCTCGCCGTCCACCCGGTCGACGAGCACCTCGACCGCCCCGTCCGGGGACAGGCGCAGCAGCCCGCGGTCGTGGTCGCAGACCAGCACGCCGCCGTCGGGGGTGGGCTCGAGGCCCAGCGGCCGCCCGCCGGTGTCGCCGAGCAGGGCGACGTCCCCGGTGGCGGGGTCGATGCGGACGACGCGGCCGCCGGCGACGCCGGTCACCACCCGGCCCGCGGAGTCGAAGACGACGTCCTCCGGGCCGTGGCCGCCGGGGGACAGCCGCCGGGCGACGCGGAACGGCGCGGTGCGCGCCGTGCGGCCGCCGTCGGGCGGGGCGGCGGGCGGGGTCCACCGCCGGGGCCGGATCAGCCGGCGGGTCACGGGGCGCCGCCCACGGGTGCGGCGGCGCGAGCGGCGGACATCCGGCGGGCGCGGGCGATGACCCGGCGGCAGCGCAGCTCGAGGACGACGACGGCGACGCCGAACAGCCGGAACTGCCGGTTCGTCGTCTGCCCCGACAGGTAGCGGGCGTAGACCTGCTGGGCGATCACGGCCACGCGGAACAGGCCGAAGACCTCGTACCAGGCCCACTCCGCGGCGGTCACCCGCTGCCCGGTCCGGGCGCAGTAGTGGGCCACGACCTGCTCGCGGGTCATCATCCCGGGCAGGTGGGTGGGCTGGCGGCGGAAGGCCTGCATCAGCCGGCCGTCGTCGGCCTGCACCCAGTAGCCCAGCGAGCTCGCGAGGTCCACCAGCGGGTCGCCGACGGTGGCCAGCTCCCAGTCCAGCAGGCCGATCGGGCGGGTCGGGTCGGCCGGGTCGAGGACGACGTTGTCGAACCGGAAGTCGTTGTGCACCAGCGTGTGCGGGCGGTCGGCGGGCTGGTTGTCGGCCAGCCAGCGCATCACGGAGCCGAAGGTGCCGACGTTCCACGTGCGGGCCCGGCGGTAGCGCTCCGACCAGCCCTCGACCTGGCGGCGCACGTAGCCCGGGCCGCGGCCCAGGTCGGCCAGCCCGGCGGCCGCGACGTCGACGGCGTGCAGGTCGGCCAGCAGGTCGACCACGTTGCGGCACAGCGTCGCGACCCCGTCGCGGTCCAGCTCGACACCGCCGGGCAGCTCCTTGCGCGGGATGGGACCGGCGATCCGCCGCATGACGTAGAAGGGCGTGCCGATCACCGTGGTGTCCTCGCACAGCGCCACGGTGCGCGGCACGTACGGCAGGACACGGCCCAGCGCCGTCTGGATGCGGTGCTCGCGCGCCACGTCGTGGGCCGATCCGCGGTGGGTCCCCTTCGGGGGCCGGCGGAGGACGAGGTCGCCGTCGGGGTAGCGCAGCAGGTAGGTCAGGTTCGACACCCCGCCGGAGAACTGGCGGACCCCCGGCACCCCGGAAAGGTCGACGCCGGCGCGCTCGGGGTCGGCGTGGGAGGCGAGCCACGCGGCGACGGCGGCGACGTCGAAGGCGTCCTCGGCGCGGACGTCACGGGCTCCCGCGACCGGCTCCGTCACGTGAGCCGCCGGACGACCGACAGCGGCAGCACCCGCAGCAGCGCCGCGATCGGCACCCACGGCCAGGCGGGGACGTAGGCCTTGGGGCGGCGGGCCTCGATCGCCGCGACCATGGCGCGCACCCCGGTCTCGGTGTCGACCATGAACCGGGTCGCCTGCTGCACGTGCTCGTTCATCTCCGAGCGGATGTAGCCGGGGTACACGACCGACACGTCGACGCCGGGGATGCGCTCGGACCGCAGCCCCTCGGCGAGCGCCGCGACGCCGGCCTTCGTGGCGGCGTAGGTGGTCATCGACCTCCGCATGCCGCGCAGCGCCGACACCGAGGAGACCAGCACCAGGTGGCCGCGGCGCTGGCGGCGGAACACCTCCAGCGCGGCCTCGCACTGGGCCAGGGCACCGACGAAGTTGGTCATGGCGGTCTCGCGGTTGGCGTCGGCGCGGCCGGTGCCCAGGGGGGCGCCCTTGCCCAGGCCCGCGTTCACGACGACGCGGTCGAGGCCCCCGAACGACTCGGCGAAGCGGGCGAAGACCGCCGGCACGGCCTCGGCGTCGGTGACGTCGAGGGCGGCGGTCTCCACCCGCCGTCCGGTCGCGGCGCGGATCTCCGCGGCGAGGGCGTCGAGCCGCTCGGTGCGCCGCGCGCACAGGGCCAGGTCGTGGCCGAGCGCGGCGAACTGGCGGGCCATCTCGGCGCCGAGGCCGGAACTCGCCCCGGTGACGAGGACGACGCTCATGGTGCTCCGTTCCGTACGGGCCGGTCCCGGTACCGGCCGGGCGCGAGCGTAGGTGCGCACGCGGCCGCTCGCCGCCTCGGGTAGACAGGGCACCGCCCCCACCCCGCCGAGCCGAGGAGTCGCACGTGCGCGCTGTCCAGATCCACACCCTGGAGGGGCCCGAGGCGCTGCGCGTCGTCGAGGTCGACGAGCCCGCCACCGGCGGGGACCAGGTCGTCGTGGACGTGCACGCGGCCGGCGTCACCTTCCCCGAGGTGCTGCAGAGCCGCGGCCAGTACCAGGTCAAGCCGGCGCTGCCGTTCGTGCCGGGCTCCGAGGTCGCGGGCGTCGTCCGGTACGCGCCCGAGAGCGCCGGCGTCCGCGCGGGCGACCGGGTCGCGGCGTTCCCGGGCACCGGCGGGTTCGCCGAGGTCGTGGCCGCCGACCCGCGCATGGTCTTCCCGCTGCCCGACGGCCTGTCCTTCGCGCAGGGGGCGGCGCTGCCGATGAACTACCTGACCGTGCACTTCGGGCTCACCCGCCGCGGCCAGCTGCGCGAGGGCCAGACCGTGCTCGTGCACGGTGCCGCCGGCGGCATCGGGACGGCGGCCGTGCAGCTCGCCGCCGCCCTCGGCGCCCGGGTGATCGCGGTGACCTCCTCGGAGGAGAAGGCCGCGACGGCGCGCGCGGCGGGGGCGTCGGACGTCGTCCTCGCCGACGGCTTCCGCGACCAGGTCAAGGAGCTGACCGGCGGCAAGGGCGTCGACATCGTCGTCGACCCGGTCGGCGGGGACCGGTTCACCGACTCGCTGCGCAGCCTCGCCGTCGAGGGGCGGCTGCTCGTCATCGGCTTCACCGGCGGGGAGATCCCCACCGTCAAGGTCAACCGGCTGCTGCTGAACAACATCTCGGTCGTCGGCGTCGGCTGGGGCGCCTTCTGGATGGGCGCCGGCCTGGAGTACCTGCAGGAGCAGTGGGCCGACCTGCTGCCGCTGCTGGAGGCCGGCCGCCTCGACCCCGTGCTCGGTACGGAGCACCCGCTGGAGCAGGCCTCGCAGGCGCTGCTCGAGCTGGACGAGCGCCGGGCCCAGGGGAAGGTGCTGCTCGCCGTCCGCTGAGCCCGGCGGGCCCGCCGGTTCAGGCGTCGAGGCCGGAGAAGGTGGGCGTGGCCTCCTCGCCGTCCCAGTTCACGCGGAAGGTGAACGCCTCCTCGAGGGCGGCGAGGTACTGGTCGGCCTCGTCCTGGGTGATGACGCCGGACTCGAGCAGGCTGTCGATGGCCGGGCTCCAGGACTCGACGAGTGCGTCGATCAGCGTCTGCGGGTCGATGCCGAGGTCCTCGGCGACGGCGGCCAGGTTCTGGCCCGCGTCCATCCGGACGTGCAGCTCGTCGTGGCTGATGGTCAGCACCTCGTCGAGCACGTCCTGCACCGGCTGGTGGCCGCGGTGCAGGTCGAGGCCTGCGTCGCCGTAGGCCTCCTGGACGAGCTCGACCAGCTGCTCCTCGGTGGTGACCGAGGAGACGTCGACGGCGCCGGGGCCGCCCGTGCCGCCCGCGGGACCCTGCGGCGCGGTGTCCTCGGCCGTGGTGCCGGTGTCGGTCGTGCTGCTGCTCGTGCTGGCGCTCGTCGTGGTCGAGGCCGCCTCGGCGGTCGTGCCGCACGCGGCGGCGACCGGGACGACGGCGGTCAGGAGGACGGCGGCGAGGGTCGTGCGGAGCTTCATGGCTGGCTCGTCTCGATCGGGGTGGGTCGGTCGGGAGCCACGCTCCGGGCGCAGGCGGGGGAGACGCTGGGCATGCGCTGTGAGGACGCTGTGACACCTCGCCGGTGCGCAGAGTGACGGTCGGCTCCCAGCCGACGTCCAGCCACCTCGCAGCCGGCGTCCCCAGGCTCGGCCCCCATGCCACTCCTCCGACGCCGCACCCTCGCCACCGGCGCCGCCCTCGCCGGCGGGCTCGTCCTCCTCACCCCGGCCGCCGCCGACGCGCACAGCCTCGACAGCAGCACGCTGTCGGTCCGCGTGGACGAGGACTCCGTCGACACCACGATCAGCATCGCCGTCGACACGCTCGAGACCGCGCTGGGGACCGACCTCGGGGACACGACCGACACCGCCGCCCACGCCGACGCGGTCACCGCCTACGTCGACGAGCACCTGACCGTCACCGGCACCGACGGGACCGAGTGGACCGAGACCTACACCGGGGTCACCCGCGAGACGGTCGAGGGCATCGACTCGCTCAGCGTCGAGGTCACCCTCGACCCGGCCGGCGCGGACCCGTCGGACTTCACCCTGGCCTACGACGGCGTGATCGAGGCCGACGCCTCGCACGAGGCGGTCGTCGTCCTCACCGACGCGGCCGGCGACATCTCCACCGCCGGCGTCCTCACCGCCTCCGACGACAGCCTGACCATCGGCGAGACCGCGGGCACGGGCCTGCTCGACATGACCGGCTACGGCCTGCACCACGTGCTGGCGGGCGCAGACCACCTGCTCTTCCTGCTCACCCTGCTGCTGGTCGCCCCGGTCGCGGCCGTCGCCGGGCGGTGGCGCCGGCGCGACGGCGTCGTCCCGACGCTGCGGCGGGTGCTCGCGGTCGTCACCGCCTTCACCCTCGGCCACTCACTGACCCTGGTCGCCTCGGCGCTGGGCTGGGTCAGCGCACCGAGCGCGCCGGTGGAGGTGCTCATCGCGGTCTCGGTGGGGGGCGCGGCGGTGCACGCGGTACGCCCCCTCGCCCGGTCCGGGGAGGTGCTCATCGCGGGGGCCTTCGGCCTCGTCCACGGCCTCGCGTTCGCGGGCATCCTGGCCGACCTGGGGCTGGACGGGACGGCGTCGGTGCCGGCGCTGCTCGCGTTCAACGTCGGCGTCGAGCTCGCCCAGCTGGTGACCGTCGCCCTGGTCTTCCCCTCGCTGTTCCTGCTCTCCCGGACCAGGGCCTACCCGGCCGTGCGCCTGACCGGCGCCGCGGTGGCCCTGGCCGCGGCCACCGGCTGGGCGCTGGACCGCCTCGGTGTCCTCGCCGACCCGCTGTCCGGTGTGGAGGACGCCGTCATCGCCTCCCCGGGGTACGTCGTGGGCGGGCTCGCGCTCCTGGCCGTCTCCTGCGCCGCGGCCGACCGGCGACCGACGGGACGGCCCCGTCCGGCGGTACGGTCCTGGCCGTCCTGACGACGAGCGACGGGGGCGGACGGCGTGCTGTTCGGCACCGAGGTGACGATCACCGGGCCCTGGCGCTCGCCTGCCCAGATGCTGGTCGAGCAGGAGGTCCGCGCGGGCGAGCGCAGCGTCCACGACCCCGCCACCGCGGGCGCGCTGGGCCTGGCCGGCGCGCCCGTCGAGGGGCCGACGCACTTCAGCCAGGTCGACCCGCTGGCCGTGGTCCTGTGGGGCGAGCGCTGGTTCACCTCCGGGTGCCTGAGCGCGCACTTCCGCACGATGGTCGTCGAGGGCCAGCGGGTGCAGGCGGCGCTGACCACCGACGGGCGGACGACGACCGTCGCCGCGACCCGCGACGACGGCGCCCCGGTCCTGTCGGGGACGGCGTCGGTCGGCCCGCCCGGCCCGGAGACCGAGGTGCGGCGCCGGCTGGCCCGGGCGTCGGACCCGGGACCGCTGCACGTCCTCGACCGGCTCGAGGTGGGCGCCGTCGCAGCCGACCCGGAGCCGGTCCGCATCCGGCGGCGGGAGAGCCACGGTCCGCTCTACCCCTTCTCCCTCGACGAGAAGCTGGCGCGGATCACCGAGCCGCACCCCTGGTACACCGACGACGACGCGGCGGGCTCGCCGTGGGGACGGGCGGTCGTGCCGATGGAGATGGTCAGCGTCCTGGCGCACCAGCGGCCGGCCCCGTGGCCGGTGCGCACTCCGTCGACCGGGCTGTTCCTCGACCTGGAGGTGCAGCTCGTGGCCGGGCCGCTGTTCGTCGAGCACGACTACCTCCTCGAGCACCGGCTGGAGGCGCTGGGGGAGAGCCGCCGCACGGAGTCGTACTGGACGTCGACCCGCATCGTCGACGCCGCGACCGGCGAGCACGTGGCCACGACGCTGCTGCACGCCGGCGTCTTCAAGGACTCCTACGCCGGTCATCCCGGCGCCGGCGGCTGACCCGGGGGCCGCCGTCGCCCCCAGGTCCCGGTCGTGGAACGCTCCGGTCCCCGGCGGGCTCCGCCGCGTCACTTCCTCAGCGTCGATGGAGGTCCGTCGTGTGCACCGTGCCCCGCGGGCGGTCGAGCCGCCGCCTCGCCCCGGCCGTCCTCTCCCTGTGCGTCGCGCTGGTCGCCGCGTCGGCGTGCACGTCGTCGTCGGACTCCTCCTCGGACTCCTCGCCGGACGGTGAGCCGGCCCCCTCGTCGTCCGCCACGGGCAGCAGCGCGCCGGCCGGCCGGCAGCTCGCGTCGGCGGTCACGGGGGTGGAGGCCTCCGTCGCCCCGGTCACGGTCGGTGGCGAGCAGTGGCGGCGGATCACCGGCACGGTCTCCGGGGTCGTCGACCCGGCGGAGGACGTCGTCGGGCTCGCCGGCCTGCCGGTCGACGCCGAGGGCCGGTACGCGTACACCGCGACCTTCGAGGTCGTCACGCCCGGGACGGCACCCGACGACGGGGTCGTGCTCGTCGAGGCCGAGAACCGCGGACTGCCGCTGTTCCTGGCCTCTCTGCACCCGGCGCAGGCCGGGCCGGCCGACCTCGGCGACGGCGCGCTCGCCACCGCGGGGCTGTCGTACGCCCGGGTGCAGTGGCAGACCGGCGTCGCCGCGGGCGTGCCGGCCACCGCGCAGGGGGTCGGCGAGGTCGTCGTCCGCGACTTCGGCCGGCTGCTGGAGGGCGCGACCGAGCGGCCGGCGGGCGCGGCCGACATCCCGGTCTTCGGCGGGTCCGTGCTCGCCGGCGTCAGCCAGGGCGGGTGGTTCGTCGACACCCTCGTCGCCGAGGGGTTCAACGAGGACCCGGCCGACGGCGGCGGCGTGTTCGACGCCGCCGTCGCGCTGAACGGCACCGGCAACTGGCTGGCGGTCAACCGGCTGGCCGACGGCGCGCCGCAGACGCCCTACGCGCTGCCCGACGGCGAGCCGCTGGCCTACGACGAGCTGCTGACCCGGCCGGACAGCGACCCGCTGTTCGTCGACGTCGCGATGTACACCGACTACTACCGCCTCCGGGCCAGCGTCACCGCGGAGGAGGACCTGCCCGACGGGCTCGTGCGCTACGACTGGCCGGCCCCGCACGCCTCGAACCGCTTCGGCCCGGCGCTGGTGTTCGGCGCCCGCGACCCCGACGGCAGCGGCGGCTTCGGCTGCAACGGCGGGGTGGAGGTGCCGCTCAACCCGGTGAGCTACACGCCGCACCTGCGCACGCTGGTCACGCAGCTCGCCGCGGTCGTGGCCGGCGGCGGCGACCTCGGCGACCTGCCCGAGCCGGCGCTGTTCGACCTCGCGGCGGCCCCGGCGAGCTCGCCCGACGCGTTCAACGGGCTGCCGGGCGTCGAGCTGGCGGTGCCCGCCGTCGACGAGGAGACCCTGCAGCCGGTCGGCGGCGTGCGGTTCCCGGACGCCGAGGTGCCGCTGGGCCGGCCCGCGCCGGTGTCGGTCCCGCCGGTCGTGGTGGCCGGCATCTCCGACATCTGCGGCAACTTCGGCGGCTGGCAGCCGTTCACCGCCGCCGAGCTGGCGCAGCGCTACGGGGACGTCGAGGGCTACCTGGCCGACTACTCCGCCGCCATCGACGCCCAGGTCGAGGCGGGCTACCTGGCGGAGGACGAGCGCGCGGGCATGCTCGCGGCCGCCCGCGCCGCCTACACCGCCGCCGGGTAGCGCGCCGCGCGCGGGAGGGGTGACCGCGCGGTCCGCCCGCAGCACACTGGCCGCGACCTGCCAGCCGTGCGGGAGGTGCGCCCCGTGGACGACGTCCGGACCGGACCGGCACCCGGCCCTCCGCGCGGTGCCGGGGCGGCGCCGGGCCCGGGGAGGTCGCCGCGGCGCCCGGCCGTCGTCCTCGTCGTCGTGCTCGGCGTGCTGATCGTGGCGTCCGCCGCTGCGTACCTGGTGGTGAACGGCGGGTTCGGCTCACCCGCGGCCGGAGCCGACCTGGAGGGCGAGTGGGCGGGCACCGGCACGGTGGCCGCCTGCGAGGGGCGGATCTGCCCGCCGGGCGAGGAGATCGGGCTGTCCGTCGAGTGCTCCTGGTCGACCTGCACGGTCGAGGTCGGCGACCAGCGGGCGGAGCTGGAGGCGGGGGAGGGGGACCGGGTGACCGCGGCCGGGTCCGTCCCGCCCCAGCACCTCCCGCCCTGCTCCGGCGGCGGCTTCGCCACCGGGCGGTGGTCGCTCGAGCTCGACCCGGACGGGGATGCGCTGACCGGCCGCTACACCGAGGAGACGACCTCGAGCTGCGGTCCGGTCGTGTCGAGGAGCGTGTCGACGACGCGGGTGGCGTGGGACCTCCGCGTGATCCGCGCCTGAACGCCTGCTCGCCGTCCCGGCACCTCCCGGGACCGCGGGTGGACACATCGGCGCTCGCGGCCGGGACAGGGCACCCGGGAGGCTCTGCGGCACCCCGTCCGAGGAGAGCCCGAGGAGACGCATGACCACGCCGACCACGCCCTACTGGGTCGCCGGCCGCCCGGCGACCGGCACCGAGGTGCTCGAGGTCCGCTCGCCGCACGACGGGGCCCTCGCCGGGCGGACCACAACCGCCACGGCGGAGGACGTCGAGGCCGCCGTCGCCGCCGCCGACCGGGTCCGGGCGGAGACGGCGGCGACGCCGGCGCACGTGCGGGCCGCCGCCCTGGACCACGTGTCGCGGCGGCTGGCCGAGCGCGGCGACGAGGTGGCGGCGCTCATCACCGCGGAGTCGGGCAAGCCGCTGAAGTGGGCCCGGATCGAGGCCGCACGCGCCGTGTCCACCTTCCGCTGGGGCGCCGAGGAGGCCCGCCGCTGGTCGGGCACGCTGCAGCGCCTGGACACCGACCCCGCCGCGACCGGGCGGATGGCCCTGGTGCGGCGCGCCCCCCGCGGCCCGGTGCTCGGCATCGCCCCCTTCAACTTCCCGCTGAACCTGGTCGCCCACAAGGTGGCGCCGGCGGTCGCGGTCGGGGCGCCGATCGTGCTCAAGCCGGCGCCGGCCACGCCGCTGTCGGCGCTGCTGCTCGGGGAGCTCCTCGCCGAGACCGACCTCCCCGCCGGCTCCTGGTCGGTGCTGCCGGTGCCGAACGAGACGGCGGCCCGGCTGGTCCGGGACCCGCGGCTGCCGGTGGTCTCCTTCACCGGCTCCGTGCCGGTCGGCTGGTCGATCCGCGAGTCGGCGCCGCGCAAGCACGTCACCCTGGAGCTCGGGGGCAACGCCGCGGCGGTCGTCGCGCCCGACCAGGACGAGGCGGCGCTGGACTGGGCGGCCTCGCGCATCGCCACCTTCGCCATGTACCAGGCCGGCCAGTCCTGCGTCTCGGTGCAGCGGGTCTTCGCCCACCGCGACGTCGCCGCCGCGCTCACCGACCGGGTGGTCGAGGCGGTGGGAGAGCTGGTCACCGGCGACCCCCGGGACGAGGCCACCGACGTCGGCCCGCTGATCGACGAGCAGGCCGCCCGCCGGGTGGAGGACTGGGTGCAGGAGGCGGTGTCCGCCGGCGCGCGGCTGCTCGCCGGAGGCACCCGGGACGGCGCCGCCTACGCGCCGACGGTGCTCAGCGACGTCCCGCCCCACGCGAGGGTGTCGTGCGAGGAGGTCTTCGGGCCGGTCGTCGTCCTCGACACGGTCGACTCCGTCGACGAGGCGTTCGCGCGGGTCAACGACAGCCGGTTCGGCCTCCAGGCCGGCGTCTTCACCCGCGACCTGCAGGTGGCCTTCCGCGCGGCCCGGGAGCTCGAGGTCGGGGGAGTCGTGGTCGGCGACGTGCCGAGCTTCCGCGCCGACCAGATGCCCTACGGCGGGGTCAAGGACTCCGGCACCGGGCGCGAGGGCGTGCGCGCCGCGATGGAGGACCTCACCGAGGAACGGGTGCTCGTCCTGACCGGCATCGCCGTGTGAGCCCCGGCCGCGCGGGGCGACCGCGCGGCCGG
>NZ_JBJGZX010000009.1:0-157482 GCF_054050735.1 Blastococcus sp. SYSU D00813
CCGGGGGGGGTGGCCGTATGGCCTCACCCCCCACCACCCGCGTCGGGGCGGGGCGGCCCCCCGGCGGGGGGGCCCGGCCGCGTCCGGCGGACGCGACACGCTGCACACTGGGAAACGTTGCAGTGTGTGCAGTGACGTGGTGCCATGGACGGCGTGACGGGGCTGCGCGAGCGCAAGAAGGCCGAGACGCGGGCCGCGCTCGCCGCGGCGACCCTGCGGCTGACCGGCGAGCTGGGCTGGGCGGCCGTCACGGTGGAGCGCATCGCCGCCGAGGCCGACGTCTCCTACCGGACCTTCTTCAACCACTTCGCCTCCAAGGAGGAGGCGCTGCTGCAGCCGCAGGAGGCCGAGCCGGGCCGCTTCGCCCGGCTGCTCGCGGAGCAGGACGCCCGCCTCTCCCCGCTCGAGGCCGCCCGCCGCGTGCTGCGCGCCGAGCTGGCCGAGGCCGCCGTCGACGCGGCCGGGCTGCGGCTGCGGATGGCCGTGGTCGGCACCGACACCGGCCTGCTGGCCCGCGCCGTCGAGACCGCCGCGACCGGCGAGCGGGAGATGACGGCCGCCCTCGCCGCGCGCTGCGGCCAGGACGCCGAGCGCGACCTCTACCCGGCCCTGCTCACCGCGGTCCTCTGCGCCGCCGTCCGGGTCGCCCTGACCCGCTGGGCGGCCGCCGGAGAGGCCCCCGACGAGGCGCCGGCCGGCGCCCACGACCTCCCGGCCCTGCTCGACGAGGCGGTCGACCTGCTCGGCCGCGGCTTCCCGGCACCCGTCCCGCACGGCTGACCCGGCGGGGGAGTGCGGCCGCCGCCGCCCGCCCGTCCCCGCACCACCGCTCACCCCCGAACCGAGGAGTCCCGTGTCCGCGATGGCCGAAGCCGTCCCGACCGATCCGGCGGAGCCGACCGCACCGGCGCCGATGAGCCGCCGCCAGGTGCTGTCGGCGCTGTCGGGCCTGTTCATGGGCATGTTCGTGGCGATCCTGGCCGCCACGATCGTGTCCAACGCCCTGCCGACGATCATCGCCGAGCTGCGCGGCAGCCAGTCGGTCTACACCTGGATCGTCACCTCCGAGCTGCTGGCGATGACCGTGTCGGTGCCGCTGTGGGGCAAGCTCGCCGACCTGGTCAGCCAGAAGCTGCTGATCCAGCTGGCCCTCACCTTCTTCGTGGCCGGCTCGCTTCTGGCCGGGCTGTCGCAGGACGTCGGCACGCTCATCGCCGCCCGGGCGCTGCAGGGGCTCGGCGCCGGCGGCCTCACCGCGCTCGTGCAGATCGTGATGGCGGCGATGATCCCGCCGCGGGAGCTCGGCCGGTACGCGGGCGTCTTCGGCGCCATCTTCGCCGTCGGCACCGTCGCCGGCCCGCTGATCGGCGGCGTCCTCGTCGACACCTCGTGGCTGGGGTGGCGCTGGTGCTTCCTGCTCGGCGTCCCCTTCACGCTCGTCGCCATGGTGCTCATCCAGCGCACGATGCACCTGCCCGCCGTTCCCCGGCGCCGCGTGCACGTCGACTGGCCCGGCGCCCTGCTGCTGACCGCCGGCATCAGCACCCTGCTGATCTGGGTGACGCTGGCCGGCGACCGCTTCGACTGGCTGTCCGGCCCGACCGCGCTCATGGTCGGCGCCAGCGTCGTCCTCCTGGCCCTCGCGGTCGTGGTCGAGGCCCGGTCGCCGGAGCCGGTCATCCCGCTGGGGCTGTTCCGCAACCGGACGGTGACGCTCTCCGTCGTCGCCAGTGCCCTGGTGGGCATCGCCATGTTCGGCGGCACCGTCTTCCTGTCGCAGTACTTCCAGGTGGCGCTGGGCTACTCGCCGACCAAGGCCGGGCTCGTGTCCCTGCCGCTGGTCGCCGGGCTGCTCGTCTCCTCGACCGTCGCCGGGGCGCTCATCACCCGGACGGGCCGCTGGAAGGGCCACCTCGTCGCCGGCGGCGTGCTGATGACCGTGGGCTTCGGGCTGCTGGCGACCATCGACGCCGGCACGCCCATGGTGCTGCTGGGCCTGTACATGGTCGTGCTCGGCACCGGCGTGGGACTGCTCATGCAGAACCTCGTCCTCGCCGCCCAGAACGACGTCCCCGCCGCGGAGTTGGGCACCACCACCTCGGCGGTGTCGTTCTTCCGCAGCCTCGGCGGCACCGTCGGGGTCAGCGTGCTCGGCGCCGTCCTGGCGGCACGGGTGGCCGACGGCCTCGGCACGCCGGCCGGCGGCGGGCACGCCGAGGCCGCGGCGCCGGACCTGTCCGCGCTGCCGCCCGAGGCGGTCGCGCTGATCCAGGACACCTATGCCGACGCGACGGCGGAGCTGTTCCTCATCGCCACGCCGCTGTCGCTGCTCGCGCTGGTGGTCGTCCTGTTCATCCAGGAGAAGGC
Source organism: Blastococcus sp. SYSU D00813 (assembly GCF_054050735.1). Classification (NCBI taxonomy): domain Bacteria; kingdom Bacillati; phylum Actinomycetota; class Actinomycetes; order Geodermatophilales; family Geodermatophilaceae; genus Blastococcus; species Blastococcus sp. SYSU D00813. The sequence goes on from NZ_JBJGZX010000009.1 coordinate 2,368, forward strand.
GCTCAAGACGACGACGGGCGCCGAGCGCCTGGCCGAGGAGCGGCGGGCCCCGGCCCTGCACTGAGGTGCGCAGATCACGCCGGCCGGCGGGCACAGCGCCCCGCCGGCCGGCGTTGTCGCTGACGTGACGCGCTCCCCCCTCCGGCTCGCCGTCCTGGGCGACTCCATCGCCTTCGGCACCGGCGCCACCCGCCCCCAGGACACCCTGGGCCGTCGCCTGGCCGACGCGCTGCGCGCCGACGGCTCCGACGTCGAGCTCACCGTGCTGGCCGTGCCGGGCGCGGTCTCGGCCGACCTGGCCGCCCAGGTGCGGCGCGCCGTCCCCGCCCCGGACCTGGCGGTCGTCGTGGTCGGCGCCAACGACCTCGCCCGGCTGGTGCCGACCGAGCGGTCGGCCGCCGCGCTGGGCGACGCCGTCCGCGCGCTGCGGGCGGCCGGCGCCGACGTGGTCGTGGTCCCGGCGCCCGACATGTCGAGCATCCCCTTCGTGCCGCCGGCGTTCCGCCCGGTCGTCCGGGCGGCCTCGGCCGTGCTGCAGCGCCGGCAGGAGGAGGTGGCCGCGGCCGCCGGGGCGCGGGTCGCCTCCGTGGCCGCCCACGTGGGCCGCTCCTTCGAGACCGACCCGGCGATGTTCGCCGGCGACCGCTTCCACCCCTCCTCGGCCGGCTACGCCGCCATCGCCGCGGCGCTCACCCCGTTCGTCCTCCGGGCCGCCCGGGAGCGGCGCGACGCCGCCGCCTGAACCGGCGTCACCACAGGGACACCGACCGCCGGAAGATGCCGGCGAGGTCGTCCTCGGTCACCGGCTTCGGGCAGGTGGCCAGCAGCCGCTGCTGCTTCATCGACCCCTCGACGAGGTCCGGGACGTCGTCCTCGCCGTAGCCGACGGCGCCGATGCCGGCCGGGATGTCGATGTCGCGCATCAGCCGCACCAGCGCCCGGGGCAGGACCTCGGCCGGCTCGCCACCGTGGTCCCCACGGGGGTCCAGCAGCTCGGCGGCGCGCAGGTGCCGCTCGGGCGCGGCGTCGAAGGTGAAGCGGAAGGCCTCCGGCGCGGTCAGGGAGACCGACATCCCGTGCGGGACCATCGGCTCGTCGGCCGGGTAGTCCTTCGGGTGGAAGTCCCGCACCCGCCCGGCGATCGGGTAGGCGTTGGCGTGCGGGACGTGCACACCGGCGTTGCCGAAGCCCAGCCCGGCGAAGGTGGCGGCCATGGCCATGTCCGCGCGGGCGGCGTCGTCGTCCCCGTCGCGGACCGCGCGCCGGAACGACGTCGCCAGCAGCGACAGCGCCTTCTCCGACCACATGTCGGCGATCGGGTTGGCCCCGCAGTAGGGCACCCGCTGCTCGGGCCGCTTGCGCTCGAAGGTGTCGTAGGGCCGGGCCGTGTAGCTCTCCAGCGCGTGGCAGAGGATGTCCATGCCCGAGGAGGCGGTGACCCCCGAGGGCTGGGTCCGGGTGAGGGCCGGGTCGATCACGGCCAGCGTGGGCCGCAGCCGCGGGTGGCTGATGCCGGTCTTCACCTTCAGCGCCAGCACGTCGAGCACGCAGATGGTCGTGCTCTCCGAGCCGGTGCCCGTGGTCGTGGGGACGGCGACGAGCGGCTTGAGCGGGTTGACCGGCGCGCGGCCGCCGCCGACCGGGGCGTTGACGTAGTCCATGAGCTCACCGGGGTTGGTGGTGAGCAGGTCGACGGCCTTGGCGGTGTCGATGCTGGACCCGCCGCCGACGGCGACGAAGGCGTCCCAGGGGCCGCCGGCCCGGGCGGACTCGACGGCCGCGGCGAGGCTCTCGTCGGTCGGCTCGACGTGGACGCCGTCGAAGACGTGCGCCTCGATGCCGAAGCGGGCCATCTGGTCGGCGACCCGCTGCGGCGAGCCGGTGGCGGCGACGCCGGGGTCGGTGATGACGAGGACGCGGCGGGCGCCGGTCTGGCTGAGGTCGTAGCCGACCTCGTCGGCGGCGCCCGCGCCGAACTTCAGCTGGGGGGCGCCGTAGGTGAACACGCTCTCGGGGCTCGCGGGCGCCGTGATCGAGGTCATGCCCGATCCTGGCGCGCCGGGGCGGGCGGGGCCACCCACGCGGGCGGCCCCGCCCCCTGCTCAGCCGGACGTCGGCGGCTCGTCCTTGCCGGCCTCCTCCAGCTCGTCGGCCTCCTCCTTGGTCTTGTGCACCGCACCGTCGGCGTGCTCCGGCGGGCCGTAGACCGTGTAGAGGACCAGCGGGTTGGGGCCGGTGTTGACGAAGTTGTGCTTCGTCCCGGCCGGGACGACGACCAGGTCGCCCTGCGCCACCTTCTTGGTGGACCCGCCGACGCGGGCCTCGCCGGTGCCGCTGACGAAGGTGAGGATCTGGTCGATCCCCTCGTGGACCTCCTCGCCGATCTCGCCGTCCGGCGGGATGGTCATGATCACCAGCTGGGTCTTCTCGCCGGTCCACAGGACCCGGCGGAAGTCGGCGTACTTCTCGGCCTCGGTGGCGATGGTGTAGTGGATGACGGCCATCGACGGCTCCTCTCTCCTCGGGTGGTCTCGTGGCCGCCCGGGACTCCGGCCCGGACGGCGAACGCCCTGCTCCTGCCCGGTACGGCCGCCCGTTACTCGTCGGCCCGCCGGCGTCCCCCGGCGGTGGGCGAGCGGTCCCGGGCGGGCCGGTGCCTCACCACCTCGGGTGGGTCGGCCGGGCACGGGGCCGCGGCGGGCCCGGCGACGGGTAGCGTCTGCGCGGTTGTGACCCGCAGGTGATGGGAGTGTTGGTGCAGGAGTCTCCGTCGACGTCCTCCTCGGAGGACCGCTTCCCCGAGGTCTGGGCCCTCGCCGACCGCATCCCCGGATGGCTGTCCCGGGACCAGGCCGCCCTGCTCGACGAACAGGCCCGGGCCCTGCCCGCCGGCGCCCACGCGCTGGAGATCGGCTCCCACCAGGGCCGCTCCACCGTCGTGCTCGGCACCGTGCTGCAGGGCAAGGGGGGCCGGCTCTACGCCGTGGACCCCTTCATCGACGGCAAGCTTTTCGGTGGCCGCAAGACCCGGGACTCCTTCGAGCGCAACGTCGCCGAGGCCGGGGTCGCCGACACCGTGGAGCTGGTCTGCGACTACTCCACGGAGATCCGCGGGTCCTGGGAGAAGCCGTTCCAGCTGCTGTACATCGACGGCAAGCACGACTACTGGACGTTCTCCGACGACCTCAAGTGGCGCGTGCACCTGCCCGACGGCGCCGCCGTCCTGGTGCACGACTGCTTCTCCTCGATCGGCGTGACCCTGGGCGTGCTGGCGCACGTCCTGTTCGCCGGGGACCTCCGCTACGAGCGGCGGGCCGGCTCGCTGGCGCTGTTCCGCGTCGGCCGGCCGACCCTGCGCGACCGGGTGCGGATCCTGGGCGAGATGCCGTGGTGGATCCGCAACGTCTTCATCAAGGTCCTGCTGCGGCTGCGGTTGCGGCCGGTGGCGCGGCTGTTCGGGCACGACTCGCCGTACGACCCGTACTGACCCGCGAGGGGCCCCGCACCACGACACCGCCGCGGCGGGCCGGCTGTCCGGCCCGCCGCGGCGGCGTTCGCGCGCGCGTGGTCGCGGGGGTCAGGCGGGGACGGCGGTGTGGGAGCGCCACAGCCGCACGAGGCCGGTGGCGACGAGCAGGACGCTGGCCGCCAGGGCCGTGCCCGCCACGCTCAGCACCGACAGCCGGTCGGCGGCCACGAGCAGCTCCACCGTGACGGCCTCGAGCACGACCGCGCCCCAGACGGCGACGGCGGCCACCCGGTCGGCCGCGGCGATCCCGGAGTAGAGCAGCAGCTGGGCCAGCGCCAGCAGGGTGCCCAGCAGGGCGAAGACCCACGTCCAGCCGCCGAGCGCGGCTCCGTAGTCGGCGCCGCCCACCAGCGGGAGGGCGCGGGCGCCGAGCACCGCGGTCGCGGCCGTGAGCACCAGACCGGTGCCGGAGACCAGCACCACGGCCGCGGGCAGCAGCCGGCGGCGTCCGCCGGCGCTGGCCAGACGGGGCAGCAGCACCACGCTCACGCCCTGGGGCAGCCAGAAGGCCACCTTCGCGAAGATCGAGGCCACGGCGTACTCGCCGGCGAGCTCGCCGGGGAGGTGGTGGCGGGCCAGCAGCACGTCCAGGTTCACCAGCAGCACCAGGCCGAGGAGCGCGCCCGCCGCCCGCGCCGCCGCGAGCACGTGCGGTCGCGCGCCGCGGGCGACGCCGGGACGCCCGGTGACGACCCAGCCCAGCAGCGCGCTCGCGGTGCAGCCCAGCGCCATCCCGACGAGCGCGGCCTCGGGGGTGCCGCCGACCAGCAGGCCGGTGATCCCGCCGCCGGTCTTGGCGACCCCGAACAGGCCCGTGACGACGGCCAGCCGCCCGTACCGGCCCGAGCCCTGCAGCAACCCGTCGTAGCCGCCGATCATCGTGTGCGGCACCAGGACGGCGACCAGCCACAGCACGGTCGAGGGGCTCTCCAGGTGCAGCAGCGACACCAGCGGGCCGACGGCGAGCAGCCCGACGACGCCGACCGACACGGCGCCGGCCAGCATCGCGGCGTGCAGCCGGGCGGTGACCAGCCGCGGGTCGTCCGGGCGCGAGCCCAGCGTGAGCGCGGCCGCCGTCTGCAGGCCGGTCATCGGGACCACGCCGATGAACATGACGCCGAGCAGGGCGGCGAGCTCGCCGTAGGCCTCGGGGGCGAGCAGCCGGGCGGCGACGACGGTGAAGACGTAGGCGAGCCCGTTCACGCCCAGCAGCGCCAGCGACACCAGGGCCGCGGGCACGGCGGCCTGGCGCCGGACCCGGGGGATCCCGGGGACCGTCGCCGGGGCGGCCGTCATCCCGGCGCCCCGCGCCGCGCCGGCCGGCCGGCCGACGGCGCTGGGCCCCCCGGCCGGGCGCCCCGGGTCACGCCGTCCCCGCCCGGGTGACCGGCGCGCCGTCTACCCTGCCGTCCGTGCCCCGTCCCGGCGTCCGCAGGCCGTGCCCGCGGTGAAGAAGCAGCTCGTGGCCCTCCTCCTGGCTCTGGCCGCCGGTGCCGCCGTGGGCGCGGGCGCCGTCGCCGCCGTCGCCGCGCACGACCCCGACCGCGACGCGGTCGAGCGCGCTCGCCAGGTCCCCGAGAGCGAGCTCGGGGTGGGCGCCGGTCGCGGCTGACTCGCGGACCGAGCGGGCCAGGACGCCGGCGAAGTTCCGGACGGTCTCCGGCCACTCCAGCGATGCCGCGTGGCGGACGGCCGCGGCACCCATGGCCTCGCGCTCGGCGTCGTCGGCCAGCAGGCGCGCGGTGGCGGCGGTCATCTCGTCCAGGTCGTCGACGAGCACGCCGCTGACGCCGTCGACCACCGACTCGCGCAGGCCGCCGGCCGAGCGGTAGCCGACGGTCGGGACGCCGTGGCCACCGGCCTCGTTGACGACGAGTCCCCAGCCCTCCTTGATCGAGGGGCACAGGTGCACCCAGCCCGCGGCGAGCAGCTCGTGCTTGGCCTGCTCGTCGACGAAGCCGGCGAAGGTCACCCGGTCGGCGACGCCCAGCCGCTCGGCCTCGGCGCGCAGCTGGTCCTCCCACCAGCCGTCGCCGATGACGGTCAGGGTCATGTCCGGCCAGCGGTCGCTGAGCCGCGCCAGGACCTCGAGGGCGTGCTCCACGCGCTTGTGCGGCACCAGCCGGCCCAGCGCGACGAGGTGCGGGGTGGGGGAGCGCCGCGTGGTCACGGCAGGGAACGGCTCGATGCCCACCGGGACGACGGTCACGCGCGCGGGGTCGATGCCCAGACCCGCCATCTCGCCGCGGGTGGCCTCGGAGATGGTCACGTAGCGGCACCGGCGGTAGATGCGCGGGGCCACCCGCGACTCCAGCCACCAGCCGACCCGGCCCATCACCTTGCCGAAGACGATCGGCCACTGCTCCTTGTGCACGTGGTAGACGACCGCGGTGACCGGCCGGCCGCGGCGCACCAGGGTGCTGCTGAACGGGATGCCGTTCTGGACGTCGACCACCAGGCGGGGGCGGGTGCGCCGGACGAAGGCCAGCGCGCGGGGGTAGACACCGAGCCGGCTGCCGCGCCGCACGATGCGGACGCCGTTGACGACCTCCTCGGCGGGCGCCCGGTCGTGCGCGGCGCAGAAGAGGGTGACACGCAGGCCGGCGGCCGCCAGCCCCTCGGCGACCTGGTGCACGTACCGTTCGGACCCGCCGCCCTCCGGGTGGCTCAGGTCGCGCCAGTTCACGAAGAGGACGTCGGTGTCCGCGGGTCGGTCGAGCACCTGAGGCACGTTAATGCACGTGACACAGTCCATCTAACTCTCGAACACCCTGCTACCCCGAACGGAGTGCCCGCATGGATCGATCGGCCACCCTCTCGCGGTCGGTCACACTCTTCCGGGCGTTCCGGCGCGAGCAGACCGACCCGGACGGGTTCTACGGCGTCCTCGCGGCCGACTCCGTCGCCCAGCTCTCCCGCTGGGCCGCCCTGGAGGGGGCCACGGTGCTCGACGTCGGGGGCGGAGCGGGGTACTTCGCGGACGCCTTCCGCGGTGCCGGGGCGACCTACGTGGGCCTGGAGCCCGACGCCGGCGAGATGGCCGCGCGGGGGGAGCCCGAGCCCGGGACGCTGCGCGCCAGCGGCGAGGAGCTGCCGATCCGCACCGGCGCCGTCGACGTCTGCTACTCGTCGAACGTCCTCGAGCACGTCCGCCGGCCGTGGGTGATGGCCGACGAGATGGTGCGCGTCACCCGCCCGGGGGGCACGGTCTTCCTCTCCTACACGCCCTGGCTGTCGCCGTGGGGCGGGCACGAGACCTCGCCGTGGCACTACCTCGGCGGGCACCGTGCGCGCCGCCGGTACCGCCGGCGGACCGGTGCCGAGCCGAAGAACCGGTACGGGGAGTCGCTGTTCGCCGTCTCGGCCGGCGGGGCGGTGCGGTGGGCGCGCGCGTGCGCCGACGCCGACCTGCTCGCGGTCTTCCCGCGCTACCACCCGTGGTGGGCCGCCTGGGTGGCGCGGGTGCCGGGGCTGCGCGAGGTCGTCTCCTGGAACGTCGTCCTGGTGCTGCGCAAGCGCGGCTGAGCCCGGCGGCTCGTCGGCGGCTCGTCGGCGGCCGCACCCGGTTACCGGGCGGTACTGTGGCGTGGTTCCAGCGGAGGCGGGCACGGCGGCGAGAGGACCTGCATGGGGGCACGTGTCGTCGGGCTGACACTCGTCGGTCTCGGGGGCTGCGCCCTGGCGGTCGCGGTGCTGGTGGGCACGTGGCTGGCGGCCGCCCCGACGGAGCTCGCCCTGGACGAGTCGCACCGCACCGTCGCCGCCGGCGAGGTCACGTACCTGGACCCGGCCTCGCTGACCGTCCGGACGGGCGACGAGGTGACCGTGTCGGTCCGCGTGCGGGGTGACGCGGCCTCCGGGGACGCCGACGGCGACACCGCGGTCTGGGCCACCGAGTCCAGCACCGCCGACGCCGACGGCACGCTGGTCGCCACGACGACGACCGTGGCCTGCCTGGACCGCCGCACCGCCGAGGCGCAGGCGTGCGCCGCCGCGTCCGTCGACGGCGAGCCGGCGCAGCTGGGCGGCCTGGTGCTGGCCTTCCCCCCGGACACCCCCGCCCGGGACCTCGACGTCTGGGACGGCACGACCGGCCAGGCGCTGCCCGCCCGGTACGCGGGCACCGAGGAGTTCCGCGGGCTGGAGGTCCTCCGGTTCGAGCAGGAGGTCCCCGAGCAGGTCGTCGGGACCGCGACCGTGCCGCGCACGCTGGCCGGCGGCGGTGCCGGCACCGTGTCCGCGGACGTGGTGCACCGCAACAGCCGCACGCTGCTCGTCGAGCCGGTCAGCGGCGTGGTCGTGCGCACCGAGGAGAGCCCGGTGACGGTGCTCCGCGGGCCGGACGGCACGCCCGGGGCCGTGCTGCTGTCCGGGACGCTCACCACGACGGAGGAGTCGGCCGGCGACGCCGTGGACCGGGCGCAGGAGGTCCTCGACCAGCAGCAGCTCACCGGCACCGTCCTGCCCTGGACGCTCGGCGGCGCCGGCGTCGTCCTGACCGCCCTGGGCGTGCTGCTGGTCGCCCGCAGCCGCCCGGCGGCCGCTCCCCAGGTGGAGGACGAGCCCGCCCGGGTCCCCGTCCCCACCGCCTGAGCGGCGGGTCGGTCCCCCATGGCGACGATGGTCACCGGCCCGCCCGCGGGTCCCGCGGCGGCGGACGCCCCGCCCCCGGCGCGGTCCCGCGTCCCGCTGCGGACGACGGCCGGCCGGCTGCTGTCCCGGTGGCGCTCGCCGCTGGTCTGCCTCGGCTTCGTCGTCCTCGCGCTGCTGCAGGCGCCGGGACGGGTCGTCGGCGACACCAAGCTCGACCTCGCCGTCGACCCGCTGGGCTTCCTGGGCCGGGCGCTGACCCTCTGGGAGCCGCTCGGCTCGGCCGGGCAGGTGCAGAACCAGGCCTACGGCTACTTCTTCCCGATGGGCCCGTTCTTCGCCCTCGGCGACCTGGCCGGGCTGCCGGCGTGGGTGGTGCAGCGGCTGTGGTGGGCGGCGCTGATGAGCGTCGCCTTCCTCGGCGTCGTCGCCCTCGCCCGCCGGCTCGGGATCGGCACGCCCGGGACGGCGCTGGTCGCCGGGATCGCCTACGCCCTGGCGCCGCGCATGCTCACCGCGATGGGGGAGACCTCGGTCGAGCTCGTCCCGATGGCGCTGGCGCCGTGGGTGCTGGTGCCGCTGGCCGGCGCGGCGCGGTCGGGCCGCGTGCGCCGGGCCGCGGCGCTGTCCGGTCTGGCGGTCTTCTGCGTCGGCGGGGTCAACGCCGTCGCCACCGCCGCCGTCCTCCCGCTGGCCGCGCTGTTCCTGCTCACCCGGCCGGCCGGGCCGCTGCGCCGCCGGCTGGTCCTGTGGTGGGGGGTGGCGGTCGCCCTGGCCTCGGCGTGGTGGCTGGGCCCGCTCGTGCTGCTCGGGCAGTACAGCCCGCCGTTCCTGTACTACATCGAGAACGCGCAGGCCACGACGGGGCCGACCGACGTGCTCAGCGTGCTGCGCGGCACCTCGCACTGGATCGCGGAGATGGCCAGCCCCGCCGGCCCCGAGTGGCCCGCCGGGTGGGCGCTGGTCCACGAGGTGCTGCCCGTGGCCGGCACCGTCGTCCTCGCGGCCGCCGGGCTGGCGGCGCTGTGCTCCCGGACCCTGCCCGAGCGCCGCTGGCTGGCCCTGGGCGTGCTGGCCGGCGTCGGCCTCGTGTCGCTCGGGCACCTGGCCGCCGTCGACGGGCTGTGGGCCGGACCGCTGCACGACGCGCTCGACGGCGCGCTCGCGCCCCTGCGGAACCTGCACAAGTTCGACCCGGTGCTGCGGCTGCCCCTGGCGCTGGGGCTCGCGCACCTGGGCGCGGTGCTGCTCCGGGCCGCGCGCCGCCACGACGGCGCCCCGGCGCCCCGGCCGCGCGGGTCGCGGCTGGTCCGGGGCGGTTCGCGGGCCGTCCTCGCCGCCGTCGTCCTCGCGCTGGTCGCGACCGTCTCCCCGGCGCTGGCCGGCCGGCTGGCGCCGCCGGACGGGTTCGCCGAGGTGCCCTCGTGGTGGCGGGAGACCGCCGACTTCCTCGCCGCCGAGCAGCCGACCGGCCGGGCGCTGCTGGTGCCCGGCTCGTCCTTCGGCACCTACCAGTGGGGCGGGGCGAACGACGAGGTCTTCCAGCCGCTGGCGGAGTCGGCCTGGGACGTGCGCAGCTCCATCCCGCTCAGCCCCGAGGGCCACATCCGGGTGCTCGACGCGATCGAGGAGCGGCTGACCCTGGGGGAGGGCTCGGCCGGGCTGACCCGCTTCCTCGCCCGGGCCGGCATCTCCCACCTCGTGCTGCGCAACGACCTGGACACCGGCGACGCCCGCTCGACCCGCTCCGCGCTGGTGCGCGAGGCGCTCGCCGAGTCCCCGGGCATCACCCGGGTGGCCACCTTCGGGCCGGTGGGCACCGCGGCCGACGTGGGCGACGGGCTGGTCTACGACGCCGGCCTGGACGAGCCGGCGCCGGCGATCGAGGTCTACTCCGTCGAGGACCCGGCGCCGCGGGCCTGGACCGCTCCGCTGTCGGAGGCGGTGACGGTCCTCGGCGGCCCCGAGGCCGTGCTCTCGCTGGAGGACCGCGACCTGGTCACCGGCCGCCCGACGGTCATGGCCGGCGGGGACGTGACCGCCGGCCCGCCGATGGTCACCGACGCCCTGGTGCGCCGGGAGCGCACCTTCGGCCGGCTGGACGGCGCCACCTCCGGCGGTCTGACCGCCGACGACCCGCTGCGGCTCGACGCCCCGGTGCGCGACTACGTGGTGCCCGACGCCGCCTCGGCCGAGAGCGTCGTCACCTACGTCGGCGGCACCCCGACGGCGTCGAGCTCGGCGTCGGACCCCGACGGCTTCGTGGCCACCCGCATGGACACCCAGCCCTGGTCGGCGGTGGACGGCGACCCGACGACCGCCTGGCGGCCCGCGCCGTGGGACGAGTCCGGAGAGGCCCCGTGGTGGCGGCTGACCACCGAACGCCGGTTCGCGGCGAGCACCGTCGTCGTCTCCCTCGGCGTGGAGCCGGGCGTGGCCCGGCCCGCCGAGCTGCGGCTGACCACCGACGCCGGCTCGGTCACCGTGCCGGTCGCCGACACCGGCGAGGAGCAGGTGTTCACCCTGCCCCCGGGCTACACCAGCACGCTCACCATCGCGGCGACCACGGCCGAGGACCCCGAGGCCCTGGCGATCGCCGACGTCCGCATCCCCGGCGTGAGCGTCGCGCGGTCGGTGACCGTGCCCCGCGCCGGCGCCCCGGTGACCGCCTACGCCTTCGACGCCGAGCGCGGCCGCACCGGCTGCGTGACCGACGCCGACGGCGCTCCCCGCTGCGCCGGGGCCCTGGTCACGGGGTCGGAGGAGCCGGTCTTCATGGACCGCTCCTTCACCGTCGAGGCCTGGGCCGACTACGACCTGCGGGCCACCGCGGTGCCCCGGCCGGGCGCGGCGCTCGACGCGCTGCTCACCTCGGTCCGCGGCACCGTGGCGGTGACCGGCAGCAGCTCCGCGGTGGCCGACCCGCGGGGCAGCCCGGTCGCGGCCGTCGACGGCGACCCGGACACCGCGTGGGTGGCCACCGGCGACGACCGGCGGCCCAGCCTCACCCTGACCTTCCCCGAGGTCCGGACCGTCGACTCGCTGCGGGTCGTGTTCACGCCCGGCCTGGCGGCCGCGCGGGCCACCGCGGTCACCCTCGACGACGGCGGCGGGCTCCCCCGCAGCGTGCGGCTGGCCGACGACGGCACCGCCACCTTCGCGCCCGTGGTCACCGACACGCTGACGGTCACCTTCGACCTGCCCGACGAGCTGCGCTCGGTCGACCCCGCCACCCGCTGGCAGCAGGCGCTGGGCGTCGGCGTCAGCGAGCTCGAGGTGGACGGGCCCAACCCGGTCACCGACCCCGGCACGCCGGTCTTCCTGGACTGCGCGAGCCGGCTCGGGCCCACGATCCGGGTCGACGCCGCGGTCATCCAGACCGAGGTCATCACCACCGCCGGCGAGCTGGCGACCGGGCAGCCGATCCGGATCAAGCCGTGCGACGCCATCCCGGCGCTGCGGCTGCCCCCGGGCGAGCACCGGGTCCTGGCGCGCAACAGCGAGAGCCTGGCCGTCGACTCGATCACGCTCACCCGCTTCGGGCGGGCGGTCAAGGAGGGCCCCGGCGAGCGGGAGCCGGCCGAGCTCACCCGCTGGGACGCCGAGCACCGGGTCGTCGAGGTGGCCGAGCGCGACGAGCCGACGCTGCTCGTCGTCCCGGAGAACACCAACCCCGGGTGGACCGCGCGCCTCGACGGCGTGCCCCTGCAGGCCGTGACCGTCGACGGGTGGCAGCAGGGGTACCTGCTGCCGGCCGGCCCGGCGGGCACCGTGCGGCTGGACTACCCGCCCGGGGCCGACTACCGCACGGTGCTGGCCGCCGGCGCCGGGGCGGTGGCCCTGCTGGTCGTCCTCGCGGTGCTGCCCGACCGGCCGCTGCGCGCCGCCGGGCACCGCGGCCGCCGCCGGTCGGCCGTGGCCGCCGTGGCCGCCGCGACGGTCCTCGTCGGCGCCGCCGTCCTCGGCGTGGCCCTGGTCGGCGGGGTCGTCGGGCTGGCCGCCCTGGCGGGGCTGTGGGTGCTCGGCCAGTGCGCCGGCCGGGCGCGCCCGGCGGTGCTGGGCGCGGTCGCCGCGGGCTCGCTGCTGGTCGCCGGCGGGATGCTGCTCGCCGACCCCGACGGGACGGCGACCGCCCAGCAGGTCGCGGCCCTGGTCGCCCTGACCGCGGTGCTGGCCGCCGTGCTCCCGGCGGTGCGCCTGCCCCGGCGGGCGGCCGGCGCCGCCGGCGGGGCGCCGTGATCGGGCACCATGGGGCCGTGTCCCGCCGCCGTGCCCTCCTCCTGCCCGTGGTCGGGCTGCTGCTGGCCGGGTGCCTGCGGCTGGAGGCGCCCTCGGCCGAGGAGGCCGGCGGGCCGGCCGAGCCGCCGCTGCTCGAGGTGACCCCCGGGGAGGACGCCGCCACGGCGACGCTGGAGCCGGGGTGCCCCCCGCCGGTGCCGGGGGAGACGTTCACCGCCGACGACTGGAACGAGGCGTTCGAGGAGCTGGACCTGCCCTACTGGCAGTCGGCCGACCTCGGCGCCAGCGCGGTGCTCGGCGACGGCCGGGTGGTGTGGCTGTGGGGCGACACGATCCGCGAGGAGGAGGTCCTGCCCGAGCTGCCGCGGATGGTCGACAACTCGATGCTGGTCACCTCGGGCACCTGCATCTCGCAGGTCACGACCGAGGCGCGCGGGCCGATCCTGCCGCTGGACCCGAACGGGCTGACCGTCTGGCCGATGTCGGTGCTGCGGCTGGACCCGCGCCCGCAGGACGCGGCCGACGTCACCGACGTCGTCGTCGTCTTCTGCTCCCGCGTGCAGCGCGGCGACCGGATGTGGGACTTCGTCGTCCGCGGGACCACGGTGTCGGTGTTCACCGTCGGCGCCGACGGCGTCCCGCGGCTGACCGAGGCGGCGCAGCTGACCCCGGACACCCCGGACCTGAGCTCCATCCACTGGGGTGCGGCCTCGGTCCTCGACGGGGACTGGATCTACCTGTACGGCACCCGCAACACCGGGGAGGCCTACACCTACGGGCACGAGCTGTTCGTCTCGCGCATCCCGACCGAGCAGTTCACCGACGGCTCGGCGATCGAGTACTGGGACGGCGGCAGCTGGCAGACCGACCCCTCGCTGTCCGCGCCGATCGTGGGCGCGCTCGAGGGCGTCTCCCAGACCCTGTCGGTCGACCTCGTCGACGGGAAGTGGGTCGCCTACTCCAAGCTCGGCGGGGACATCGAGGACGTCGCGGCCCTCTGGGTCTCCGACCTGCCCGCCGGCCCGTTCACCGTGCAGCCGGTGCTGTCCTCGCCGGGCGGGCTGCCCTCCGCCGGCCAGGCCCCGGACGACGACGAGGTCGGGTACCTGCAGTACACGCCGCTCGCGCACCCGGACCTCCCCACCGAGCCCGGCCGGATGCTCGTCTCGGTCTCCCGCAACGTGACCGACTACGAGCTGCTGCTCGACACGCCGCAGGTCGGGCGGCCGCTGTTCGCCGAGGTGCCGCGCCCGGGCTCCGCGCAGCCCTGACCGGCCCGCCCGTGGGCGGGGTCACCGCCGGACCGGGAAGATCGGCGGGGTGCGCAGCGTCCCAGGAGGGGTGACCCCTCCGCCGGCCGTGCGCGCCTACGCCGTCTGGCTGGTGGCCCTGGCCGCGTACGTGGTCGCCGTCTTCCACCGGGCCTCGCTGGGCGTCGCCGGTCCCGAGGCCCAGGAGCGGTTCTCCGCCGGCGCCTCGGCGGTCTCGCTGTTCCTCGTGCTCCAGCTGGCGGTGTACGCCGGCATGCAGGTGCCCGTCGGGATCGCCCTGGACCGGTTCGGCTCCCGGCGGCTCGTGGTCGCCGGCGGGGTGACGATGGCCGCCGGGCAGCTGCTGCTCGCCGTCGCCACCGACGTGCCCACCGCCGTCGCCGCGCGCGTCCTCGTCGGCGCCGGCGACGCGATGACGTTCATCAGCGTGCTGCGGGTGGTCGGCGCGTGGTTCCCCGGGCCCACCGTCCCGGTGATCACCCAGCTCACCGGCATCCTCGGCCAGCTGGGCCAGGTCGCGGCCGCCGCACCGCTGGTCGCGCTGCTGCACGGCATCGGCTGGCGGGACACCTTCCTCGGCGCGGCCGCCGTCGGGGTGCTCGTGGCGGTGCTGGTCCTGGCGACGCTGCGCGACGTGCCTCCGGGCGCCGCCCGCCCCACGCCGCCGGACCTGGCCGCCGTCCGGGAGGGGCTGGCCGCCACCTGGCGCGAGTCGGGCACCCGGATCGGGCTGTACACGCACCTGGTCACCCAGTTCTCCGGCACCGTCTTCGCGCTGCTGTGGGGCTACCCGTTCCTCACCCGCGGCCAGGGCCTGGCGCCGGGGACCGCCGCCGCGCTGCTCACCCTCCTCGTGCTGGTCGGGATGGTCGTCGGACCCGTGCTCGGCCGGCTGTGCGGGCGCTGGCCGCTGCGCCGTTCGACGCTGGTGTTCGCGATCCTCGTCGCCACCGTGGCCGCCTGGACCGTCGTCCTGCTGTGGCCCGGCCGGGCGCCGCTGCCGCTGCTGGTCGTCCTCGTCGTCGTCCTCGGCACCAACGGGCCGGGCTCGATGATCGGGTTCGACTTCGCGCGCACCTGGAACCCCGCCGAGCGGCAGGGCAGCGCCAGCGGCGTGGTCAACGTGGGCGGGTTCGTGGCGTCGCTGCTCACGATCCTGGCCATCGGGGCGGTGCTGGACCTGCTGACGCCGGGGAGCTCCGCCGCCTACGACCTCGACGCGTTCCGGGCGGCGTTCGCCGTGCAGTACCTGTTCTGGGCGGTGGGCGCCGTCGGCGTCGCGCGCCACCGCCGGCTGCTGCGCGCGCGGCTGGCCCGCGACGGCGTGGTGCTCGCGCCGTTGCGCGTCGCCGTGGCCGCCAGACTGCGCGGCCGCTCCGCCCCCCGCTGAGCTGCGGTCGCGGAGGTCCTCCCCGCCCAGCATGATCGCGGTGGGGACGGGAGGTCCGGGGTGGACGTGGTGGTCGGGCTGGACGCCGGCACGACGGCGACCAAGGCCGTCACCGCGGGCACCGACGCGCGGGTCCGCGACCTCGTCAGCGTCGCCTACCCGCTGCTCGTGCCGGCGCCCGGCCGGGCCGAGCTCGACGCCGGCCGGCTCGCCGCCGCGGCCGTCGAGGCCCTCGCCGGCGTGGCCGCCGCGGCGCGGGACCGCGGTGACCGGGTCGTCGGGGTCAGCCTGAGCGCGGCCATGCACGGCCTGGTGGCCATGGACGGGGACGGCCGGCCCCAGGGCCCGCTCGTCACCTGGGCCGACGACCGGGCCGCCCGCTGGGCCGCCGCCCTGGTCGCCGACGGCCGGGCAGCCGGGCTCCACGAGCGCACCGGCACGCCCGTGCACCCCATGTCGCCGCTGCTCAAGCTCTCCTGGGAGCGGGCGGAGGACGCCGAGCGGGTCCAGCGGGTGCCGCGGTGGGGTGGGGTCAAGGAGCTCCTGCTCGCCACCCTCACCGGGGGACCGCACACCCTGGACCGCTCGTGCGCCTCGGCGACCGGGCTCTACGACATCCGCGCGCACCGCTGGGACGCCGAGGCGCTGGAGATCGCCGGCGTGCGGGCGGACCAGCTCGGCGAGGTGGTGCCCACGACGACGGTGCTCCCCCGGCTGAGCGCCGAGGCGGCGGAGGCGACCGGGCTGCCCCGGGACACCCCGGTGGTGGTGGGCGCCTCCGACGGCACGCTGGCCAACCTCGGGGTCGGGGCGGTGCGCCCGGACGTCGCCGCGGTGTCGCTGGGCACCAGCGGGGCCCTGCGCGTCGTCGTCCCCGCGCCGACCGTCGACCCCGGCCGCCGGCTGTTCTGCTACGCGCTCACCGACGACGCGTGGGTGGTCGGAGGGCCGGTCAACAACGGCGGATCGGTCGTGCGCTGGGCCGCGCGGGCGCTCGCCGCCGACGGCGGGGACCCCGAGGGGGAGGCGGCCGACGAGCTCGACGCCCGGCTGCTGGCCGAGGCCGCGGACGTGCCGGCGGGCAGCGCCGGGCTGCTGTGCCTGCCCTACCTGCTGGGGGAGCGGGCGCCGTGGTGGCGCTCCGGGCTGCGCGGCGCCTACCTGGGCCTGCGCCGCGAGCACCGCCGCCCGCACCTGGTACGGGCCGCCGTCGAGGGGGTCTGCCAGCAGCTCGCCCTCGTGCGCGACGCGTTCGATGCCGCCGACCTGCCGGTCCGGGAGGTGCGGGCCACCGGCGGCGCCGTCGCCTCGCCGCTGTGGGTGCGCACCCTCGCCGCCGCGCTCGACCTGCCGGTGCGGGTCGCCGACTCACCGGAGGGCACCGGTCTCGGCGCCTGCCTGCTGGGCTGGCACGCCCTCGGTCGGCTGCCGGACCTCGATGCCGCCACCGCCCTGGTCGAGGTGACCGAGCCCGTGCGGCCCGACCCCGAGGACGCCGCGCTCTACCGGAGGCTGCGGCCGCTCGTCGAACGCTCGACGGGCGCCCTCACCGACGTCCTCACCGAGCTCGACACGCTGGACGACACCCCCTCCCACCCCGCCGGTCAGGCGACCTGAGCCGAGGAGACAGCCATGCCCGAGGTCGACCCCGCGCTCGGCGCCGGGCCGCTGCTGCTCATCGCGGCGGGCGGCGTCGCGCTGCTGCTCTTCCTGATCATGAAGCTGAAGCTGCACGCCTTCCTGGCGCTGATCCTGGTCAGCCTGGTGGTCGCCCTCGCCGCGCAGGTGCCGCTGGAGGACGTCGTCGACACCCTGACCGGCGGCTTCGGGTCGACGCTGGCCAACGTCGCGCTGCTGGTCGGCCTCGGGGCGATGCTCGGCCGGCTGCTCGAGCACAGCGGCGGGGCGCAGGTGCTCGCCGACACGCTGATCCGCCGCTTCGGCGAGCAGCGGGCGCCGCTGGCGCTCGGGGTGGCGGCGCTGCTGTTCGGGTTCCCGATCTTCTTCGACGCCGGGCTGGTCGTCTTCCTGCCCATCGTCTTCACGGTGGCCCGCCGGCTGGGCGGGTCGCTGCTGACCTACGGCCTCCCGACGGCCGGCGCCTTCGCGGTCATGCACGCCTTCGTGCCGCCGCACCCCGGGCCGGTCGCCGCGGCGGAGCTGGTCGGCGCCGACATCGGCCTGGTGCTGCTCTACGGGCTGCTCATCGGCCTGCCCACCTGGGCGGTCGGCGGCTACCTGTTCGGCGTCTGGGCCGGCCGGCGGTACCACGTCGACGTCCCGCCGCCCGACGACGACGAGGGGAGCGGCCCGGAGGCGCCGGCCACCCCACCGTCGCCGGCGGGCACGGTCGCCGGCACCGCCCCGGGGGTGGCCGGCCCCTCGGGTGGGGCGCGCACGGAGACCGCGGTCCGGCGGGCGGGGCCGCCGGCCTTCGGCACGGTGCTGGGCATCCTGCTGCTGCCCCTGGTGCTGATCTTCCTCAACACCGGGATGAGCACCCTGGCCACCGGCGGCGCGGTCGACGAGGGCTCCACGGTGGTCCGCGTCGCCCAGGTGGTCGGCTCGACCCCGGTCGCGCTGCTGGTCACCGTGCTGGTGGCGATGTGGGTGCTCGGCCGGCACCGGGGCGACTCGGCCGAGGAGGTCGAGTCGGTCGTCAACAGCGCGCTCGGCCCCGTCTGCGCGATCATCCTCATCACCGGCGCGGGCGGCATGTTCGGCGGCGTCCTGCGCGCGAGCGGCATCGGCGAGGCCCTCGCCGACGTCCTCAGCGACATCGGGCTGCCGGTGATCGTCGCGGCCTTCGTGATCTCGGTGCTGCTGCGCGTCGCCCAGGGGTCGGCGACCGTGGCCCTCACCACCGCGGCCGGGCTGATGGCCCCGGTCATCGAGGCGAGCGACTCGCTGACGGCCTCGGACCTGGCGCTCGTCGTCATCGCCATCGCCGCCGGCGCCACCGTGCTCTCGCACGTCAACGACTCCGGCTTCTGGCTGGTCAGCCGGTTCTTCCGGATGGACGAGAAGACGACGCTGAAGACCTGGACGGTCATGGAGACGCTGCTCGGCACGATCGGGTTCGTGCTGGCGCTCGTGCTTAGCCTGCTGCTGTGAGGCGCCGCGCGCGCTCCACTGGCCGCCGCGGGTCCCGGCGAGCACTGTGACGGCATGAGAGGACTCGCCCGTACCGCCGCGGCCGGCCTCGGCGCAGTCGTCGCCGTCGCCGCCCGGGACCTCATGCAGCGGCAGCACGCCGTCCTGCGCAACTACCCCGTCGTCGGGCACGCCCGCTACCTGCTGGAGCGGATGGGTCCGGAGATCCGGCAGTACCTCGTCGCCGGCAACGAGGAGGAGCGGCCGTTCACCCGCGACCAGCGCCGGTGGGTCTACGCCTCGGCCAAGAAGCAGAACAACTACTTCGGCTTCGGCACCGACAACGACCTCGAGCACACCGCCGGCTACCCGATCATCAAGCACAAGACCTTCGGCACCGCGGTGCCGCCGTCGCACCCCGCGTCGGCCGAGGACGTGCCGCTGCCGTCGGCGAAGGTGCTCGGCGGACCGCGGGGGAGGCGGGCCGCGTTCCGGCCGTCCTCGGTCGTCAACGTCTCGGCGATGAGCTTCGGCTCGCTGTCGGCGACGGCGGTCGAGGCGCTCAACCGGGGCTCGGCGCTGGCCGGCTGCCTGCAGAACACCGGCGAGGGCGGGCTGTCGGTGCACCACCGGCACGGCGGCGAGCTGGTGTTCCAGATCGGCACCGCCTACTTCGGCTGCCGCGACGAGCACGGGCGCTTCGACCTCGCTCGGCTCCGGGACCTGGTCGCCGGCGCGCCGGTGCGGGCGCTGGAGGTCAAGCTCAGCCAGGGCGCCAAGCCGGGCCTGGGCGGCGTCCTCCCGGCGGCGAAGGTGTCCCCGGAGATCGCCGCGGCCCGCGGGGTGCCGGTCGGCCAGACCTGCGTGAGCCCCTCGCGGCACGCCGAGTTCCGCGACACCGACAGCATGCTCGACTGGGTGGAGCTGCTGGCCGCCGAGACGGGCCTGCCGGTGGGGATCAAGGCGGCCGTCGGCGACATGGGTTTCTGGGACGAGCTCACCGAGCTGATGGCGACCACCGGCCGCGGCGTCGACTTCGTGACGATCGACGGCGGCGAGGGCGGCACCGGCGCCGCGCCGATGGTCTTCGCCGACTCGGTGTCGCTGCCCTTCCAGCTCGGCTTCACCCGCGTGTACTCCACCTTCGCCCGGCGCGGGCTGCACGAGCAGGTGACCTTCATCGGCGGCGGCAAGCTCGGCCTGCCGGACAACGCGATCGTGGCGTTCGCGCTGGGCTGCGACATGGTGAACGTCGGCCGCGAGGCGATGCTGGCGATCGGCTGCATCCAGGCGCAGAAGTGCCACACCGACACCTGCCCGACCGGCGTCGCCACGCAGAACGCCTGGCTGGCCCGCGGCCTGGACCCCGAGCTCAAGTCGGTCCGGCTGGCCAACTACGTGGCCACGCTGCGGCGCGACCTGCTCAAGGTGGCCGAGGCGTGCGGCGTCGAGCACCCGGGCCTGATCGGCACCGACGCGGTGGAGCTGCTCGACGGCCGGACGTCGTCCACCCCGCTGGGCCGCGTCTACGGCTACGAGCCGGGCTGGGGCCTGCCCTCGGCGGCCGACCGCGCGGCGATCGCCTCGATCATGCGCGGGGAGGCCCCGCAGGGCGGCTCGGCCCCGGCGTCCGCGGGCGCCATGGCCTGACGAACGGCCCCGTCCTCCCCACCCCTCGCAGGCCCGGGGCGGTGACCTGGACGGGGCCGGGTCAGGTGCCGCCGAGGAGCTGGTCGAAGGGGACGAAGTCGGTGAAGGGGTCGGCCGGGGCCCGCGCCGCCCGGACGGGCCGGCCGGCGACCAGGCCGGCCAGCTCGCCCGCGGCCCGCTCGACGCGCGGGGTCAGCGCGCCGCCGTCCCCGTCGGCCCAGTCCTCGGCCGCGGCGAACACGGCGGTGGGGACGGCGACCGCGCGCAGGTAGGAGAACAGCGGGCGCATCGCGTGCTCGAGCACCAGCGAGTGCCGGGCGCTGCCGGCCGTCGCGCCGAGCAGCACCGGGGTGCCGGTCAGCGCGTCGCGGTCCAGGACGTCGAAGAACGTCTTGAACAGCCCGCTGTAGGAGGCGCTGAACACCGGGGTCACCGCGATCAGCCCGTCGGCGCCGGCGACGGTGTCGAGGGCGTCGCGCAGCCGGCCGGCCGGGAAGCCGGTGACCAGGTGGTCGGCCAGCTCGCGGGCGTGCTCGCGCAGCTCGACGACCTCGACGGTGGCGTCGTCCCCGCGCAGGCGCAGCGCGTCGACGGTGGCCGCGGTGAGCCGGTCGGCCAGCAGCCGGGTGGACGACGGCGTGCTCAGCCCGGCGCTGACGACGGCGAGGGTCCGGGTGCTCATCGGGCGCCCGCCTCCTCGGCGACCTGCTCCACGGTGCGGCCGGTGACGTCGTCGCCGACGGCGTGCACGGTGCTGTCGACGGCTCCGCCGCGGGCGGCGACCCGCGACGCGTGCGTCGGCGCGTCGGGGACGTGTGCCGGCTTGAGGGCGGCGAACTCGCGGCGCAGCACCGGCACGACCTCCTCGCCGAGGAGGTCCAGCTGCTCGAGGACGGTCTTCAGCGGCAGGCCGGCGTGGTCGACCAGGAACAGCTGCCGCTGGTAGTCGCCGACGTAGTCCCGGAAGCCCAGCGTGCGCTCGATGACCTGCTGGGGACTGCCGACGGTCAGCGGCGTCTCCCGGCTGAACTCCTCCAGCGACGGGCCGTGCCCGTACACAGGCGCCTCGTCGAAGTACGGCCGGAACTCGGCGACGGCGTCCTGGCTGTTCTTCCGCATGAAGACCTGCCCGCCCAGGCCGACGATCGCCTGGTCGGCGCTGCCGTGGCCGTGGTGCTCGAAGCGGCCGCGGTAGAACTCGACCATCCGCTGGGTGTGCTCCTTGGGCCAGAAGATGTGGTTGGCGAAGAAGCCGTCGCCGTAGTACGCGGCCTGCTCGGCGATCTGCGGGCTGCGGATCGAGCCGTGCCACACGAAGGGCGGGACGCCGTCCAGCGGCCGCGGCGTCGAGGTGAAGCCCTGCAGCGGCGTGCGGTACCGGCCCTTCCAGTCGACGACCTCCTCGTCCCACAGCCGACGCAGCAGCGCGTAGTTCTCCACGGCCAGCGGGATGCCGTCACGGATGTCCTTGCCGAACCACGGGTAGACCGGGCCGGTGTTGCCGCGGCCCATCATCAGGTCGACGCGGCCGCCGGACAGGTGCTGCAGCATCGCGTAGTCCTCGGCGATCTTCACCGGGTCGTTCGTCGTGATCAGCGTCGTCGCCGTCGACAGCTGCAGCCGCGTGGTCCGCGCCGCGACGTAGGCCAGCGTCGTGGTGGGGGAGGACGAGAAGAACGGCGGGTTGTGGTGCTCGCCCAGGGCGAAGACGTCGAGCCCGACCTCCTCGGCCTTCTCCGCGATCCGCAGCACGGCCTGGATGCGCTCGGCCTCGCTGGGGGTGCGGCCGGTGGTGGGGTCGGTCGTGATGTCGCTGACCGTGAAGATCCCGAACTGCATCCGTCTCGCCCTCTTCGGTTGAAGTCTCAACTACTGTCGCGTGCAACCGGCCGGGCGGCGGGCGCATTCCCCGGCGGGGGAGGCGTCACCCGGCGGGACGGGCCCGATCGCCGGCACGGGCCCGGCCGCCGGGACGGGCTCGGTCGCCGGGACGGGCCAGGGCGCTGCGGACGATGTCGAGGAACTCCTCGAGCGGGATGCCGTCGGCCGCTTCGGTGATCTCCGGGTCGACCTGTGCCTGGGCCAGCACGAGGCCGCCGACGAACTGCGCCAGGTGACGCGGGGTGCCGGCCCGGACCGTGCCGTCGCGCTGGCCCTCGGCGATCGCCTCGGCGTAGGCCTCCAGGACGGCGCGCAGCGAGCCGCGGTCGGCGGTGGCGTCGAGGTCCGCGGCCATGGACGAGAGGGTCAGGCGGGCGTGCCGGGGGTGGCCGCGCAGGTCGTGCACGGCGGCGCGCGCCATGGCCAGGACCTTGTCGATGCCCGTGGGCGCCGCCTCGGCCGAGGCGCGGAACGAGTGCCCGAGGGAGGCGCCGTGCCGCTCCAGGGCGGCGGCGTAGAGCGCGTCCTTGTTGCGGAAGAAGTTGTAGATGCTGCCGACCGAGAAGCCGCAGCCGGCGGCGATCTGCTCGAGGCTGGTGCCCTCGTAGCCCTGCTCGAC
The DNA here is from genome assembly GCF_054050735.1 of Blastococcus sp. SYSU D00813. Lineage (NCBI taxonomy): Bacteria > Bacillati > Actinomycetota > Actinomycetes > Geodermatophilales > Geodermatophilaceae > Blastococcus > Blastococcus sp. SYSU D00813. The sequence continues at coordinate 24,630 of NZ_JBJGZX010000009.1, forward strand.
GAACAGCCGCTCCGCGACGGCGAGGATCTCCCGCCGTCCGCTCTCCAGGCGCTCGAGCCGCCGGCGCTCCCGGGCGGCGGCCGCGGCGTCCCGCAGGGGGGAGTCGGACCCGGCGGAGGCGGGGGACTGGTGCTCGATCGGGGGGCGGGGATCGGCTCCCGGGGCTGCCGGCACGGGGTCGAGTCTGCCAGGGACGGACGGCCGCTGAGGAGCCTTCAGGGCGTTGAAGGTAACTCAGGCCACCCACTAGGGTTCGGTCGCCCCGGCGCGGAGGCGTGCCCGGCCGGGTGCGACCTGTCCCCCCGGCCCGCCGTGCTGACGACGAGGAGAGGCCCTGTGTCGAGACGGCTCGACTTCCCGGTGTTCGACGCCGACAACCACATGTACGAGACGACCGACGCCTTCACCAAGTACCTCCCCGAGGAGTACGAGGGCCTGGTCAAGTACGTGCAGGTCAACGGGCGGACCAAGATCGCGCTGAAGAACACGATCAGCGAGTACATCCCCAACCCGACCTTCAACAAGGTCGCCCCGCCCGGCGCGCAGGAGCTGGAGTTCCGGGCGAAGAACCCGTCGTCCAAGCACGTGCCGGTCGGCGGGGCCGGGCAGTTCCTGGAGAAGAAGGCCGGCGACGAGAAGATCGCCGGGATGCCGCCGAAGTACATCGAGTCGCCGCCGGCGTTCTTCAACCCGGCCGACCGGCTGCCGCTGCTCGACGAGCTCAACATCGACCGGGCGATCATGTGGCCCACGCTCGCCTCGCTGCTCGAGGAGCGGCTGGCCGACGACCCGGACGCCACGCACGTGATGGTCCACGCGCTCAACGAGTGGATGCACGAGCACTGGACCTACAACTACGAGAACCGGATCTTCCCGACCCCGGTCATCACGCTGCCGCTGGTCGACGAGGCGATCGCCGAGCTCGAGTACGTCGTCGAGCGCGGGGCCAAGGCCGTGCTGATCCGCCCGGCGCCCGTCCCGGGCTACAACGGCCGCCGCCGGTCGTTCGCGCTGCCGGAGTTCGACCCGTTCTGGGCCCGCGTCCAGGAGGCCGGCGTGCTGGTCGGGATGCACTCCTCCGACGACGGCCAGCAGCGCTACCTCAACGAGTGGGAGGGCCACGTCGGGGAGTTCCTGCCCTTCGGGCAGAAGCCGTCGGGCTTCTCCAAGATCCTGATGGCGCAGTACCGCGGCATCAAGGACACCGTCACCTCGATCGTCGGCCACGGCCTGGCCACCCGGTTCCCCGACATCCGGTTCATGCCGGTGGAGAACGGCAGTGCCTGGCTCAAGCCGCTGATGACCACGATGGAGAAGGTCTACGGCCGCAACCCCGGCGCCTTCGACGAGGACCCGCTCGTGGCGCTCAAGCGGTCGATCATGATCCACCCGTTCTTCGAGGAGGACATCCTCGGCGTCGTGGACGCGATCGGGGCCGACAACGTCGTCTTCGGGTCGGACTACCCGCACCCGGAGGGCCTGCACGACCCGACGAGCTTCATCGACGAGATCGAGACCCTCCCGGTGGCGGAACAGGCCAAGATCATGGGCGGCAACCTCAACCAGCTGCTCGGCTTCCCGGCCGACAGCGGCGCCCTGCCCGCCGCGGCGTGACGCGCCGGCCGGGCCGCGCGCCCCGCGGCCCGGCCGGCGTCTCGGCGCAGCGGACAGTTCGACGTTTTTATCTGAATCACATTCAAGACCTTGAAAGTGACTCAGGGCACCGATACGTTCAGGGCGCCGCTGTTCAGCCGCGCGTCCCTCCAGGCCCGCCCGCCCGGGCCTGGTGCGCGATCCGACCGATGAGGGAGGGGCCTCGTGGCCCGACGACTCGACTTCCCGGTGTTCGACGCCGACAACCACTTCTACGAGACCACCGACGCCTTCACCAAGTACCTGCCGGCCGAGTACGCGGGCCTGGTCAAGTACGTCCAGGTGAACGGGCGCACCAAGATCGCGCTGCGCAACGTCATCAGCGAGTACATCCCGAACCCGACGTTCAACAAGGTCGCGCCCCCCGGCGCCCTGGAGCTCGAGTTCCGCGCGAAGAACCCCTCCTCGAAGCACAAGCCGCTGAGCAACAAGACCTCGTTCGGCGAGACCACCAACGAGGAGCGCAAGACCATCGAGGGCATGCCGCCGAAGACCATCGAGTCGCCGCCGGCGTTCTTCAACCCGGCCGACCGGCTGCCGGTCCTCGACGAGCTGGGCCTGGACCGCGCGGTCATGTGGCCGACCCTGGCGTCGCTGCTGGAGGAGCGCCTGGCCGACGACCCGGACGCCACCCACGTCATGGTGCACGCGCTCAACGAGTGGATGCACGAGCACTGGACCTTCAACTACGAGAACCGGATCTTCCCGACCCCGGTCATCACCCTGCCGGTCCTGGACAAGGCCCTCGCCGAGCTCGACTACGTCCTCGAGCGCGGCGCCAAGGCCATCCTGATCCGCCCGGCGCCCGTCCCCGGCTACAACGGCCGCCGCCGGTCGTTCGCGCTGCCGGAGTACGACCCGTTCTGGGCCCGCGTCCAGGAGGCCGGGATCGTCGTCGGCATGCACTCCTCCGACGACGGCCAGACCCGCTACCTCAACGAGTGGGAGGGCCGCCAGGGCGAGCACCTGCCGTTCGTCAAGAACTCGGGCTTCCACGCGCTCGTCTCGGCCGAGTACCGCGGCATCAAGGACACGGTGGCCTCGATCGTCGGCCACGGCCTGGCCACCCGGTTCCCCGACATCCGGTTCATGCCGGTGGAGAACGGCAGCTCCTGGCTCAAGCCGCTGCTCGGCACGATGGAGAAGGTCTACGGCCGCAACCCGGGCGCCTTCGACGAGGACCCGACCGTGGCGCTGCGCCGCTCGATCATGCTGCACCCGTTCTTCGAGGAGGACGTGCTCGGCGTCATCGAGGCCATGGGCGTCGACAACGTCGTCTTCGGGTCGGACTACCCGCACCCCGAGGGCCTGCACGACCCGATCGAGTACATGAACGAGCTCGAGGGCCTGTCGGACGAGGACAAGGCCAAGGTCATGGGCGGCAACCTGAACAAGCTCTTCGGCTTCGCCGCCGACGACAAGGCCATCGCCGCCTGAGTCGCACCGCGCAGACGCACCAGCACGACCCGAGGCGCCGGCCGGACGAGTTCGACCGTCCGGCCGGCGCCTCGGCCGTGTCCGCACCACCGAAGGCACCCGATCGGACCGACCCCGGCGAGGACGCCGGGCGCGAGAGGCGGCACCCGCATGGCGGAGTACCAGTTCATCACCACCGAGTCCTACGACGACGGCGCGATCGTCCGGATCAACCTGAACCGGCCCAGGCAGCGCAACGCCCAGAACCGCGGCATGCTCGTCGAGCTCGACGAGGCCTTCCGGGCCGCCGAGATGGACGACCGGGTGCGCGTGGTCGTCCTGGGCGCCGAGGGCACCATGTTCTCGGCCGGCCACGACACCGGCTCCAGGCAGTCGATCGCCGAGTGGTCGCCGGGCCCCGACCAGCACCCGACCGTGCGGATCGACGGCGGGACCCGGCTCGGCCCGGAGAAGCTGTTCCTCCAGGAGTGGCACTACTACTTCCAGAACACCCGCCGCTGGCGCGACCTGCGCAAGATCACCATCGCCGAGGTGCACGGCAACGTGATGTCGGCCGGGCTGATGCTGATGTGGGCCTGCGACCTCATCGTCGCCGCCGAGGACGCCGTCTTCTCCGACGTCGTCGGGCAGCGGCTGGGCATGTGCGGCGTGGAGTACTTCGCCCACCCGTGGGAGTTCGGCCCGCGCAAGACCAAGGAACTGCTGCTCACCGGCGACTCCATCGACGCCCGCGAGGCGCACGCCCTGGGCATGGTCAGCAAGGTCTTCAGCCGCGAGGAGCTCGCCGAGGGCACGCTCGCCCTCGCCCGCCGGATTGCCGCCCTGCCGACCGTGACCGCGCTGCTGATCAAGGAGTCGGTCAACCAGAGCCAGGACAACATGGGCTTCCAGAACGCGCTCAAGGCCTGCTTCACCCTGCACGAGCTCAACCACGCCCACTGGTCGACGATCCACGAGGACGGCTTCCCCGGCGCCCGCGCCGAGGACGGCATCCAGGGCACCATCCAGGCCGAGAAGGCGGCCGCGAACGGGACTCCGGCGTGAGCGCGAGCGAGACCGCGGCCCGCCCGACCGTCGACGGCGTCCTGCGGGTGCTGGAACTCGAGTCGCAGGGGAACGGCCGCTACGTCGGGCAGTGCCTGGCCACCGAGGGGCCGGTCGTGGCCGGCGCGCAGATGGTCGCGCAGGCGATCGTGGCGGCCACCGCCGAGGCCGGCGGCAAGCGGGTCACCTCGGTGCACTCGACCTTCGCCCGCACGGGCCGGGCCGACCAGCCGGTCACCCTCGACGTCGAGCGGTTCCACGAGGGCCGGTCGCTGGCCAGCATCTCGGTGACGGTCAGCCAGGGCGAGCGCCGCCTGGCCCGGTCGCTGCTGCTGCTGGGCGCCGACGAGCCCGACGTCATCCGGCACGGCAGCCGGCCGCCGGCCGTCGGCCGCCCGGACGACGCCCCGGCGCAGCAGAGCTGGCTGGAGGGCCACGAGCAGCGCACCGTCGGCGGAGTCGACGTCTTCGACCCCGCGCTGACCGGGCCGCCGGAGCTGCAGTACTGGTCACGCTGGGCGACCGACCGCACCGAGCGGGAGGTCTCCCAGGCGCTGCTCACCTGGGCCAGCACCAACTCCTTCCTCGGCGCCGCGATGCGCCCGCACGAAGGGGTCGGCCTGGCCCTGGCCCACCGCTCGCTGTCGACCGGGGTGCTCAGCCACGCGCTGTACTTCCACGACGACGTCGCCGCGGGGGAGTGGCTGCTGTACTCGCTGCGGAGCACCTTCACCGGCGGCGGCCGCGCCTTCGGGGTCGGGGAGGTCTTCACCGAGGACGGCCGGCTCGTCGCCACCTGCACCCAGGAGTCGATGATCCGGCCGATGACCGGCGGGGCGCTCTGAGCGTCGCCGTCCGCGCCGACGGCAGGGGAGCCGGGTCCGCACGGGCCCGGCTCCCCGGCCGTGCACCGCGCTCGCGTGACCTGCCCGTGACCTGACGACCGCGCGCCGTAGCGGGCCGGGCACGGGCCGCTGGAACTACGCCGGTGTCGTCCCGCACGGGCCTGCGACGGTCCCGGACGGCCGCCGCGGTCTGCCACTGTTCCCCCATCGGGCCGCTCGCGGGGCCCGGACCGTGTCGGCCAGGGGGACCAGGGGGCGCCGGATGTCGCAGCGGACGCACGCAGAGGGAGCGCTCGAGGGGGAGCCCCGGGCGCCGGGCGGGCTCGACGGGCTGCTGAGCACGGCGCCCACGTTCTCCGGCGCGCTGCGCGGCTACGACCGGCTCCAGGTCGACAACTACGTCGCCTGGGCGGAGGCGGAGATCGCGCTCGCCCGCCGCGAGGCCGACCACCTCCTCAGCCGCTACGCGGCCTGCTCCGCCGAGCTGCAGAACGCCCGCTGCCGGCTGGCGCAGCTGCACCGCGAGCGGGAGACCGCCGAGGGCCGCGGGCTGGCCGAGGAGGTCCTCGCCCGCGCCGCCGAGGAGGCCGAGGCCCTCACCGCCGGGGCGCTGGAGGAGGCGCAGCGGACGACCGAGGAGGCCCGTGCCGAGGCGCAGGCGCGCCTGGAGAAGGTCGAGGCCATGCGGGCGGCCGCCGTCGCCGAGCGCGACACCGCGCGGGTGGAGGCGCGCGGCCTGCGCCAGCAGGCCGCCCTCGTCCTCGCCGCGGCCCGCGACGAGGCGGCGGCGCTGCTGGCCGAGGCCGAGCGCCGGCGGGACGACGAGGACGCCCGCGCCCGCCAGGACCGCGAGGCCGCCGAGGCCGCCTCGGCCGCCCGGCTGGCCGGCGCCCAGGCCGAGGTGGACGACCTGCGCCGCCAGCGGGACGAGGCGCGCCAGTCGCTGCGCCGGCTGACCGGGCAGCTCGAGGACGTGCTCTCCTCGGTCGCCGGCGGCTCGGCCGACCTCGTCGTCCTCGGCGACGGACGGCGCCCCGTCGCCTCCTGACCTGCGCCCCCGGGCCCTCTGACCGGGGACCCGACCCGCGACCCCGCCGGTGCCCCGGCCGTGACGCAGCGTCGTCCCGGTGCGGCACCCGGGGACGCCCGGGACGAGTGGGGCGAGATCCGTCACGCAGCGAGTTCGGCCCGTGCCATTGTCACGGGCCGGTAACGGCACCTACCGTGGCTGCGTCCGGCCGGTCGTCTCACCCCACCCGGGGAGTTCGGCCGGACGCCGCCGAGTCGCGACCGCAGCAGCGGGAGCGAGCCGGGGACCCACCGCAGTCCTGGGGTGAATCCCGCGCGCCGACCTCCGTCGGTGCCCGGGTAGGGCTTCTTCCCGCCCGAACCCGTCAGCTAACTCGGTAGGCGGCCACGGAAGGAACGGAGAGTCTCCGCATGCCCCGCCTCCGGGCTCCCGCGGCCCGCAGGTGCCGCCGGTCGCGCGTCCCGCTCGCGTAGCCGCCCCCGCACCCGCCCCGCCCCCGCCGACGGCGCCCCGCCGCGCCTCCGGGACCCCCGAAGACACCCAGCACCGCCCGCGCCCCCTCCGGGAGGGGGCCGGCGCCGCGTGCGCAGCCCCACTCGGAGTACTCCCCGCATGTCCTCGCAGCACACCACCCGCTCCCGCCGCCTGCGCTCGGCGCTGACCTCCCGCCGCCCCGGCCTGCTGCTGGCCGCGGCCGCCGCCGGCGGCGTCCTCGTCAGCGTCGTCGCCACCGGCGAGACCCCCGCCACGGCCGAGGCCGCCCCCGTCAGCGAGACGGTGAGCGTCGCCCAGGCGCTCGGCGTCGACCCGGCCGCGGCCGCCTCGCCCGACCTGTCCGGTCTCGGCGACCTCGCCGCCTCCCGCTCGGAGCGCGGCACCTCGGCCGTCACCGCCGCGCAGGCCCAGCAGGCCGCCGACCAGGCCGAGCTCGACCGGCTGGCCGCCGAGGCCGCCGCCGCGGAGGCCGCCGCCCGTGCCGCCGCCGAGGCCCAGGCCGCCGCCGAGGCCGCGGCCGCCGCCGAGGCGCAGGCCGCGCAGGAGGCCGCCGAGCAGGCCGCCCAGCAGCAGACGACCAGCGCACCCGCGCCGTCGTCCTCGTCGTCGTCCTCCTCGTCCTCGGGCGCGAGCCGGGGCTCGTTCAAGGACTACGCGCTGGCCCAGGTCGGCAGCGCCGCCGAGTTCTCCTGCCTCGAGCGGCTGTGGGGCCGGGAGAGCGGCTGGAACCCCAACGCGCAGAACCCGACCAGCACCGCCTACGGGATCGCCCAGTTCCTCGACTCCACGTGGGCCGGGACCGGCATCGCCAAGACCAGCGACGGCTACCGCCAGATCGACGCCGGGCTGATCTACATCAACAACCGCTACGGCAGCCCCTGCGGCGCCTGGTCCCACTCCCAGTCGACCGGCTGGTACTGAGCCGGGCGGGGAGCCGGCCCGACACCCCCGGCGTGGTGGACTGGGCCGCGTGATCCCCTCCGGCTTCGTCCGCGCGCACACGGCGGTCCGCCGTCCGTCCTCGGTGCCCGAGGTGCGGCTGCACGTGGCCGACGACGTCGTCGCCCTGTGGGAGGCGATGGAGGTGCGCGCCGGGGGAGCGGGGGAGGCGCCGCCGTTCTGGGCGGCGGCCTGGCCCGGCGGCCAGGCCCTCGCCCGGTTCGTCCTCGACGCCCCGGAGGTCGTGGCCGGCCGCCGGGTGCTCGACCTGGGCGCCGGCAGCGGGCTGGTGGCCGTCGCGGCCGCCCTGTCCGGGGCCTCCCGGGTGCTCGCCAGCGACGTCGACCCGTTCAGCCGGACGGCGGTCGGGGTCAACGCCGGCCTCAACGGCGTCCCCGGCATCGGTGTGCTGGGCGACGTCCTCGGCCACCCGGTGCCGCCGGTGGACGTCGTCCTCGCCGGGGACGTCTGCTACGACCGGGTGATGACCGAGCGCGTGCTGCCCTTCCTCGACCGGGCCCGGGACGCCGGCTGCGCGGTCTACGTCGGCGACCCCGGCCGGCCCTACCTGCCGTTCGACCGGCTGGTCGAGGCGGCCGTGTACGAGATCGCCGAGACCGAGGGGCCGGGTGTGCGCCGGACGACGGTCTGGCGCCTGCCCTGATCGGGGTGCTCGTCGCTCGACGGAGTGTCGACTCCCTCGACACCGGCTAGCGTCGAGGGCATGGCTGCCCCCCTGCACGGCGACGGCACGGGCGACGGCACGGGCGACGGTGCGGGACCCACCCGCGGCCGGCGGGTGCGCCGCACCTCGGGCGACGACCGCGAGCGGGCGCTGCTCGCCACCGCCGAGCGCCTGCTGGAGCAGCGGCCGCTGGCCGAGATCTCCGTCGACGACCTCGCGCGCGGCGCCGGCATCTCGCGCTCGACGTTCTACTTCTACTTCGCCTCGAAGGAGGCGGTCGTCCTCGCACTGCTCGACCGCGTGGTCGGCGAGGCCCGCGCGGCCCGGTCCGCGGCGCTGGCCGGGGCCGCCGGGGCGCGGGCCGCGTGGCGGGCGGCGCTGGTCACCGTGCGCGACACCTTCCGCGACCACCGGGCCCTGACCGCCGCCGCGACCGAGCTGCTGGCGGCCAGCCCCGAGGTGCAGGCGCTGTGGTCGTCGGTGATGGAGGACTTCGTCACCGAGACCGCGGCGGCCATCGAGGCCGAGCGCGCCCGCGGCGCCGCGCCGCCGGGACCGCCGGCCCGTGACCTCGCCGTAGCCCTGAACTGGATGAACGAGCGCGTCATCCAGCTCTCCCTGGCCGGCCGGCAGCCCGCGCTCGCCGAGGACGCCCTGCTCGACGTCCTGCTGACCGTCTGGCTGCGCGCCATCTACGGCACCGACGAGGTCCCGGCCTGACGACCCGCACCCATCCCGCCGACACGTCGTTGAACCTCTCGACACCGTGTCGACAACGGCGTCGGCACGGTGCACGATGGCCGGAGCAACCGAGGAGAGCGGGAGTCCCCTGTGAACGCAGAGACTGCGGGAACTGCAGAGCACGTCGACGTCCTGATCGTCGGGGCCGGCCTGTCCGGCATCGGCGCCGCCTGCCACCTGGAGGACGAGCGGCCCGGCACCACCTACGCGGTCCTCGAGTCCCGCGAGGCGATGGGCGGCACCTGGGACCTGTTCCGCTACCCGGGGATCCGCTCGGACTCGGACATGTTCACCCTCGGCTACTCCTTCCGGCCGTGGACCGACCCGCAGGCCATCGCCGACGGCCCCTCGATCCGCCGCTACATCCAGGAGACCGCCCGCGAGTACGGCGTGGACTCGAAGATCCGCTACCGGCACAAGGTGCTGTCGGCCGAGTGGTCGTCGGACGACGCGCTCTGGACCGTCACCGCCGAGCGCACCGACACCGGCGAGCAGGTGGCGTTCACCTGCTCCTGGCTGTCGGTCTGCTCCGGCTACTACCGCTACGACGAGGGCTTCAGCCCCCGCTTCGAGGGCGCCGAGACCTTCCGCGGGCAGGTCGTGCACCCGCAGCACTGGCCCGAGGACCTCGACGTCACCGGCAAGCGCGTCGTCGTGATCGGCAGCGGCGCCACCGCCGTCACCCTCGTGCCCAGCCTCGCCCCGCAGGCCGCGCACGTCACGATGCTGCAGCGCACCCCCACCTACGTCGTCTCGCTGCCGGGCCGCGACAAGCTCGCCGAGTCGCTGCGCCGCTTCCTGCCCGAGCGCGTCGTCTACCCGGTGATCCGGTGGAAGAGCGTGCTGGTGTCGATGGCCTCCTACCAGCTGTCCCGCCGCCGGCCCGCGGTGATGAAGAAGGTGCTGCGCAAGGCCCAGGAGCAGCAGCTGCCGGCCGGCTTCGACGTCGACACGCACTTCACCCCGCCCTACGACCCGTGGGACCAGCGGCTGTGCGTCGTCCCCGACGGCGACCTGTTCCGCGTGATCCGCGACGGGAAGGCCTCGATCGTCACCGACCGGATCGCACGCTTCGACGAGACGGGCATCGCGCTCGAGTCCGGGCAGCACCTCGACGCCGACGTGATCGTGACCGCGACCGGGCTGAACCTGCTGCCGATCGGCGGCATGACCCTCACCGTCGACGGCGCCCCCGTGGAGCTGTCGGAGACCGTCTCCTACAAGGGGATGATGATCTCCGGCGTCCCCAACTTCACGATGACCATCGGCTACACCAACGCCTCCTGGACGTTGAAGGCCGACCTCGTCGCCCGCTACGTGACCCGGCTGCTGGCGCACATGGAGCGGACCGGCACGGCGATCGCGACCCCGCTCGCGCCCGCCGACCCCGAGCGCGAGCCGTTCCTCGGGCTGACCTCGGGTTACGTGCAGCGCAGCCTCGCCGCGCTGCCCCAGCAGGGCGGCCGGGCGCCGTGGAAGCTGTACCAGAACTACATCCGCGACCTGGTCCTGCTGCGCCGGGGCCCGGTGGAGGACGAGGGCATCCGCTTCTCCGCCAAGCAGCCCGCGCGCGTGCAGGCGGCCGCCTGATGGAGGCCTACCGCTTCGCCGGGGGGACGGCGGTCGTGACCGGCGCGGCCAGCGGCATCGGCGCCGCCCTCGCGCCGCTGCTGGCCGCCCGCGGCAGCGACCTGGTGCTCGTCGACCGCGACGCCGAGCGGCTGGCGGACGTGGCGGCGGGCGTGCGCGCGGCGCACCCGGGGGTCTCGGTCGCCACCGCCGTCGTCGACCTGGCCGACCCGGTGGCCACCCAGCGGGTCGCCGACGAGCTGGTCGCGGCCCACCCGGACGTCACGCTGCTGGTAAACAACGCCGGTGTGGCCCTCGGTGGCCGCTTCGACCAGGTGACCCTCGACGAGTTCGACTGGGTCATGGAGATCAACTTCCGCGCCGTCGTCCGGCTGACCAAGGCGTTCCTGCCCACGCTCAAGGCCCACCCCGGCTCGCACGTGGTCAACCTGAGCAGCCTCTTCGGGCTGATGGCGCCGGCCGGGCAGGCCGCGTACAGCTCCAGCAAGTTCGCCGTGCGCGGGTTCACCGAGGCGCTGCGCCACGAGCTCGCCGAGGACGGCGTCGGCGTGACCAGCGTGCACCCCGGCGGCATCCGCACCCGGATCGCCGAGACGGCGCGGGTGGCCAGCGGCGTCGACGCAGAGGAGGCGGCGCAGGGCAAGGCCGACTTCGCCAAGCTGCTGACCTTCCCCGCGGAGAAGGCGGCCGCGCTGATCGTCGACGCCGTCGAGCGGCGCCGGCCCCGGCTGCTCATCGGCGTCAGCGCCAAGGTGCCCGACGTGCTCGTGCGGGTCGCGCCCGGCGGCTACGGGAAGCTGCTGGCCGCCGTCACGAAGCTGGCCGGGATGCGCCGCTGACCGCGGTCCACGTCGGGACCTCCGGCTGGAGCTACGACCACTGGGACGGCGTCCTCTACCCGCCGGGGACGCCGCCCCGGGACCGGCTCGCGCACTACGTGCGCCGGTTCGGCACCGTGGAGCTCAACGCCAGCTTCTACCGCTGGCCGCGGACGGCGACGTTCGCGGGCTGGCGACGCCGGCTGCCGCCGGGGTTCCAGCTGTCGGTCAAGGCGCCCCGCGGGCTCACCCACGCCAAGCGGCTGTACGCCCCGGAGGTGTGGGTCCAGCGGATGGCCGAGGCCTGGCACGAGCTCGGCGACAAGCGGGCGGTGCTGCTGGTGCAGCTGCACCCGGCGCACGAGCGCGACGACGAGCGGCTGCGCTTCTTCCTGCAGCGGCTGCCGGCCTGGATGCGCGTCGCCGTGGAGTTCCGCCACCCCAGCTGGCACGCCGACGGGGTCTTCGACCTGCTGGAGCGGCACGGCGCCGCCTACGTGGTGATGAGCGGCGCCGGCCTGCCCTGCGTGCTGCGGGCGACCGCGCCGTTCGTCTACGTCCGGCTGCACGGCCCCGACCGCGCGCACCTCTACGCCGGCTCCTACCCCGACGACGACCTGCGCTGGTGGGCCGACCGGGTGGGGGAGTGGCGGGCGCAGAACCGCGACGTCTACGCGTACTTCAACAACGACGGCGAGGGCCACGCCGTGCGCAACGCCGAGACGCTGCGGGCGTTCGTCAGCGGCTGAGCGCCGGCCGGCGGCGGGTCAGCAGGAGCCCGTAGCCCACGAGGTTCGCGCCCAGGGCCACGGTGTACATCCCCACCTGCACCGCGGTCGCGTGCACGTCCAGGCCGACGGGGCTGAAGACGTAGTGGCCCAGCCACCCGCCGGAGAACCCTGCCGCGCCGGCCTCGGCCCGCAGCGCCAGTTCCAGCTCGGTCAGCGGGCACGGCATCCCGGCCAGGTTGACCGCCAGGACGGCGCCCGCGACCGGCGCGTGCACCCACGCCAGCCGGGGCCGGCGCAGCGCCAGCAGCGCGCCGGTCAGCATGAACGCGACCACCAGCGCGTGGACGACGGACGCCGCGTGTGCGAGCAGCAGCACCTGCCCAGCGTGGCACGGCGGCGCCGCGGCCGGGGCAGACTGTGCGACGGGGACCCGCGCCGGGCGGGTCGAGAGGGGAGCGCGGTGAGCGAGCAGGAGCCGGCGGGCGGCAACCGGGTGCCCCGGTCCGTCGAGGATTTCGTGGCCCAGCTCCGGACCTTCACCGAGCGGGCCCGCGGGCTGGCCGCAGGTGCCGTCCCCGGCGGCTTCTCCCTGCCCCGGCTGCCCTCGCCGCCGGGCGCCATGTCGGCCGCCCAGCTGCGCGCGATCGACCAGGCGGTGCGTGGCCAGCGGCAGCTCATCGCCGGCATGGTCGCCCAGCTGCAGGCCTTCGACGAGCAGCTCGCGGTGTTCGAGCGGCTGCTCGAGCCGCTGGTCGAGTGGAGCGCGACGTGGGCCCGCCTGGAGGGCGCCGTGGCCGACCTGGTGCGTCCCCCGGCCGCGGGTCCGGGGACGCCGCCCGAGGGGGAGAGCCCGCCGCCGGCGCGGTGACCGGGCAGACTGCGGGTCCCCGGGTGCGTGCCCGGGCGACAGCGAGGAGCGCGCCATGGCCGGCCGGTACGAGTACAAGGTGGAGGAGCTCCGCGAGGGGCTGCTCGGCGGCAAGATGTCGGGGGACAAGCTGGAGAAGGTGCTCAACGAGCACGCCCGCCAGGGGTGGCAGCTCAAGGCGATCACCGCGGTCGAGGTGAAGGGCCGCATCGGCCCCGGCGGCGTCGAGGGCGTCCTGGTCACCTTCGAACGCCCGGTCGCCTGACGCGCGCCCCGGAGGGAGCGGGAGCGCTCCCGGACGACGACCGCGCCCTCCTGCACGCCGACTGCGCGCGCTGCGCGGCGCTGTGCTGCGTCCTGCCGCCGTTCGCCGCGTCCGCGGACTTCGCGATCGACAAGCCGGCCGGCCGGCGCTGCCCGAACCTGGCCGGCGACGACCGCTGCACGATCCACGCCGAGCTGCCCGCGCGCGGCTTCCCCGGCTGCGTGGCGTTCGACTGCTTCGGCGCCGGCCAGCAGGTCGTGCAGGTGACCTACCGCGGGCGGGACCCGCGGGGCGAGCCGGAGGCGCTCGCCGTCCTCGACGCGATGCGGCAGCTGTCGGAGCTGCTCTGGTACCTGGCCGAGGCGCTGGCCCGGCCGGCCGCCGGGCCGCTGCGCCCGCGGCTCACGGCCGCCCGCGACCGGGTGCGCGCCCTCCGGGCCGCCGGCGCCGCCGAGCTGGCCGGCCTGGACACGGCGGCGCTGCGCCGGGACGCCGGGCCGCTGCTGCGCGAGGCGAGCGAGCTGGTGCGGTCGGCACTGCCCGGCCCGCGCCCGGACCGCTCGGGGCACGACCTGGTGGGGGCCGACCTGCGCGGCGCCGACCTCCGGGCCGGTTGCCTGCGCGGGGCGCTGCTCATCGGCGCGGACCTGCGCCGGACCGACCTGCGCGGCGCCGACCTGCTGGGCGCGGACCTGCGGGGGGCCGACCTGCGCGGGGCGGACCTGCGCGAGGCGCTCTTCCTGACCCTCCCGCAGGTGGCCGCCGCCCGCACCGACGCGACGACCCGGCTCCCGGAGGGGCTCCCGCGGTGACCTCCGCGGCCGGCGTGCTCGCCCTGTTCGACACCCTCGAGCCGGTGGCGCCCGAGGAGCTCGTCGGCCGCTGGCGCGGCGCCGAGCTGCCGACGGGGAGCCGGCTCGACGGCCTGCTGACGCTGCACCGCTGGTGGGGCAAGGAGGTCGTCGACGTCGAGACCGTGCACCCGCTGCTGTTCGCCGGCCGCTCCGGCGTCCCGCGGCCGGTCGCCCCCTGGCCGGCGCCGCTCGGGCTCCTGCGCCGCGCGCCGGGGCTGGCCCGCACGCCGGTCGCGCGGGCCGGCTTCGCCGCCGTCCGGCCGCTGCTGCGCGCCCGCCGGCCGGGCGCCCGGGTCCGCGCGGTGGCCTCCCGCGGGGTGGTGACCGCGGCGATCGTCTACGACGCGCTGCCGGTGGTGGACGTGTTCCGCCGGGTCGACGAGCGGACGCTGCTCGGGCTCATGGACATGCGCGGGCTGGACGAGCCGTTCGCCTTCGTCCTCACCCGCTCTCCCGGTTCCGGCGAGGCCGCAGCATCCCGGTGACCGACTCCACCCGCGACTGGGCCTGACGCAGCCCCGACACGATCGGCAGCAGGTCGTCCGAGAGCCGGCGCAACGTCTCCGGCAGCGAGTCGACCACCGGGTCGTCGAGCACCTTCCCGACGCGGATCAGGCCGGGCCGCAGCGCGCGCACCGGCTCCTCCAGCTCCTCCACGAGGGCCTCGAGCCGCTCGGCGGTGCGCTGCGCGGAGGAGATCGCGGCGGTCGCCGTCCTCGTGGCGGCGATGAGCTCGCGGACGGCGCCGTTGAGGTCGGTGAGCGTGCGCGGCAGCGAGGCCAGGGCCTCGGTCTGCGTCTGCAGCAGCGAGACGAGGTCGGACAGCCCGGGGATGCGCGGCAGGCGGAAGGGGTCCACCCGGCCACGGTCGACGCCCGGACCGCCGTCCGCAAGCGAGGCGCGCCCGTCAGCCCGGCAGGACCTCCCGCCAGAGCCGGCCCGCGGCCCGGCCGGTGCCGATGTCGGCCAGGCCGCGCAGCGCCTGGACGTCGTGGACGGTCCCGGCCGCGCCGCCGAGCAGCGCGAACACCCCCACCCCGGTGGCGAGCATCGAGGGGTGCGGCGGCGGCATGCCGTTGGGGCGGACGAACGTGATCTTCCAGCGCTGCCCGGCCGCGGTGAGCTTGACGCCGCCGCCGAACCACCACCACGGCCAGGACACGTCGGTGACCTGCCGCAGGGGGACGTCGAAGACCGGCTCGTCGCTGACGAAGGTCAGCCCGCGGCGGTCGGTGGCCAGGTAGCCGGGCACGTTGCGCAGCCCGCCGATCAGCCAGGCCGGGCTGACCAGCAGGCCGGGGCCGGGAGCGGTCATCAGAGCGCCTTCAGGATGTCCTCGACGCGCTCGCGGGCGTCGCCGAAGAGCATGCGGGTGTTGTCGCGGAAGAACAGCGGGTTCTGCACGCCGGCGTAGCCGGTGTTCATCGACCGCTTGAAGACCACGACGGTGCCGGCCTCCCACACCCGCAGCACCGGCATCCCGGCGATGGGGCTGCCCGGGTCGTCCTGGGCGGCGGGGTTGACGGTGTCGTTGGCGCCGATGACCAGGACGACGTCGGTGGCGGCGAGGTCGTCGTTGATCTCGTCCATCTCCAGGACGACGTCGTAGGGGACCTTCGCCTCGGCCAGCAGCACGTTCATGTGGCCGGGGAGGCGGCCGGCGACGGGGTGGATGCCGAACCGGACGTCGACGCCGCGGTCGGTGAGCTGCCGGGTGAGGTCGGCGACCGGGCCCTGGGCGTGCGCGACGGCCATGCCGTAGCCGGGGGTGATGACCACCGAGCGGGCGTCGGTGAGCAGCTCGGCGACCTCGGCGGCGGTGATCTCGGTGTGCTCGCCGTCCTCGCCCCCACCGGAGGCCGCGGCGCCCTCGTTGCCGAAGCCGCCGGCGATCACGGAGACGAAGGAGCGGTTCATCGCCTGGCACATGATGTAGCTCAGGTAGGCACCGGAGGAGCCGACGAGCGCGCCGGTGATGATCAGCAGGTCGTTGTCGAGCAGGAACCCGGCCGCGGCAGCGGCCCAGCCGGAGTAGCTGTTGAGCATGGAGACGACGACCGGCATGTCGCCGCCGCCGATCGAGGCGACCAGGTGCCAGCCCAGCGCCAGGGCCAGCGCGGTGAGCACCGCCAGCACCGGCAGGTTCGGGCTGATGACGAAGACGACGGTGAGGACGGCGAAGGCGGCCAGCGCGCCGAGGTTGAGCAGGTTCTTGCCTGGCAGCACCAGCGGGTTGCTCTTGATCCGCGCCGACAGCTTGAGGAAGGCGACGATCGAGCCGGTGAAGGTGACCGCGCCGATGAATACGCCGATGGCGACCTCGGCGGAGTGGATCTCCACCGCCAGACCGAGCTCCTCGGCCTCGCCGGCGGGGGCGCCCTCGACCGACAGGTAGCCGTTCCAGCCGACGAGGACGGCGGCCAGCCCGACGAAGCTGTGCAGCAGCGCGATCAGCTCGGGCATGCCGGTCATCTCGACCCGGCGGGCCCGCCACAGGCCGATCACCGCGCCGACGGCCATGGCCACGACGATGGCCACGACCGCGGCGGCCTCGAGGTCGTCGGCGGCCAGCACGACGGTGGCGATGAGCGCCAGCGCCATGCCGGCGATGCCGTAGGCGTTGCCGGCCTTGGCCGTCTCGTGCCTGGACAGCCCGGCCAGGGAGAGGACGAAGAGCAGGCCGGCGACCAGGTAGGCCGCCGACGCGGCGCCGGTGAGGGTCATCGGTGCGCTCCCGCGGCCGTGCGGGCAGCGGTGGTCCCGCCGCGGGTGAACATGCCGAGCATCCGGCGGGTGACGGCGAAGCCGCCGAAGACGTTGATCGACGCCAGCAGCACGGCGATGAACGCCAGGACGGTCACGACCCCGCTGACGTGGCCCAGCTGCAGCAGCGCGCCGACCACGATGATCCCGGAGATCGCGTTGGTGACCGACATCAGCGGCGTGTGCAGGGCGTGGTGCACGTGCCCGATCACGTAGAACCCGACCACCACCGACAGCGCGAACACCGTCAGGTTGCCCACCAGCTGGTTCGGCGCGAACGCCGTCGCCAGGAACAGCAGCGCCGCGGCCAGCCCGACCAGCGCGCCGCGCCGCGCCGGGGTCGTCGCCGCCTTCTCGCGCTTGACCAGCGGCGCCGGTGGCGGTGGCGCGGCGGTCGCCGGGGCGGCCGACACGGCCACCGGGGGCGGCGGCCACAGCACCTCGCCGTCGCGCACGACGGTCATCGCCCGCTGGACGACGTCGTCCAGGTCCAGGACGAACACGCCGTCCTTGCCCGGGGTGAGCAGCTTGACCAGGTTGACCAGGTTGGTGCCGTACAGCTGCGAGGCCTGGGCGGGCAGCCGGCCGGGCAGGTCGGTGTAGCCGATGATCGTGACGCCGTTGGCGGTGGTGACGACCTGGTCGGCCACGGAGCCCTCGACGTTGCCGCCCTGGGCGGCGGCCATGTCCACGATGACCGAGCCGGGCTTCATGGAGGCCACCATGTCGGCGGTGATCAGCCGCGGCGCCGGCCGGCCGGGGATGAGCGCGGTGGTGATGACGATGTCGACGTCACGGCACTGCTCGGCGTACATCACCGCCGCGCGGGCGTTGTAGTCCTCGCTGGTGACCGACGCGTAGCCCGTGCCGCCCCCGGGCTGGGCCTCGTCGGCGGGCACGCCGACGTACTCCCCGCCCAGGGAGGCGATCTGGTCGGCCACCTCGGGGCGGACGTCGGTGGCGCGCACGATCGCGCCCAGGCTCGACGCCGCGCCGATGGCCGCAAGCCCCGCCACCCCGGCGCCGGCGACCAGCACCTTGGCCGGCGGCACCTTGCCCGCCGCCGTCACCTGCCCGGTGAAGAACCGGCCGAAGGCGTGCGCGGCCTCGATCACCGCCCGGTAGCCGGCGATGTTGGCCATCGAGGACAGCACGTCCAGCGACTGCGCGCGGGAGATGCGCGGGACGGCGTCCATCGCCAGCGCCGTGATCGGCCGGGCCGCGAGCGCCGCCACCATCTCCGGGTCCAGCGCCGGGGACAGCAGGCTGACCAGCACCCCGCCCGCGCGCAGCAGGTCCAGCTCGGCCGCCGACGGCTTGGCCACGTGCAGGACCAGCTCCGCGCCCCACGCCTCGGCGGCGGTGCCGATCCGGGCGCCGGCCTCGGCGTACTCCTCGTCGGGGAACGACGCCGCCGCGCCCGCGCCGGACTCGACCACCACCTCGTGGCCCAGCCCGAGCAGCTGGCGGACGGTGGCCGGGGTGGCGGCCACGCGGGTCTCGCCGGGGGACGTCTCGCGGGGGACTCCGATGAGCACGCGCACTCCAGTGCAGGTCGGTCCGGCAGCGCTGCCGGGAGGGGCCTGGGGGCGGGGAGGCCGCGCGGGGTGGCGGGTCCGTCCGGGATTTCCTACCAGCCGCGGCCGTCACCCACCGCTGCCGGAGGTGTGAGAGCCAGCACGTCGGGCGACCGGACCTCCCCCGTCGGGGTGGCCGGGGGTCGTCCGGGGTCCAGTGCGCGGCCGCGGTGGCCGTAGACCGGGATGCGGGCGGGAGACGACCGGCCGCACCGGAACACCAGCACAGCAGGACGGAGGGAGGACCGTGACACCCGTCCCGACGGCGACCGCCGACGCGCGCGTGGCCCCGGACATCGTGTCCTCGGTCTTCTACGGCGCCGCGGTCAGCAACAGCCTGGCCCTGCTCGTCGCCGAGACGTCGGGGACCGGCGCCCGGGTCACCTGGGGCAACGAGGGGGCGGTGCACCTGCTCGGGTACGCCCTGGAGGACCTGCGGGACCTACCGGTGGCGCACCTGCTGCCGTCGCTGCGCGGCGGGGAGCTCAAGCTGCTGCTGCGCCGCGAGCGGACCGCCCGGATGAACCTGCCGGTCCGCACGGCCAGCGGCGTCTTCACCGAGTGCGTCGTCCTGTGCACCCCGACGCCGAGCGGCCGCATGTGGAACCTGCGCTTCGTCTCGGCCGACAACGAGCAGGAGCGCGCCCTGCGGGCGACCGCCGACGCCCACGAGCGCCGCTTCGCCACGCTGACCGAGCGGTCGCCGATCCCCACCCTGCTGTCGGAGCAGGGCATGCGCCTGGCGCACGTCAACGACGCCTTCTGCAGCCTGGTCGGCCAGCAGTCCGAGCAGCTCCTGGGCACCGGCTGGATGGCCTGCGTCCACCCCGACGACCTGGACCACGTCATCGAGCAGGTGGCCGTCGTCCTCGGCGGCGGGGACGGCGAGGCGCACGCCCGGCTGGTGCAGCCCGACGGCGCCGAGCGGCGGACCGTCATCCGCTTCGCCCACCTGTTCACCCCCGGCGTCGGCGCCGGGTTCGTCGGCACCATCGAGGACATCACCGAGCGGCTGGCGTTCGAGGCGCGGCTGGCCCACCAGGCCAACCACGACCCGCTGACCGGGCTGCCCAACCGCACCCTGCTGGCCGAGCACGTGGCCGAGCGCTTCGTCCGCGGGCAGGGCGGCCTGGCCTGCCTCTTCCTCGACCTGGACAACTTCAAGGTCGTCAACGACTCCCTCGGCCACGCGGCCGGCGACGAGCTGCTCGTCGAGGTGGCCGACCGGCTGCGCGCCGTCGTGCGCCCGGGCGACCTCGTCGCCCGGTTCGGCGGGGACGAGTTCGTCGTCGTCTGCGAGGACGTCGGCACCGACGACGCCGTCGCCCTGGCCGAGCGCATCGGCGAGGTCCTGGCCGAACCGGTGGGTCTGGGCGGCGTCGACGTCCGCCCGCACGCCAGCGTCGGGGTCACCGTGCAGGCCGAGGAGCACGCCAGCGCCGAGGACCTCATCCGCGACTGCGACATCGCGATGTACCAGGCGAAGAACGGCGGCAAGGGCCGCATCACCGTCCTCGACCACGTGGCCCGCGCGGAGGCCCGGGACAAGCTGCGGCTGGTCGCCGACCTGCGCGACGCCGTCGAGCGGCGGGAGATCACGCTGCTCTACCAGCCGATCTTCGCCACCGCCGACGGGTCGTCGACCGCCGTGGAGGCGCTGGCCCGCTGGGACCACGAGGACCGGGGCCCGATCAGCCCGGCCACGTTCGTGCCGCTGGCGGAGGAGAGCGGCCTCATCGGCCCGCTGGGCTCCCTCGTGCTCGACGAGACCTGCCGCCAGGTCGCCGAGTGGGACCGGCTGCTCGGGCCCGACGCGCCGCGCCGGGCCAACGTCAACGTGTCGGCGCTGCAGCTGGACGGGAACCTGCACGCCCTCGTCGTCGCGGCGCTCGAGCGGCACGAGCTGAGCCCGGCCCGGCTCTCGATCGAGATCACCGAGTCCGCGCTCATGAAGGACCCGGCCTCGGCCCGCACGGTGCTGCAGCAGCTGCGCGACCTCGGCGTCCAGATCGCCATCGACGACTTCGGCACCGGGTACTCCTCGCTGGCGTACCTGCGGCACCTGCCGGTGGACTGCCTCAAGGTCGACCGGTCGTTCGTCGCCGAGCTCGCCGGGGGCCACGCCGAGATCGCCACCGCCGTCATCGCGCTGGCCGGCAGCCTCGGGCTGAGCACCGTCGCCGAGGGCGTGGAGGACATCCAGACCGCCGTCGCGCTGGCCGGCCTGGGAGCCACCTACCTGCAGGGCTTCGGCCTGGCGCAGCCCATGACCGGCACCGGCCTCGCCGCGTGGCACGCGCTGCGCTCCGACACCCCCCAGCCACCCCTGACCGCCCCGGAGCCGACGTGACCGCCCCGCAGCTGAGCCCCGTGCCCGCCTTCGACCTGGAGGAGGTGCTGGCCAGCATCGACACGATGGCCGCGCAGAAGCCCGTGGCCGCGCAGATCGTGTCGGTGGCCAACTCCGACGACACCAGCGCGAGGGCCCTGGCCGACATCCTCGCCGCCGACGTGGCCCTGGCCAGCCGGGTCATGAAGCTGGCCAACAGCGCCTACTTCGGCATGCGCGGCCGGGTGACGTCGCTGCAGTTCGCGGTGACCGTCGTCGGGTTCACCACGGTGCGCACCATGGCGACGGTCGCCCTCACCGACCTCGACGACGAGTCGCGGCTGCCGCAGGACTTCTGGGTCGGCACGACCAGCGTCGCCCTGGCCGCCTCGCTGCTCGCGCCGCGGTTCGGGGAGCGGCCGCAGGACACCCTCTGCCTCGGCCTGCTGGCCCAGGTGGGCGTGGCGCTGCTGCACCACAACGACCCCGCCGGGTACCGCGAGCTGCTGGCCCAGGAGGAGACCTTCGCCGGCCGGCGGTCGGCGGAGGTGCGCCGCTACGGCATCTCCGGCACGCGGCTGACCAGCGTCGCCCTGGAGCAGTGGGGCTTCCCGCACAGCATGGTCGGCCCGCTGACGGCGGTCGACGACCCCGCGTCGGCCGACGGCGCGCTGCTGCGGGCGGCGTTCGAGATCGCCGCGCGGCTGACCCAGCCCGGCTACGTGCCGGTGGACGTCGCCCAGCTCACCGCCGGCCAGGTGCGCGAGGACGCCGTCGGCCCGGTGCTGGAGCAGGTCGCCCAGGACGCCGACGAGCTCCGCCGCGCGATGCTCGACGGCTGACGCTGCGCCGACCGGACCCGCGCGAGATCTGCACACTCGTCGCCATCAGCGGCTGATGGCGCCGAGTGTGCAGATCTCGCCGAGGGGGACCGCTCAGGCGACGCCGGCGCCCGGGGCGTAGGGCTCGCCCAGCGGGTCGACCGTCGGGTGGTCGCCCACGGTCGCGGCCAGCCGGTCGAGAGCCCAGTCACCGTCGCCCAGCACGTGGTCGATGGCGGTGAGCCGGCTGGTGTAGTGGCCGACCTTGTACTCCGCGGTCACGCCGATGCCGCCGTGCAGCTGGATGGCCTCCTTGCCGATGTGCCGGCCGGCGCGGCTGGTCTGCAGCCGGGCGCGGTCGGCCGCGGCGACGACGTCCCCGCCGGCGTCGGCGACCATGCTCGCCCACAGCGCGGTGCTGCGGGCCAGCTCCAGGGACACGTACATGTCCGCGGCGCGGAAGGTGAGCGCCTGGAACTTGTTCAGCGTGACGCCGAACTGCTTGCGCTGCGTCAGGTACTCCGACGTGGTGCGCAGCGCGGTCTCCATCGCGCCCACCGACTCGTTCGCGTAGGCGATCCGCGCGAGCGCGAACGCCTTCTCGATGTCGGCGGTGCGGTCGCCGGTGCCCTCGCCGAGCAGCCGGGCCGGGGTCGACGCGAAGGTGACGTTGGCCGCGCGGCCGCCGTCGTGCGTGCGGTAGCCGGTGCGGGTCAGCCCGGAGGCGTCCCCGTCGACGACGAACAGCGCGGTGCCGCCGTCGACGACGGCGCTGACCACGAGGACGTCGGCGCGGGCGCCGCCCAGGACCGGCTCCTTGACGCCGGTCAGCGTCCAGGAGTCGCCGTCCTGCGCGGCGGTGACGCCCTGGGCCGCGGTGCTCCACCGCGTGCGGGGCTCGGCGTGCGCGAACGCCAGCACGCTGCTGCCCTCGCTGAGCGCACCGAGGAGCTCGGCGCGCTGCTCGGCGGTGCCGACCGCGGCGACCAGGCCACCGGCCAGAACGACGGCCTCGACGAACGGCTCGGGGGCCAGGACCCGGCCGATCTGCTCGGCGACGATCGCGACCTCGACGGGGCCGGCGCCCATGCCGCCGTCCTCCTCGGCGAACGGCAGCCCGAGCACGCCCATCTCGGCCAGCTGGCCCCAGGTCTTCTCGTCGAAGCCCGGGTCGTTCTTGGTGACCTGGCGCCGCTGCTCGGCGTCGCCGTAGGCGCGCTCGAGCAGGCCGCGGACGGCCTCGCGCAGGTCGTTCTGCTCGCTGTCGAACTCGAAGTTCATCTGGTCACAGCCCCAGGATCGTGCCGGCGATGATGGTGCGCTGCACCTCGTTGGAGCCTCCGTAGATGGAGACCTTGCGGTAGTTCAGGTACTCCGGCGTGGCCACGCGGGCCCAGTCGGGCACCTCGGAGCCGCCGTCGGCGAACGAGGCCAGCGAGAGCGGGCCGGCGATGTCGACCAGCAGCTCGGTGGCCGCCTGCTGCAGCTCCGAGCCGCGGAGCTTGAGCACCGAGGACGCCGGGTGCGGCTTGCCGTCGGCGGAGTTGGCGACCACGCGCAGCGCGGTCAGCTCCAGGGCGAGCAGCTCGTTCTCCGTCTCGGCGATGCGCCCGGCCATGCGCGGGTCGTCGAGCAGCGGGCGGCCGCCGACGGTCACCTCGCGGGCCAGCTCCTTGGCCAGCTTGAGGTAGTGCTTGGTGGTGCCGACCCGGGCGATGCCGACCCGCTCGTTGCCGAGCAGGAACTTCGCCATCGTCCAGCCCTGGTTCTCCTCGCCGACCAGGTTCTCCGCGGGGACGCGCACGTCCTCGAAGAAGACCTCGTTGACCTCGTGGCCGCCGTCGAGCAGCTCGATCGGCCGGAGGGTGACGCCCGGGGTGTCCATCGGGAACAGCAGCATGGAGATGCCGCGCTGCTTCTTCTCCGCGGTGGGGTCGGTGCGGACCAGGCAGAAGATCCAGTCGGCGTGCTGGCCGAGCGTGGTCCAGGTCTTCTGCCCGTTGACGACCCAGTCGTCGCCGTCGCGGACGGCGGTGGTGCGCAGCGACGCGAGGTCGGAGCCGGCGTCGGGCTCGGAGAAGCCCTGGCACCACCAGATGTCGAGGTTCGCGGTCTTCGGCAGGAAGCGCTCCTTCTGCTCCTGGCTGCCGAACTGCGCGAGGACCGGGCCGATCATGCTCGTGTTGAACGCCAGCGGCTCGGGGACGCACGCCAGCTGCATCTCCTCGCGCCAGATGTGGCGCTGCAGCGGCGTCCAGTCCTTGCCGCCCCACTCGACCGGCCAGTGCGGCACGGCCAGGCCGCCGGCGTTGAGCGCCCGCTGCGCCCGGACGTAGTCGTCCTTGCCCAGGTGGCGGCGGGCGGCGACGGTGTCCCGGATCTCCTGGGGCACCTGCGTGGTGAAGAAGGTGCGCATCTCCTCCCGGAACGCCTCGAGCTCCGGGGACAGCTGCAACCGCATCGGACCTCTCTCCTGACGCCGGCCGCCGTGGCCGACGCCCTCTCGTGCGTGGTGACGACGACGATCCCACACCTGTTACCCGCCGGTAGCACGGACCGGCCGGGTCCGCGCGCGGGGAACCCGGGGACGGCGGCGGCCGTTGCCGCGGCATGGAGCTGACCTGCCCGAAGTGCCACGGGTCCATGCGCACGTACGAGCGCAACGGCGTCCACGTCGACCAGTGCAGCGACTGCCGCGGCATCTTCCTCGACCGCGGTGAGCTCGAGCGCCTGATCGACGCCGAGAACGCCTGGCACGGTGAGGAGCGCCGCCCGGCCGCGGCGGCCGCCCGCGACGACCGGCACCGCGAGGACGACCGGTACCGCGAGGACGACCGGTACCGCGAGGACCGGTACCGCGAGGAGGACCGGTACCGCGAGGAGGACCGGTACCGCGAGCAGCACCGCCCGTCGACGTCGTCGTCGGGCGGGCTGGGTGCCGTGGTGAACGAGGTGCTCGGCCAGGTGCAGGGCCGGTCGCACTCGAGCGGCCACCACGGCCAGCCGTACAAGAAGAAGCGCAAGGAGTCCTTCCTGGGCGAGCTGTTCGGCTGACGCCCGCCCGACGGCCCCTCCGCTCGGCGCGGGCCCCGGCAGGCGGGCCGTTCCGGCACCCGCTGTCCGGGCGGGGGAGGCTGGAGGGGTGTTCGACGTCGACTGGATGGGCCTGCTGTGCCGGACGGTCCTGCGCGAGCGGACCGCCGCGCTCGTCGCCGAGGCGTGCGCGTGGTCGGTGGGGCTGTCCGACCGTCCGCACCACCTGCGCCGCCGCGGCCGGCTGGTGGAGACCGGCGGGACGATCGGTGACCGCGCCGCGACCGGTCAGATGCTCAGCGGCGACGAGGACGGCCGGCTCGACCTCGGCGACGCCCGGCCGGGCAGCTTCGCCGACGCGCTGAACGCCGTCGGCGAGGACGGCGTCGTCTTCGCCGACCGCTTCGACCGCGAGGTGATCGAGCCCTTCGTGCTGCAGACCTGCGTGCAGGCCGCCGAGCGGGCCCGCGACACCCGGCCCGCGCAGTGGCGCGACCTGCTCGACGACCTGGGTGAGGACGGGACCGACCTGCCGGCGGTCGTGCACGCGGGGGAGTGGGACGTGCCGCTGCGGACCGAGGCCGAGCACCTGGTGCTGGCCGCCCTGGGCGCCGTCCCGCTGCTGCAGGTGGAGGCCGAGGGGCTGCCGCTGTCGCTGGTCCGGCGGGCCGAGGCGCTCACCCGGGAGGCCGCCGCCCCGCCCCTCCCGGCCGCGCCGGCGGAGGACCCCGCGGCCTCGGGCGCGGTGTTCCTCGCCCGCGCCGCGCTGGCCGCCGGCGGACCGCCGGAGCCGGTGGCGCCGGCCGACGCCGACCGGCTGCTCGCCCTCCTGCTCGCCGAGGGCATCGAGCCCGAGGAGGTGGCGGCCGTGCTGCCGCACCTGCCGCTGGCCCCGGGCACCGCCGACACGGTGCTCGGTCTGCTCGCCGCCGGCGGCTGACCCGGCGCCGGGGTCAGCGGTCGGCCGCAGCCGCTCGGGGCGGCAGGAGCCAGGTCAGCAGCGCCGTCCCGACCGCGACGGCGCAGCCGGCCAGCGCGAGCACGGTGTAGCCGCCCGCCGAGGGGTACGCCGCGCCGGCGGGCGTGGCCGCGGCGAGCACGGCGGCGACCAGGGCGCTGCCGGTGGAGAAGCCGACGTAGCGCAGCACCTGGTTGAGGCTCATGGCGCTGCCGGTCTCCCGCGCCGGCACCGCGCTCACGACGAGGGCGGGAAGCACCGCGAAGCAGGCGCCGACGCCGAGTCCGGCCACCGCCATCACGCCGCCGAGCGCCCAGAGGCCGGTCGGCGTGAGCGCGTACAGGCCCAGGGCGACCGCCAGCAGGAGCGCGCCGACCGGGAGGGACACCTGCGGGCCGGCGCGGTCGGTCAGCGCCCGGGCGGCACGGCTGGCCGCGATGCTGAGCAGGGAGAACGGCACGAGGACGAGGCCGGCACCCACCACCGAGGCCCCGGAGCCGTAGCCGGAGGCCTCGGGCGTCTGCGCGTACAGGGGCACCGACGCGAGCAGCAGGTAGTTGGCGAGGCCGACCAGGAGCGAGGTCAGGTGCGCCGTGGCCGCCGTCCGCCCGCGGGCCAGCCGCAGGTCCACCAGCGGCGCCGGCGTCCGCAGCGACCAGGCCACCCACGCGGCCGCAGCGAGCAGGCCGCCGGCGGCCAGGCCCAGCAGGGCCGGCGAGGTCCAGCCCCACGTGTCGCCCTCGCCGAGGACGAGCAGGCCGGCGGCCAGGGCGGCGCCCAGGAGCACCGCGCCCACGGCGTCGAGCCGGCGCGGCGGGCGGTCCGGCGGCGGCGGGAGCACCACGGCGCCGGCGGCCAGGGCCAGGCCGCTCACCGCGGCGCCCAGCCAGAACGCGGCGTGCACCCCGCCCAGGTCGGCGACGAGCCCGGCGACCGGGTAGCCCAGGCCGACCCCGGCGACGACGGTGATCGACAGCGCCGCGACGGTCGCGCGCTGGCGGGCGCCGGTCAGCGCGTCCCGCGCGGTCGCCATGGCCAGCGGGGCCAGGCCCAGCCCGAGGCCCTGCAGGGCCCGGCCGGCCAGCAGCCAGCCGAACCCGAGCGGCAGGGCGGCCAGCACGCTGCCCACCAGGACGGCGGTGAGGGTGGTGAGCACGACGGTCCGGCGCTGCCGCCCGTCGCCCAGCCGGCCGAGGACCGGGGTGGCCACCGCGCCGACCAGCAGGCTGATGGTGAGCGACCACTGGGCGTCGTGGAGCGGGACGTCGTAGGTGTCGGCGATGGCCGGGACCAGCGGCGCGCCCAGGCTGCTGATGACCGCGACGACGGCGACGCAGAAGACCAGGACCGGGGCGAGGACCCGGCTCGTGGTCCGCCCCGTCGTCTGCTCCGTCGCCTGCGGAGGGGCCGCGCTCACCCCTCGATCGGCAGACCGGTGTAGTTCTCCGCCAGCTCGCGCGCGGCCGCCTCCGATGAGCAGACGCGCTGCAGCTGCGACAGCTGGAGCTGGGCGTCGAAGTCGTCGCCGGACGTGTGCAGCATCGAGGTCATCCACCAGGAGAAGTGGGTGCACCGCCACACCCGCCGCAGCGCGGTGTCGGAGTAGGCGTCGGCCAGGTCGGTCTGCTTCTCCTGCAGCAGCCGGACCAGCGCGGTGGCCAGGAGGGTCACGTCGGCGACGGCGAGGTTGAGGCCCTTGGCGCCGGTGGGCGGCACGATGTGCGCGGCGTCGCCGGCGAGGAACAGCCGGCCGCGGCGCATCGGGGCGCTGACGAACGAGCGCATCGGCAGGATCGACTTCTCGGTGATCGGTCCGGTGCTGATCTCCCAGCCGTCGAGGGCGAACCGGGTGGCCAGGCCGTCCCAGATCCGGTCGTCGGACCAGTCCTCGATCTTCTCCGACGGGTCGACCTGCAGGTACAGCCGCGACACCTTCGGCGAGCGCATCGAGTACAGGGCGAAGCCCTCGGGGTGCCAGGCGTAGATGAGCTCGTCGGTGGCGGGGGCGGCGTCGGCCAGGATCCCCAGCCAGGCGTAGGGGTAGGTGCGCTCCCACACCCGCGCGCCCCCGGCCCCGGCCGCGACGACCGCGCGGGAGGGGCCGTGGAAGCCGTCGGTGCCGGCGACGACGTCGCACTCGAGCACCTGCGGGGTGCCGTCGGCGTCGGTGAAGCGGATCCGCGGGCTGTCGCCGTCGACGTCCTCGGGGGTGACGTCGGAGACCTCGAACAGCAGCGGCGGGCCGCCGTCGAGCTGGGTGGCGATGAGGTCCTTGGTCACCTCAGTCTGCCCGTAGACCCACACGGTGCGCCCGCACAGCTCGGGGAAGTCGAGGGTGTGCCGGGTGCCGGGGTACTGCAGGTGGATGCCGGAGTGCTCCAGGCCCTCGCGGTGCAGCCGGTCGCCGACGCCCGCGGCGGTCAGGGTGTCGACGGTGTGCTGCTCGAGGATGCCGGCGCGGATGCGGGCCTCCACGTAGTCGCGGGAGCGGTTCTCCAGCACCACCGAGTCGATGCCCTGCAGGTGCAGCAGCCGCGACAGCAGCAGTCCGGCCGGCCCCGCCCCGATGATCCCCACCTGAGTGCGCACGCCGCCGAGTGTGACCGCGGGCATGCCGGCGGGGAACCCGGCGCTCCCGCTCAGTGGAAGTCGCGCACCCGCGCCAGCTGACGGCCGATGCCCCGCGCGGCCACCTCGAGCACCGGTGCCAGCCGGGTGACGTCCCGCCGGGAGGAGGGGACGACGACGCCCAGCGCGGCCGCGACCACCGCCGTCCCCTCGACCCGCACCGGGACGGCGACCGAGTGGGTGCCCAGCGACATCTCCTCCGCGGTGCGGGCGTACCCGCGGCGGCGGACCTCGGCCAGCTCGCGGCGCAGCCGGCGCGGGTCGACGACGGTGTGGCGGGTCTGGCGGCTCAGCGAGCGCAGCACCTGGTCGACGACGTCGTCCGGGGCGGAGGCGAGCAGCACCTTGCCGACTCCGGTGGCGTGCAGCGGCAGCCGGCTGCCCACCTGGCTGACCACCGGCACCGACTCGCGGCCGGAGATCCGCTCGACGTACAGCGCGGCCGGCCCCTCGCGGACGGCGAGGTGCACGGTGTCGCGGGTGGCGGTGTGCACGTCGAGCAGGAAGGGCGCGGCGACCGACCGCAGCTCCGCCTGCACCGGGGCCAGCAGGCCGAGGTCCCACAGCCGCCGGCCGATCTCGTAGCGGCCGTCGGCCCGCCGGGCCAGACCGCCCCACTCGGCGAGCTCGGCGACCAGCCGGTGCGCGGTCGACAGCGGGGTGCCCGAGCGCTCCGCAATCTCGGTGAGCGTCAGGCGGGGTGCCTCGGGGGCGAAGGCGTCGAGCACCGCGAGGGCGCGCGAGGTGACCGACCGCCCCGGCGCGGCGGCGCCTCCGGCCACGGCGGGCTCCTTCCGTCCAGTGGGAGCACGGGCTTGGGCAGCGTAGTGCCCGGACCTACGGTCGCGGCATGACGCGGAGCACGTCCGACAGCGCGCTGGTCCTGCCGCGCTACCTGCGCGAGGACCCGTCCCAGCGCGTCCCGCTGGCGTACCCGGAGTACCGGAGCACCGCCCTGCGCGCCCCGCTGCGCACGCCGGTCGACCTGCCGCACCGGCTCACCGAGGTCACCGGTCCCGTGCTCGGCGAGGACCGGGTGCTGCCGCACGACGCCGACCTGACGTGGCGCAACGGCGGCGAGGCGCTCGGGCAGCGCATCCTGGTGCACGGCCGGGTGCTCGACAGCGACGGCCGTCCGGTGCCCGGCGCCCTGGTCGAGGTCTGGCAGGCCAACGCCGCCGGCCGCTACCGGCACGTCGTCGACACCTGGCCGGCGCCGCTGGACCCGCACTTCGACGGCCTCGGTCGGGTGGTCACCGACGGCCTGGGGCGCTACGAGTTCCTGACGGTCAAGCCCGGCGCCTACCCCTGGGGCAACCACCACAACGCCTGGCGGCCGGCGCACATCCACTTCTCGCTGTTCGGGCGGGCGTTCACCCAGCGCCTGGTCACCCAGATGTACTTCCCGGACGACCCGCTGTTCGGGCAGGACCCGATCTTCAACGCCATCCCGCCGGCGGCCCGCCACCGCGCGATCAGCCGGTTCTCCCTCGAGCGGACCCAGGACAACTGGGCGCTGGCGTTCGAGTGGGACATCGTGCTGCGCGGCGTGGAGCAGACCCCGTTCGAGGCCCTGTCCGGCGGAGACGACCACGGCGACGACGACGGAGACGTGGCATGAGCACCCCGTTCCCGGACCCCCTCGACGTGCCGGCCGACCCGCCGGGCCCCTTCCAGCCCCGGTCCGGGCAGCGCGGGTCGGGCTTCCTCACCGGCCCGCTGCGGCTGGGGACCACCCCCAGCGCCACCGTCGGGCCCTACCTGGCCATCGGGCTGACCTGGTCCGACGGCGAGTGGGCCGCGGCCGAGGGCACCGACGGCGGCATCTGGATCCGCGGCCGGGTGCTGGACGGCGCCGGCGACGTGGTGCCCGACGCGGTGGTCGAGACCTGGCAGGCCGACCCCGACGGCCGGTTCCCGTCGCCGGAGGACCCCCGCGGCGCGGTGTCGTACCCCGGCTTCCGCGGCTACGCCCGCGCCCAGACGCGCACCGGCGAGTTCGCCGTCTTCACGCTCAAGCCCGGGCGGGTGCCCGACGGCGAGGGCGGGCTGCAGGCGCCGCACGTCGACGTCTCGGTCTTCGCCCGTGGCCTGCTCGACCGGGTGGTCACGCGGTTCTACTTCGCCGACGAGGAGCCGGCCAACGCGGAGGACGTCGTGCTGCGGGGCCTGCCCGCCGACCGCCGGTCGACCCTGCTGGCCACGCCCACCGACGACGGGTACCGCCTCGACGTCCGGCTGCAGGGCGAGGCCGAGACCGTCTTCTTCGCCGTCTGAGCGGGGGACCGGTGCGGCTGGTAGGCAGGGCGGCGTGACAGGGCTCCTCGACGGCACCTTCGCGCGGGGCGGCGTCCCCGCCGCGGTCTCCGGGGACGCCTGGTTCCGGGCGCTGCTGGCGGTGGAGGCGGCGCTGGCCCGGGCCGCCGCGCGCGCCGGCCTCGTGCCGACGACCGCGGCCGACGCGGTGACCGCGGCCTGCGCCGAGCCCGCCCGGCTCGACCTCGCGACCGTGGTCGCCCGCGCGGCCGACGCCGGCAACCCGGTGCCGCCGCTGGTCCGCGCGCTGGCGGACGCGGTGGGCGAGCGGGACGCGGTCGCGGTGCACGTCGGCGCCACCAGCCAGGACGTCGTCGACACCGCGCTGCTGCTGATGGCGCGCGAGGCGGTCGCGGTGGTCGACGGCGACCTGGCGGCCGCGGCGTCGTCCGCGGCCGACCTCGCCCGCGCGCACCGCGACGACGTGCTCATGGGCCGCACCCTCGTGCAGCAGGCGCTGCCGACGACGTTCGGGCTCAAGGCCGCCGGGTGGCTGGCCGCGCTGGACGGCGCCCGGCTGCGGCTGGCCGAGGTGGTCGCGTCGCTGCCGGTCCAGTACGGCGGCGCGGTCGGCACGCTGGCCGCCAGCGGGGGCGCCGGGGTGCAGGTGCGCGCCGCGCTGGCCGAGGAGCTGGGGCTGGTCCCCACCGCGGTGCCGTGGCACACCGTGCGGCTGCCGGTCGCGGACCTGGCCGGTGCGCTGGGGACGGCCGCGGGGGCGGTGGCCACGGTCGCCGTCGACGTCGTCCTCCTGGCCCAGTCGGAGGTCGCCGAGGTGGCGGAGGTCGCGCCCGGCCGCGGCGGCTCGTCGGCGATGCCGCACAAGGCCAACCCGGTCGCGGCGGTCTCCGCCCGGGCCTGCGCCCGGCGCGCGCCGGGTCTGGTGGCGACGCTGTTCGCGGCGATGGAGCAGGAGCACGAGCGGGCCGCCGGCGCCTGGCACGCCGAGTGGCCGACGCTGACGGAGCTGCTGGTCACCGTCGGGTCGGCGACGTCGTGGCTGGCCGAGTCGCTGGCGTCGCTGCGGGTGGACACCGGGCGGATGGCCGCGACCGTGGCCGCCGCCGGCGAGGGCTCGCTCGCCGCCGCGCTCGCCGAGGCACTGACGCCGTCGCTCGGACGCTCGGCCGCGCACGACGCGGCCGCGGCGGCGACCCGGGAGGCGCGGGCGGCCGGCCGGTCGCTGGCGGACGTCGTCGCCGGCCGCACGGACGTCGACGGCCCCGCCGTCCTGGCCGCCGCGGCGCCGGACGTGGGCGAGGCCGGGGCCCAGGTGGACGCCGCGCTCGCCGAGCACGCGCGGCTGACGGAGGGAGAGGCATGACGGCCGTCGAGGTCGCGTACACCGAGGACGGGCCGGCCGACGCGCCGGTCGTCGTCCTCTCCAACTCGCTGGGCGCCACGCGCGCCATGTGGGACCCGCAGGTGCCGGCGCTGGCCGAGCGCTTCCGGGTGGTCACCTACGACACCCGCGGGCACGGGGAGTCACCGGCGCCGGCCGGGCCGTACACGCTCGACGACCTGGTGGACGACGTCGTCGCGCTGCTCGACCGCCTCGGGGTCCGGCAGGCGCACGTGGCCGGGCTGTCGCTGGGCGGCATGACGGCGCTGCGGCTGGCCGCCCGGGAACCGGCGCGGGTGTCGCGGCTGGCGGTCCTGTGCAGCTCGGCGAAGGCCGACCCGCAGGGCTTCCTCGACCGCGCGGCCGCGGCCCGCTCCGGGGGGACGGCGCCGCTGGCGTCGACGGTGGTCAGCCGCTGGCTCACCCCGCCGTACGCGGCCGAGCACCCCGACCTGGTGGCCCGCCTCGAGGCGATGATCGCCGCGGCCGACGACGAGGGGTACGCGGCCTGCTGCGAGGTCGTCGCCGGCATGGACCTGCGGGAGGACCTGGGCCGGATCTCCGCGCCGACGCTCGTCGTCTCCGGCGCCGAGGACCCGGCGCTGCCGCCGGCGCACCAGGAGGGGATCGCCGCCGGGATCGCGGGATCGGAGCTCCTCTCGGTGAGCCCGGCGGCGCACCTGGCCAACCTGGAGCGCACGCTCGAGGTGACCGGGGCCCTGCTGGCGCACTTCGACGGGGCCGGCCGGTGAGCGACGCCCCGGTACCCGGCGGGCTGCCGGCCACCGACGAGGAGCGCCGCGCCGCGGGCATGCGCACCCGGCGCGAGGTGCTCGGCGACGCGCACGTCGACCGGGCGGTCGCCGGCACGACCCCGTTCACCGCCGGCTTCCAGGACTACATCACCCGTGTGGCCTGGGGCGACGTCTGGCAGCGACCGGGGCTCTCGCGCCGCGAGCGCAGCATCGCGACGCTGTCGATCACCGTCGCGCTGCGGCACTGGGACGAGTTCGCCCTGCACGTGCGCGCCGCGGTGAACAACGGCCTGACCGACGACGACATCGCCGAGGTGCTCCAGCACGCGGCCGTCTACGCCGGCGTGCCGGCGGCCAACCACGCCTTCAAGGTGGCCGGGCCGATCCTGGCCGAGCTCCGCGACACCACCGACGACTGAGGAGGGACACCCATGGCACTGCTCGAGGACGGCGCCTGGCACGGCAAGATCTGGACCGGCTCGTGGACCGACGGCTCCGGCGGCACGTACGACGCCGTCGAGCCCGCCACCGGCGACGTGATCGCGCCGGTCGGCAGGGCGACGCCGGCCGACGTGGAGGCGGCCGCCACCCGGGCCGCCGCCGCGCAGCGGGACTGGGCGGCGGCGCCGTTCGAGGAACGGGCGCGGGTGCTGCGCCGGGCCGGCCAGGTGCTCGAGGAGAACGCGGACGAGATCAGGGGGTGGCTGGCCCGCGAGTCCGGCGCCATCCAGCCCTTCGGCGACTTCCAGGTGCACACCAGCGCCCAGGAGTGCTACGAGGCCTCGGCGCTGCCCTCGCACCCCTACGGCGAGCTGCTGCGCACCGGCTCCCCGCGGCTTTCGTTCGCCCGCCGGGTGCCCGCCGGCGTGGTCGGGGTGATCGCTCCGTTCAACGTGCCGACGATCCTCGCCATCCGCGCGGTCGCCCCGGCGCTGGCGCTGGGCAACGCCGTGGTGCTCAAGCCCGACCCGCGCACCGCGATCTCGGGCGGCGCGATGTTCGCGCGCGTCTTCGAGGAGGCCGGGCTGCCGGCCGGGGTGCTCCAGGTGCTGCCCGGCGGTGCCGACGTCGGCGAGGCCCTGGTGACCGCGCCCGCCGTCCGCGTCGTCGCCTTCACCGGGTCCACCCGCGCCGGTCGCGCCGTCGGGGCGCTGGCCGGCCAGCACCTCAAGCGGGCGCACCTGGAGCTCGGCGGCAACTCCGCGCTGATCGTGCTGCCCGACGTCGACGTGACCGCGGCGGCGTCCGTCGGCGCCTGGGGGACCTTCGCCCACCAGGGCCAGATCTGCATGGCGACGTCGCGGCACCTGGTGCACGAGTCGATCGCGGAGGAGTACACGCAGGTGCTCACCGAGAAGGTCGCGAAGCTGCCGGTCGGCGACCCCTTCCGCGAGCAGGTGGCGATGGGGCCGCTCATCGACGCCGGCCAGCGCGACCGGGTACACGGGCTGGTGACCGCGTCGGTGGAGGCCGGCGCCTCGGTGCGCACCGGCGGCGAGTACTCCGGGCTGTTCTACCGGCCGACGGTGCTGGGGGACGTGACCATCGAGCACCCCGCCTACCAGGAGGAGATCTTCGGCCCGGTCGCCCCGGTGACCCCGTTCTCCTCGCTGGACGAGGTGGTCGGCCTCGCCTCCGGGACGGAGTACGGGCTCTCGCTGGGCATCCTCACCCGCGACGTCTACGCCGGGCTGCAGCTGGCCGAGCGGATCCCGTCGGGGCTGGTCCACGTCAACGACCAGACGGTGAACGACGAGGCGGTGGCCCCGTTCGGCGGGGTGGGCGCGTCGGGCACCGGTTCCCGCCACGGCGGACCGCAGGCGAACATCGAGGCCTTCACCGAGACCCAGTGGGTGACGGTGCGCGGGGACCTGCCCGCCTATCCGTTCTGACCGGCCGCCCGGCCTCCGGACAGGACGGCGGCGCGGCCGGCGGAGTCCGCACCGTGGAGCTCAGCCGGTCGGAGCTGCGGGACGTCGCCGGGTACGCGGTCGCCTGCGCGCTGCCGGCCCTGGAGGTCTACGAGCGGGCGTGTCCCGACGACGCGCGTCCGCGGGCCGCGGTGGAGGCCGCGCGGGCCTTCGCCGAGGGTGGCGAGCGGACGAAGGCCATCCGCGACAGCGCGTGGGCGGCGCTCCGGGCGGCGGGGGAGTGCCGCGACGCGGGGCGGGCCGCGGCGAGCGAGGCGGCCCGGGCGGCCGTCGCCGCCGCCGGGGCCCCGTACCTGCACCCGCTGGCGGAGGCGACCCAGGTGAAGCACGTCCTGGGCGCCGCCGCGCACACCGCCCGGGCGCTCGAGCTCGCCGCCGGCGAGGACCTCGACGGCGTCACCGCCACCGACCACCTCGCGCGGTGCCGCGACCTCGCCGGACCGGCCGTCGTCGACGTCCTGCGGCGCTTCCCCGCCGCCCCCGGCGGCGGCGGGCGGGTCGGCGAGCTCATCCGCCGGCTGGACGCGTCGCTCCGCTGACCCCGGTGCCGCGGCCGGGGGGCGCAGCGGGCGCCTCGTCCAACTCCCGTGCGGCCGCCTGCAGCACGGCGGCCCGGACCCGGTCGAGGGTCGGCGAGCGCAGCTTCCACTGCTGCCAGTGGAGGACGACGTCCACCCCGGCGGCCGGGTCGAGCGGGACGAGCCCGGTCCCCGACCCGCGCTCCTGCAGCCGCGGCACCATCCCCCAGCCCAGGCCCAGCGCGACGGCGGAGAACCAGTCCGCGGAAGCGGGCACGTAGTGCGCCGGCGGGCTCGCCCCCGGCCCGGCCACCGCGTGCAGGAAGCGGTGCTGGAGGTCGTCCTTGCGGTCGAACACGACGACCGGCGCCCGCGCGAGCGCCTCGACCGTGGGCCCGTCGGGGAGCCAGCGGCGCACGAAGCCGGGCGTGGCCATCGGCCGGTAGCGCATGCCGCCCAGCCGTGTGGAGGTGCAGCCGGGCACCGGGTCGGCCTCGGCGGTCACCGCCGCCATCACCGTGCCCGAGCGGAGCAGGGCGCTGGTGTGCTCCTGGTCGTCGCGGTGCAGGTCGAAGGCGACGTCGCCGGCCAGCGGGGCCAGGGCCGGCAGCAGCCAGGTCGCCATCGAGTCGGCGTTGACCGCGATGGGCAGGGTCGGCGGGGGAGCCGGGTCGGGGCCGCCGCCGTCGGCGCCGGGAGGACCGCCCGGACCGGCGCCCAGCTCCCGGGCGACGTCGGAGCTGAGCAGGTCGACCTGCCGGGCCAGCCGCAGCACCGCCTGGCCCGACTCGGTGACCTGCACCGGCTTGGTCCTGACCAGCAGGATCCGGCCGGTCGCCACCTCCAGCGCCCGGAGCCGCTGGCTGATCGCCGAGGGCGTCACGTGCAGGGCGCGGGCGGCGGCCTCGAGGGTGCCGCCGCGGACGGTCGCGTCGAGCGCCCGGAGCTGGGCGAGGTCGAGGTCCACGACAGCAACGCTAACGGTGCGGAAGAATCATGAGCTGGACCGGTGCGTGCGTGCTTCCTACGGTCGGTCCCGTGCTCACCACCCCGGCGCTCGTCGCCGCCGCCTCCGGGCTCGCGCTCGGGCTCGGCCTCATCGTCGCCATCGGCGCCCAGAACGCCTTCGTCCTGCGGCAGGGGCTGCGTCTGGAGCACGTGGCCGTGGTCGTGGCGGTGTGCGCGCTCTCCGACCTCGCGCTGATCGTCGCGGGGGTGGCCGGGGCCGGCGCCGTCCTGTCGAGCCTGCCGTGGCTGGTGCCGGTCGTCTGCTTCGCCGGTGCGGTCTTCCTGCTCGGCTACGGGCTGCTGGCCGCGCGGCGCGCGGCGCGGCCGGGCGCCCTGCTCACCGGGGCCTCGGGCGCGCGGGCCGGCCTGGCCGCCACCGTCGCCACGTGCCTGGCCCTCACCTGGCTGAACCCGCACGTGTACCTGGACACCGTGGTGCTGCTCGGCTCGACCGCCTCCACCTACGGCGAGCACCGCTGGCAGTTCGCCGCCGGGGCCGGCCTGGGCAGCGTCCTGTGGTTCACCGGCCTGGGCTTCGGCGCCCGCCTGCTGCGCCCGGTGTTCGCGCGGCCGGCGGCGTGGCGGGTCCTCGACGGGGGCATCGCGGTCGTGATGGTGGTGCTCGCCGTCTCCCTCGCCGTGCGCGGCGTCGCCGAGGCCTGACGCCGCCGGCGGGGAGGTCAGCCCCGGAGCCGCAGCGCCTGTCCCGGCCGCAGCTGCGCGCAGCGGTCGACGTCGTCGTCGGCGACGTAGGCGATGACCGGGTAGCCGCCGGTGACCGGGGCGTCGGCGAGGAACAGCACTGGGAGCCCCGACGGCGGCACCTGCAGGGCGCCGCGGACCATGCCCTCGCTCGGCAGCTCGCCCTCCCGCGAGCGGCGCAGCGGCTCGCCGTCCAGCCGCAGCCCGACCCGGTTGCTCTCGGCGGTGACCGTCCACGGGCGCGCGGTCAGCGCGGCCCACGCGTCGTCGCCGAACCAGTCCCGGCGCGGGCCGGGCAGCACCTGCACGGCCACCTCCCCTCCGGGGGGATCGGGCAGCGGCGCGAGGTCGACGCCGGGCAGCAGCTCCGACGCCGGTCCGACCGGCAGCACGTCGCCCACTGCGACCACGGGCGGGCCGAGGCCGGAGAGCAGGTCGGTCGACCGCGACCCCAGCACCGGCTCGACGGCGATGCCCCCGCGCAGGCCCACGTAGGTGCGCAGCCCCGTCTCGGGCACGCCCAGCCGGAACTCGCTGCCCGCCGGCAGGGCCACCGGCGCGTTGTGCGCCCGGGCACCGGAGCACCGGGCCCCCGTGGTCACCACGAGCAGGTCGGCGTCGGCCCGCAGCGCGAGGCCACCCAGGGTGACCTCCAGGAGCGCGGTGTCCGGGGCGTCGCCGAGCAGCCGGTTGGCCAGCGCCGCGGCCGCCCGGTCGGCCGCGCCGGAGCGGCCCACGCCGAGGGCGCCGCGACCGGGCCGGCCCAGGTCCTGCACGGTGGTCAGCGGGCCGGTCTCCAGGACCGTCACGGTGCGGCTCATGCCGCCACGAACCGCACCCGGACACCCGGCCGGAGCAGGGCCGCCGGGTCGCGGGACAGGTCGAACACGGCGACGTCGGTGCGGCCGATCAGCTGCCAGCCACCGGGCGACTCGCGCGGGTACACGCCGCTGAACGGCCCCGCCAGGCCCACCGCGCCGGCCGGCACGCGGGTGCGCGGGGTGTCCCGGCGCGGCACGTCCCACGGCTCGCCGTCAGGGGTGCAGTAGCCGAAGCCCGGCGCGAAGCCGCAGAAGGCGACGGTCCAGGTGACCCCGGTGTGCCGGGCGACGACGCCGTCCGGGTCGGTCCGGAACAGCGTGGCGACGTCGGCGAGGTCGGCGCCGTCGTAGTGCACCGGCAGTTCCACCGTCTCCCCGGTGCCCGCCCGTCCCGGCCGCGGCCGCACCCGCCGCACGGCGGCCTCGACGTCGGGCAGCGTGGCCGCGGCGGGGTCGGTGACGAGCAGGACGGTCCGGGCGGCGGGGACGACGTCCACCACCCCGGGGATCGGCTCGTCGACCAGCGCGGCGTAGAGGCCCAGGACGTCGTCCAGCCCGTCGAGCTCCACCAGCAGCGCGGTCGACCCGCTGGGCAGCACGCGCATCAGGCCGCGAAGGGGGCCAGCGCGACCCCCGCCCCGGTCAGCGTCTCCCGGACCCGCCGCGCGATCGCCACCGCGCCGGGGGTGTCGCCGTGCACGCAGATGGAGTCCGGGCGCAGGTGCAGCGACCCGCCCGCCACGTCGGTCACCGGCTCGCCCCGCGCCATGGCCAGGCAGCGGCCGGCGATCTCGTCGGCGTCGTGCAGCACGGCGCCGGGCTGCCGGCGGGGGACCAGCGTGCCCTCGGGGGTGTAGGCGCGGTCGGCGAACGCCTCGGCGACCACGGTCAGGCCGGCGTCGGCGGCCTGCCGCAGCCACGCCGACCCGGGCAGGCCGAGCACCGGCAGCGAGCGGTCGTACTCGACCACCGCGCGCACCACGGCCGCGGCCTGCTCCTCGTGCTGCACGATCGCGTTGTAGAGCGCGCCGTGCGGCTTGACGTAGCGGACGCGGGTGCCGGCCACGCGGGCGAAGGCCTCGAGGGCGCCGATCTGGTACAGCACGTCCTGGGTGAGCTCGTCGGGCGCCACGTCGACGAACCGCCGGCCGAAGCCGGCCAGGTCGCGGTAGGAGACCTGCGCGCCGATCGCGACGCCGGCCGCGGCGGCCTGCTCGCAGACCCGGCGGAGGATCACCGGGTCACCGGCGTGGAAGCCGCAGGCGACGTTCGCGCTGGTCACCACGCCGAGCAGCGCCTCGTCGTCCCCGAGGGTCCACTGCCCGAAGCCCTCGCCGAGGTCGGAGTTGAGGTCCATGGCGGAGATCATGGAGCCGGACATCAGAACAGGTCGATGACCGGCCGCACCGAGTTGGCCGCCAGGTAGAGGGTGACCAGCCAGGCCAGCCAGCCGATGACCAGCAGCCAGCGGGGGTAGCGGTAGCCGCCCAGCAGGTCGCCCCGCCGCGTGGCCACCCAGAGCAGGACGGCGATCCCGATGGGCAGCAGGAGCCCGTTGAAGGCGCCGGCGAACACCAGCAGCGTCGTCGGCGCCGTGCCGGCGGTGACGAACACGATCGTGCTCACCGCGATGAAGGCGACCACCAGCAGCGTGCGGGTGCGGTCGCTGGTGCGGTCGCGGGAGGTCAGGAAGGACACCGACGTGTAGGAGGCCCCGATCACGCTGGTGATCGCCGCGGCCCACAGGATCAGCCCGAAGACCCGCAGCCCGACCTCGCCGGCGGCCTCCTGGAACGCGGCGGCCGCCTGGTTCTCCTCGCCCAGGTCGGCGCCGCTGACGACGACGCCCAGGATCGCCAGGAAGAGGACGACCCGCATGATCCCGGTGACGACGATGCCGGTGACGGAGCCGCGGGTGATCGCCCGGACGTGCTCCGGGCCGGTCACGCCCGAGTCGAGCAGCCGGTGCGCGCCGGCGTAGACGATGTAGCCGCCGACCGTGCCGCCCACGAGCGTCGTGATCGTCAGGAAGTCGACCTCCTCGGGCCACACGGCGTTGCGCAGCGCGGTCCCGACCGGCGGGCTCGAGGTGATCGCGATCCACGTCGTCAGCACGATCATCGCCAGGCCGAGCACGACGACGATCCGGTCGACCGCCACCCCGGCCCGCCT
Organism: Blastococcus sp. SYSU D00813; assembly: GCF_054050735.1. Classification (NCBI taxonomy): domain Bacteria; kingdom Bacillati; phylum Actinomycetota; class Actinomycetes; order Geodermatophilales; family Geodermatophilaceae; genus Blastococcus; species Blastococcus sp. SYSU D00813. The sequence continues at coordinate 64,299 of NZ_JBJGZX010000009.1, forward strand.
GCTGAGGAAGACCCCGATCGCGACGACCGCCGACAGCGCGCCGCCGAGCGTCGGGTCGAGGCCGAGCAGGGCGTCGAGGCCGAGCCCGGTGCCGGCGACGTTGCCGATGTTGAACACCAGCCCGCCGACCACCAGCAGCCCGGCCATCGCCCAGCCGAGACCGGGGACGACGAGGTTGCCCAGCTCCTGCGCGCGGCGGCCGGAGACGCCGACCACCCGCCAGACGTTCAGCTGCAGCGCGATGTCGATGAGGATCGACACGAGGATGGCGAAGGCGAAGGCCGCGCCGAGCTGCACGGTGAACGTCGTCGTCTGGGTGATGAACCCCGGCCCGATGGCCGAGGTCGCCATGAGGAACATGGCGCCCAGCACCGTGGAGCGGGTGCCGGCCGCCATCCGGCCGCCGGCCGGGGGAGCTTCAGCGGTCGCCGTGGTGGCCGGGTCGGGCCGGTCGGCGGGGGGATGCGACATCGGCGCTCCTGCCGGGCGGGTGGCCTCGTCGGAGTCGCTCGCGAGCGGTTTCTGCGCTCGAGCGACTCCGACGACGCTAGGTCCGGCCCCGGCCGTCGGCAACGCGAGCCGGACGCGCCGGCCACTCCTGCACCCACTGCTCGCCGGGCGCCATCGCCGCCCACCGGCGCCCGGCCTCCCGCAGCGCGTCGGCCGCGGCGGCGAGCCGGTCGGCCGGGACGCCGCTGCGCGCCACCTCGCCGGGCAGCACCTCCGCGCCGTCGGCGAGGCGGTGCACCAGGTCGGCCAGCGCCTCGGCCCGGCCGATCGCGGCCGCCCGCTCCCGCTTGAGCCGCTCGGACCGCTCGCCGGCGTGCGGGGGACGGCGGCCCGAGACGTGCCGCATCGTCCCCCACACCGCGCCGTCGGCGACGCAGCCCCAGATGCCGTCGCGGATCCCGAGCTCCTCCTCGACCAGCGCGTGGACGAGGTCGTGCGGCAGCCCGGTCCCGCCGCCGGCGCCGCGGATCGCGTGGACGACGCCGTCCCGCTCGACCAGCGACTCCACCGCCCGCCGGTCGGCCATCCGCGTGAAGGTCAGCCGCACGACCCCCAGGGTCCGGGCGGCATCAAGCGGTTTCCCGCGCCGCCTCCTCCTTCACGACGTCGTAGCGGACGCACACGAACTCGCCGTTGACCGCCCACTCGGTCCGCCGCAGCTCCACGTGCCGGGGGAGCAGCGGCGCGCCGGCGCCGATCGTGACCGGGGCGATGGAGACGACGACCTCGTCGAGCAGGCCGAGGTCGGCGAGCTGGCCGGCGAGGTCGCCGCCGCCGACCACCCACAGGTCGCGGTCGCCGGCCGCCGCGACCATCTCCGCGTGCAGGGCGCGCAGCTCCGCCGGCGTGTCGGCGGCGGTGATCCGGATGTCGGCGCCGGGGTACGCCTCCAGGTCCCGGTGGGTGAGCACCCAGGCCGGCATCGAGTACGCCCACGACTCGGGGTCGTGCTCGCGGACCCAGCGGTAGGTGCTCGAGCCCATCACGATCGCGCCGATCCGCTTCTCGAAGTCGGCGTGGTTGAAGGGCCCGTCCTGGTCCATCTGCCGGGACAGCAGCCAGTCCAGCGAGTGGTCCTCGGTCGCGATGAACCCGTCGAGGGTGGTGGCGGTGTAGTAGACGGTGCGGGTCACGAGTCGCTCCTCCTGGTCAGCCAGTCGATCGGGTCGCCGGTGTCGATCACGACACCGGCCTCGCGCAGCAGGTGGCGCACGAGCTGCCGCCGGTGCGCGGCGTAGGTGAGGACGTGCGCGACGACGCTGCCGAGCACGAACGTCTCCGGCGGCTCGCACAGCGCGTCGACCAGCCGGTCGCCCCAGGCGCCGCGGCGCGCGATGTCGCGGACGGCGGCCAGCCAGCGCGGGGCGACCTCGTCGTGGCGGGCCAGCAGCGCCGCGGGGTCGTCGGCGCCGCGCACGGGGTGGTCGGCGCCCTCGATCGAGGCCAGCCACACCTCCTTGCTCCACACCAGGGTGTGCAGCAGGTCGGCCACCGACTCCTCGGCGCCGTCCCAGGGCAGCACCGACCAGCCCGGCAGCCGCCGCAGCCGGTACGCGCCGTCGTCCAGCTGCTTGGCGGCCTCGAGCAGCGCCCGGGTGTCCTCCACGTCGTGGTGGACCATCAGGGAGCTCACCTCGTCGGACGGGCCGCGGCCCGGCTCGTCGGCGACCCACAGGGACGTCGGCGGGTGGAAGTGGATGCCGTTGGGCGCCGGTAGCCAGTGCTCGTCGCGGCTGCGCGGCCCCCCGCCGGCGGTGCCGCCGCCCACGCTGCCCGGGGTGCGGCCGTAGGCGCGGGCGAACGCGCGCGCGAAGCCCTCCACCGAGTCGTACCCGGCGGCGAAGGCCGCATCGGTGACGCTCGACCCCTGGCGCAGCTGCCACGCCGCCCGCTCGAGCAGCACACGCCGGCGCAGCGCGACCGGCGGCTCGCCGGCGCCGCGGGTGACCTGCCGGCTGAAGTACCAGGGGCTGGCGTAGGCGTCGCCGGCCATCTCCGGCAGCGTGCGGTTGTCCTCGTCGAGCACCGCGTCGATCAGCTCGCGGAGGCGGTCGCGCCCCGCGGCGGGGGAGTGGCTGGACTCGGTCACGGGGAGAGTCTGGCGAGGACGGCGCCCCGCGCGCCCGACCGTTCTTGCGCTCTGCGGCCCGCCGTCCGCAGGGCCAGCATGGGGGCATGGCCGCGCCCGCCGAGCACCGCGCCCAGTACCGCGCCGGCCTGGCCGTGCCCACCTCGGGCGCCGCGCCGGGCCACACGCAGGCCAACCTCGTCGTCCTCCCGCAGGACTGGGCCTGGGACATGCTGCTGTTCGCCCAGCGCAACCCGCAGCCGGTGCCGGTGCTGGAGGTGACCGACCCCGGCTCGCCGGAGACGGCGCTGGCCCCCGGCGCCGACCTGCGCACCGACCTGCCCCGCTACCGGGTCTGGCGGGACGGCGAGCTGGTCGGCGAGCCCACCGACGTCGTGGACCTGTGGCGTGACGACCTGGTCGCCTTCCTGATCGGCTGCAGCTTCAGCTTCGAGACCGCCCTGCTCGACGCCGGGGTGCCGGTGCGCAACATCGAGCAGGGCCGCAACGTGTCGATGTACCGGACGTCGGTGCCCTGCCGCCCGGCCGGCCGGTTGTCCGGTCCGCTCGTCGTCTCCATGCGGCCCGTCCCGGCGGCGCTGGTGCCCGCCGCCGTCCAGGTGACCGCGCGGATGCCGCAGGTGCACGGGGCACCGGTGCACGTCGGCGCGCCGGACACCCTCGGCATCACCGACCTGGCCGCCCCCGACTACGGCGACCCGGTCGAGGCGCAGCCCGGCGACGTGCCGGTGTTCTGGGCCTGCGGGGTCACCCCGCAGGCCGCCGTCCTCGCCTCCCGGCCGCCGCTGGCGATCACCCACGCGCCCGGCCACATGTTCGTCACCGATGTCCCGGACGCCGCCTACCGGCTGCCGTAGGCAGAACCCTTCCGCCAGGCGGGAGACCCGTGGGAGCGGCCCGGTGACGGCGGTCACGCTGGGTGCCCTGCTGTCCGACCCCCGAGGAGACGAGCATGACGTCGATCGTCCGCGACCAGTGGTACGTGGCCGCCTACGGCCGCGAGGTCGGGCGCGAGCTGTTCAGCCGCACGATCTGCGGGGAGTCGATCCTCTTCTGGCGCACCGAGGCCGGCCAGGTCACGGCGATGAGCGACCGCTGCGTGCACCGCCGGTTCCCCCTGTCGGAGGCCCCCAGCCACCTGTCCGGCGACACGGTCGTGTGCGGCTACCACGGCTTCACCTACGGGGCCGACGGCGTCTGCGTCGCCGTGCCGGGGCAGACGCGCGTGCCGCGGACGGCACGCCTGAAGAGCTACCCCGTGGTCGAGCAGGACTCCTTCGTCTGGGTGTTCATCGGCGACCCGGAGGAGGCGGCGGGCACGCGCATCCCGCGGGCGCCGTGGCTGGACCAGGACGGCTGGGCGGTCGTGTCGGGCATGGAGCCGCTGGCCGCCCGCGCGAGCCTGCTGGTCGACAACCTCATGGACCTCTCCCACGAGACCTACCTGCACGGCGGGTACATCGGGACGCCGGAGGTCGCGCAGACCCCGATCACCACCGAGGTCGACGACGAGGCGGGCATCGTCTCCGTGAGCCGGCACATGGCCGACGCCGAGTGCCCGCCCTTCTACTCGAACAGCACGGGCCTGCAGGGGCGGATCTCCCGCTGGCAGGACATCGAGTTCACCCCGCCGTGCCTGTACAAGCTGCACTCCCGCATCGCCCCGGTCGGCTCCGTGCCGCGCGAGGACGGCAGCGACCCCGACGCCTTCCACGTCGAGGTCGTGTACGCCATCACGCCGGAGACCGAGCACTCCACGCACGACTTCTGGGCCGTCGCCCGCGACTTCGCCGTCGACGACGCAGACGTCTCGGCCTTCCTCGCCGAGAACAACCGCACCGTCGTCCTGCAGGACGTCGTCGCCCTCGACACGCTCGAACGGGTCATCGCCGGCGAGCCCGACGGCTACCAGGAGCTGTCGATCAACATCGACACCGGCGGGCTGGCCGCCCGCCGGATGATCGCCCGGCTGGCCGCGCAGGCCGACGGGACCCCGGCGGCGGCACCGGCGGCGGCACCGGCGGCGGCACCGGCGGCGGCACCGGCGGCGGCACCGGCGGCGGCACCGGCGCCGGCGGCCCGGTGAGCGCCGCGCCGTCCCGCGGGTCGCTGCCCGGCGCGGCGGTGGTCCGGGTCGAGTGGCTGCCCGGCTCCGACCGGCTGCGCGGCCGGTGCCACTGCGGCGCGGAGGCCGAGGGGGAGGACCCGGGCGCGATGTGGGAGTGGCTGCTCGCCCACCCGCGGCACCCCCGGGGCGGGCCCGGCGTCCCCCCGGCGCCCGCGGAGCTGCCGCCGCCGCCCGCGCACCTGACCAGCGGGCCGCGCCGCCGCGTGCCCGTGCCCGTCTGAGAGGAGAACCGTGCCCGACGAGGTGGAGCTGACGCTGCGCGTCGACCGCCGGACGACCGGGGCCGAGGGCGTCGTCGTCCTCGACCTGCGCGACCCGGCCGGCGCCGACCTGCCCGCCTGGGAGCCCGGGGCGCACGTCGACCTGCTGCTGACCGACGGGCTGACCCGGCAGTACTCGCTGTGCGGCGACCCGGCCGACCGCTCCGTGTGGCGGGTCGCGGTGCTGCGCGAGCGCGAGGGCCGCGGCGGGTCGGCGCACGTGCACGAGGAGCTGCACGAGGGCGCGGCCGTCGGCGTCCGCGGCCCGCGCAACCACTTCCCCCTGGTCGAGGCTCCCCGCTACCTGTTCGTGGCCGGGGGCATCGGCATCACCCCGGTCCTGCCGATGCTGCGCGCCGCCGAGGCCGCCGGCCGGGAGTGGGAGCTGCACTACGGCGGCCGCAGCCGCCGCTCGATGGCGTTCCTCGAGGCGCTGGAGGACGCGACGGGGCAGCGGGTCACGCTGCACCCGCAGGACGAGGTGGGCCTCATCGACCTCGACCGCCTGCTCGGGACGCCGCGGCCGGACACGCTGGTCTACTGCTGCGGCCCCGAGCCGCTGCTGGCCGCCGTCGAGGCCCGCTGCGCCGGCTGGCCCGAGGGCAGCCTGCACGTCGAGCGGTTCGCCCCCAAGGACGCCGGCGAGCCGGTGCGCACGGACGCCTTCGAGGTCGAGCTGGCCTCCGATGGGCGCGTGCTCACCGTCCCGCCGGAGCGGTCGGTGCTGCAGGTGCTCGAGGAGGCCGGCGTCGACGTCCTCTCCTCCTGCACCGAGGGCACCTGCGGCACCTGCGAGACCGGGGTGCTGGCCGGCGAGGTCGACCACCGCGACTCCCTGCTGACCCCCGCGGAGCAGGCCGCGAACGACACCATGTTCGTGTGCGTCTCCCGTGCGGCCGGCCCGAGGCTGGTGCTCGACCTCTGAGCGGCGTCCGGTGACCGGCGACCGGACCGCGGGCGGGAAGCTGCTCGCCGTCCTCGCCGCGTTCAGCCGCGAGCGCCCGGCCCTGACCCTCTCCGAGCTGGCCCGGGCGACCGGGCTGCCGCTGTCGACGGCGCACCGGGTGGTCGCGGAGCTGCGCGACTGGGGCGGCCTGGAGCGGGGCCCCGACGGCCGGCTGCGCGTCGGGCTGCGGCTGTGGGAGCTCGGCGCCCTGGCCCCGCGCGGGCTGGGCCTGCGCGAGGCGGCGCTGCCGTTCATGGAGGACCTCTACGAGGTGACCCACCAGAACGTGCAGCTGGCCGTCCGCGACGACACCGAGCTCGTGTTCGTCGAGCGGATCGCCGGGCGCGACGCGGTGCCGGTGCACACGCAGGTGGGTGGCCGCTTCGCGCTGCCGCCCACCGGGGTCGGGCTGGTGCTGCTGGCGCACGCGCCGGCCGAGGTGCAGGAGCGGGTGCTGGCCGGGCCGCTGCAGCGGTACACGGCGCACACCGTCACCGACCCGCGGCAGCTGCGCCGGGTGCTCGCCGAGGTCCGGCGCACGGGGGTGGCCGTGAGCGACCGGCAGGTGACCGCGGACGCCGTGTCCGTGGCCGCCCCGATCACCGCCGGGGACGACGTGGTCGCGGCCCTGTCGGTGGTCGTCCGCGGCGACTCCCCGGCCGCCGTCCGGGCGCTCACCCCCGGCGTCCGCGCCGCCGCGCGGGGCATCTCCCGGACGCTGGGCCCGGCGGCGGCGCGGACGTGGCCGGTGCACCCCGACGCGGCGGTCAGCGGCTGAGCACCCCGCTGCGGTCCAGGTCGGCGAGCAGGGTCGGCCCGGTCGGCTCCCAGCCGAGCTCGGCCCGCGCGAGGGCGCCCGTGGCCCGCTGGTCGAGCAGGAGGGCGGCGCCGAAGAGGCCCAGCCGGGCGACCGTCTCGGCGTCGGTGGAGCCCACCACATCGCCGGCGGCGGCCAGCCCGATCTCGCGCACGGTCGGGTTGTGCCCGCTGACGCCGAGGTACCAGCTGCCGGCCGGGGCCGACCGCAGCGCCAGCGCGTAGAGCCGGCCGAGGTCGGCGGCGTGCACGGTGGTCCAGTGCTGCTCGCCGCTGCCGGGGAGGACGACGGCGCCCCCGGCGGTGCGCGGGGCGTCGCGCAGCACCGCCGCGGGGATGCCCGCGCCGCCGTCGTGGACGATCCCCGGCGCGATGACGACCGACCGGACGCCGGTCGCGGCCGCCGCGCGCACCCGCGCCTCCAGCGGCACCCGCCACGCGGTCAGCTCCGGCGGGGCGGGCGGGGTCGACTCGTCGACGTCCCCGTCGCCGAGCACCCAGGCGCCGCCGGTGTGCACGTACGGCTTCCTGCTGCCGGCCAGCGCGGGGAGGACGGCGGCGAGCAGCGCGGCGTCGGCCGCGGCGCTGGTCGCGTCGCCGGGGGAGGCGGTGTGCACGAACCCGTCGGAGGCCCGCGCGGCCGCGGCGAGCAGGTGCCCGTCGGTCAGGTCGCCGCGGACGGGCGTGGCCCCGGCCGCGGCCAGCCGGGCGGCCGCCGCGTCGGTGCGGGCCAGCGCCGAGACGGTGTGGCCGTCGGTGAGCAGGGCGGGGAGGACGGCGGAGCCGATCAGGCCGGTTCCGCCGGTCAGGAAGACGTGCATCAGGGTCGGTCCTCTCGAGGGGTGGGGGTGGGGACGGGGGAGCGCTGGGCCAGGACGACGGTGGCCAGTGCGAGGGCCATGCCGGCCAGCTGGAGCGGGGTGAGCACCTGGTCGAGCAGCACCCAGCCCGCGGTCGCCGCGACGACGGGGGAGAGCAGGCCGAGGAAGCTGACCCGCGCGGTGGGCAGCGAGCCGACGCCGCGCAGCCACAGCACGTAGGCCAGCGCGGTGTTGACCGTGGCCAGGTAGAGCAGGCCGCCGGCCTGGCCGGCGGTCAGCGCGGGTGGCAGGCCCTCGGCGGCCAGCGCCAGCGGCAGCAGGAACAGCCCGCCGGCGGTGAGCTGCCAGCCGGTGAAGGCGAGCACCGGCACCGGCCGCCCCCACCGCTTGGTGAGGACGACGCCCGCGCCCATGCACGCGGTCCCGGCCAGGCCGGCGAGGACGCCGACGGGGTCGAGCGCGACCGGTCCGGTGACCACGATGAGGGCCACCCCGGCCACGCCGAGCAGGCCCAGCCGCAGGGTCCGGCCGCGCAGCCGCTCGCCGAGCAGCGGGACGGCGAGCACGGCGACGACCAGCGGCTGGGCGGCGCCGAGGACGGCCGCGACCCCGCCGGGCAGGCGGTAGGCCGCGACGAACAGCAGGGCGAAGAAGGCGCCCATGTTGAGCACCCCGAGCACGGCCGCCTTGCCCCACCAGGCGCCGCGGGGGAGCCGGCGCCCGAGGGCGACGAGCAGCAGCCCGGCGGGCAGCGCCCGCACCGTGGCGGCCAGCAGCGGGCGGTCGGGCGGCAGCCACTCGGTGGTCACCACGTAGGTCGTCCCCCAGGTCACGGGGGCGACGGCGGTCGCGAGGGTCAGGAGGCCGAGCCGGCGGTGGGCCGTCGGGACGGCCACCGGCAGGGGCAGGGCGGCGGTGGCGGTCATGACGAGATCGTTCGCCGTCATGTATCTCGATGTCAAGATATTTGAGCCCGGGTTTCTCACCGTCGTACGGGTGTGCGAGGATGGGGCCGTGACGGAGCGGGACGGCGTCGACGCGATCATCGACCAGTGGGCGGCCGAGCGGCCCGACCTCGAGACCGAGGCCATGGCGGTCTTCGGCCGGATCTACCGCGCCGCGCGCGTGGCCGGCGACGCCCAGGAGCGCTTCCACGCGCGGCACGGCATCACCCGCGCCGACTTCGACGTCCTCGCCACCCTGCGCCGGGCCGGTGGCTGGGAAGGCCTCTCCCCGGGCCGGCTCACCGCGGAGATGATGCTCAGCAGCGGCGGCATGACCAGCCGGCTCGACCGGTTGGAGCGGGCCGGGCACATCGTGCGCACCCCCGACCCGGCCGACCGGCGGGCCCTGATCGTCCGGCTCACCGAGAGCGGGCGGCGGCTGATCGACGAGGCGGTCGGCGCCGGGCTGGAGCAGCAGCAGCGGATGCTGTCCGACCTGCCCGCCGCGCGGCTGCGCCGGATCTCCGACGACCTGCGCGACCTGCTCGCCTCCGTGGAGCGGCACGCCGCCGAGCAGTGAGGGGTCAGCGGGCGCGCAGCCGCGAGTGCCGCCGGCCGTGGACGGCGTAGACCAGCCCGCCGAGCAGCAGCCACACGAGGAACCGCAGCCACGTCTCGACGCTCAGGTTGAGCATCAGGTAGAGGCAGGCCAGGGCCGAGACCGCCGGCAGCCAGGGCGACAGCGGCACCCGGAACGGACGGCGGAGGTCCGGGCGGGTCCGGCGCAGCACCGGCACGGCGGCCGAGACGAGCAGGAACGCGAACAGCGTGCCGATGCTCACCAGGTCGGCCAGCGTCCCCAGGGGCACCAGCGCGGCCAGCACCAGGACCAGCCCACCGAACAGCAGCGTGATCCGCACCGGCGTCCCGGTCCGCGGGCTCACCCCGGCGACGACCGGCGGCAGCAGCCCGTCCCGGCCCATCGCGAACCCGATCCGGCTGGCCGTCAGCAGGTCGACCAGGATCACCGACGTCAGCCCGGCGACGGCCGCCAGCGAGATCAGCGACGACGCCCACCCGGCGCCGACCTGGTCGAAGGCGTCGGCCAGCGGGGCGCCCTCGTCGAGGCGGTCGTAGCGGACCATGCCGACGACGACGAACGAGACCCCCACGTACAGCGCCGTCGACAGGGCGAGCGTGCCCAGCAGCCCCAGCGGCAGGTCGCGCGCCGGCCGCCGCGTCTCCTCCGACAGGTTCGCGACCGCCTCGAACCCGGTGTAGGCGAAGAACACCACCGCGGCCGCGGTGAGCACGCCGCCGACGCCGAAGGCCACGGGGTCCAGCCCCGCGACCGCCTCCAGCAGCGGCCGCGCGAGCCCGCCCTCGCCCTCGGCCGGCCGCGACGGCGGCACGAACGGCGTCAGGTTGGCGCCGGTGACGAACCAGGCGCCGGCCACCACGATGAAGACGCACACCGAGACCTTCACGACCACCAGCGCCGAGGTCACCCAGGCCGCCTCCCGGATGCCGAGCACCGCGACGGCGACCAGCACCACCACGATCAGCGCCGCGCCGACGTTCACCGGCGCGTCCTCGCCGAACAGCGACGTCGGCAGGTCGAGCAGGTTGCCGACGTAGCCCGACCAGCCGCGGGCCACGACGGCGGCGCCGAGGGCGAACTCGAGGAACAGGTCCCAGCCGATGATCCAGGCGACCAGCTCGCCGGCGGTGGCGTAGGCGTAGGAGTAGGCGCTGCCCGCGGTCGGCACCGAGGAGGCCAGTTCGGCGTAGCAGAGCGCCGCCAGCGCGGCGACGACCCCGGCCAGGGCGAACGACACCACGATCGCCGGGCCGGCGTTCTGCTTGGCCTGCACCCCGGTGAGCGTGAAGATCCCCGTCCCGATCACCACCCCGATGCCGAAGCCGACCAGGTGACGGGCGCTCAGCCGCCGGCGCAGCCCCCCGCTGCCGCCGGCCCCCTCGGCGTCGCCGGCCTCGGCACGGATGTCCTCGACCGACTTCGTCCGGAACAGGTCCACCCGGCCATGCTGGGTGCCCCGGCCCCGGACCGCGCGCCGGATGGGGCGCTCAGACCTCCTCGACCGGGAACGTCCGGCTCGGGGCGACGAACTCGTCCTGCGCGGCGACCAGCAGGATCTCCCGGGAGCCCGCGGCCTCGGTGGCGGCGAGCAGGCCGTGCACCGACGCCGCGGCCCGGGTGACCGCCTCGGCGGCCGAGCGGGTGTCCAGCCAGTGGGCGAGGAACAGCGCGGCGATGGCGTCGCCGGCGCCGTTGACCGAGACGTCCAGCCGCGGCGTGCGCACCCGCCAGTGCCGCCCGCCCTCGGAGGCGAGCAGGTCGACGGCGTCGTCCGGGGTGTCCTCGGCGACCAGCGAGGTGGTGAGCACCACCCGCGGCCCGAGGGCCTGCACGGCGGCGACGGCGTCCTTGACCGAGGCCAGCGAGCCGGTGGTCTGCCCCGAGAGCAGGTCGAGCTCGTAGTGGTTGGGGGTGACCAGGTCCGCGGCGGGGACGGCGACCTCGCGCATGAACTCCGGGATGCCGGGGCGGACGAAGACCCCGCGGCCGACGTCGCCGATCACCGGGTCGCAGCAGTAGACCGCCGCCGGGTTGGCCGCGCGCACCCGGGCGACGGTGCCGACGACGGCGTGCCCGATGTCGGCCGACCCGAGGTAGCCCGACAGCACGGCGTCGCAGCCGCCGAGCACCCCGCGCTCGGCGATGCCCTCGACGACCTCGTCGACCGCCTGCCCGTCGAAGACCCGGCCGCGCCACTCGCCGTAGCCGGTGTGGTTGGAGAACTGCACGGTGTGCACGGGCCACACCTCGATCCCCAGCCGCTGCAGCGGGAACACGGCGGAGGAGTTGCCGACGTGACCGTAGGCGACGTGGGACTGGATCGACAGGACGGCGGTCATGGCCCCGTACCGTGCCACAGTGCTCGTCCGCGACGCCGTCCCGTCCGACGCCGGCCGCTGTGCCGAGGTCTACGCCCCCTACGTCACCGGCGCCACGATCTCGTTCGAGACCGAGCCGCCGTCGCCGGCGGAGATGGCGGCGCGGATCGCCCGGGCGCAGGAGCGGCACGCCTGGCTGGTCGCCGAGGACGGCGGGACGGTCGTCGGCTACGCCTACGGCGGCGAGTGGATGTCGCGGGCGGCGTACCGCTGGACCTGCACGGTCAGCGTGTACGTGGAGACCGGCCGGCGGCGCACCGGCGCGGGCCGGGCGCTGTACGAGGCGCTGTTCGAGCGGCTGGCCGCCCGCGGCCACCGCACCGCGCTGGCCGGGGTGACGCAGCCGAACCCGGCCAGCGAGGGGCTGCACCGGGCGCTGGGCTTCGAGCCGGTCGGCACCTTCACCCGGGTCGGGTACAAGCACGGGCGCTGGCACGACGTCACCTGGTTCCAGCGGCCGCTCACCGACGAGGCGGGCCCGCCGGCGCCGCTGCGCTGACCGGACGGGGTCGCGCCCGGGCGGCGCCGTCCCTCCGTCGGACGGTGCCGCCCGGGCGCGGGCTCGGGGGGTCAGGCCCGCGTCGTCACCAGTCGACGCCGGCCCGCTCGGTGCCGGTGCGCTGCAGGCCGCAGCCGGCGATCCGGTAGGTGTTCATGACGGTCAGCCGCGGCGTGTACACGTGCACGCTCACCGCCGGGAGCACACCGACGTTGGAGACCTGGTGCACGTGGTGCGGCCCGAACGGGCGCACCCGGCCGGCCGACAGCAGGGTCTCGTCGTCGCGCACGCCGCCGGTGCGCGTCTCGGCGACGCTGAGCTCGGTGAGCGCGCCGTGCACGACGGCGAACGCGCCCGCCGACCCGCCGTGGTCGTGCAGCGGCGTGCCCTGGCCGGGCAGCCAGGACAGCAGCCACACCTGGGCGGCGGCCAGGTCGTCGTGCAGGGCCGGGTCCACGGCCGCGGCGGCGGTCGCCGGGTCGAGCAGGTGGGTCCACCGGCCGGCCGGCCGGTACTCGACGAGGGCGGCCCAGGCGGGGGCGTTGGCGGCCAGCGCGGCGGCCAGGGCCGCGGCGCTCGTCCGCCGGGCGGTGACCTCGTCGGCGGGGCGTCGGACGGGGGTGGTGGAGGTGATCGTGCGGAGGAGGTCGGCGGCGGGGGAGGGCAGGGCGGCGGTGCTGAGGGTCACGGGGGTCCTGACGGGAGGCGCGGCTCCGCTCGGGGAGCTCGCGGGGGGAACGGGGGATCGGCGGCGTCAGGAGGCCGGACACAGCGCGCTGGCGACCCGCAGCAGGTCCACGGCGGACCGGCGGTACAGGGCGGGGGTCGCGGGCACGTCGGCGAGCCAACGCCACGGCGCAAAGCCTGTCAAGTCCATCGGGTTGATGGGAATTTCGTGTCGGGTCGCCGCGCCGGTTCCCTCACGGGCAGCCGTCGGTGACCAGCACGGCCGTCGCGGCCGCGCCCAGGGCGTCGACCTCCGTGGCCAGCCGGCGCAGCGGCACCGGGTGCGGCGACCGCAGCAGCGCGGTCAGGCGCCGGGTCGCGCGGGCGACGCGCTCGCGGGCCGCCCGCTCGTCCTCGCCGGGCAGCCCGTCGACGCCGAAGGGCTCGCCGAGCTCGGCGCACAGACCGGGCAGCCGGCGCAGGAGGTCGGCGCAGCCGGCCGCGAGCCGCCACCAGGTGCCCGCCGCCAGGGGTGCCGGGGCTCGGCCGCCGGCGTCGGCCCACCGGAGCAGAGCCACGACGTCGGCCCACACGGCGTCCGAGACGACGCACGTCACCGCCGAGCAGTCCGGCGGCCGGTGGGCGAGGACCGTGGCGTGCGCGGTCGTGGGGTCGAAGAGCCAGTGGCGTCCGTCCATGCCGCCAGGCTCGCGCCCCCGGGTGGGAGGGGCCGGTCAGCGGACTGGGAGCTGCCTGGCAGCGGTCGCCGCGACCAGCGCGCCGGCCGCCCGGTCGAGCGCGGCCCGGGCCGCCGGCCAGGGGGTGCCCGCCGGGAACTCGCCGAGGAGGACGACGACCCGGCCGTCGGCCAGCAGGCCGGCCGAGTGCAGGTGCCGGCGGCCGCCGACGCAGCACATCCACCCCTGCTTGGCCGCGACCGCCCCCGCCGCCCCGAGCACGCCGAAGACCTGGTCGAAGCCGTCGGCGGCCACCGGGCTCACCCCGCGCAGCAGGTCGCGGATCGACGCGTCGACCGGCCGGGTGCCGCGGGCGACGGCGGAGAGCACCACCGCCACGTCCCAGGCCGTCGTCGGCGCCAGGCCCCACTGGCCGCGCACGGGTGGCGGCCCCGTGCCGATCAGCCCGTGGCGCGCGCCGGCGGCCGTCACCAGGGCGGCGCCGTCGTGGCGCACCCACAGCGCGCTCATCGCCGCGTCGTCGGACCGGGTGAGCGCCCGCGCCATGAGGGCCAGGTCGTCCCAGGTGAGCGGCGCCGTCCCGGCGGTGAGCCGGGTCAGGAGCTCCTCCACGACCAGCAGCTTGACCAGCGACGCGGTGGGCAGCTGCCGGCCGGGATCGGCGGCGGTGAGCAGGTGGCCGTCGGGGGACAGGACGACGGCGCTGATCGACCCGCCGGCGGCCCGCGCGGCGTCGGCGACCTCCGGGGGCGGGGGCACCGGCTCCGGCGGCGGGGGTGGTGCGGGGTCACCGGCCGGTCCGGCCGGCTGCGCGGCGCCGGTGCCGCCGGCCGCCTCCGGCGGCTGCGCCGCGTCGCAGGGCAGCACGGGCACGAGCGCGAGCCCGCCGGCGACCACCAGCGTGGCCACCCAGCACAGGACCCTGCGGTGCGACGCCCGGGCGGCGGGCGCCGCGGCGCGGCGCATGGCCCGCAGGCTCCTCCCCGAACCTGTGAGGAAGCTGTGATCCGGGTGGCCGTCCCGGGGCGACACGCCCGACACGGCCGACCGGGCAACGGCGCGGAAACGGAGCGGCCCCGGGTGGGGCGCGGTGGTAACCGGATCTCGTCCCGGACGTCACCCCGGCGACACGGCGCACCGGCAGCCTGGGCGCATGAGCCGACGCCGCCCCGGGTGCCGGGACCGCGCATGAGGATCGCCCTGGTCACCGCCGGGGGTGAGACCTCCGGCGGCGTGGCGTACACGCTCGCGCTGGCCGGGGCGCTCGTCCGCGCCGGGGCCCGGGTCACCGTCTGGTCGCTCGCCGGCGCCGGCCGCTCCGGGCCGGTGGACCCGGCCGTGCGGGTCCGGACCGTGCCCTTCCCGGACGTGCCGGGGGAGGACGGCGGAGCGCGGGACCTCCGGGCGGTCACCGCGCTGGGGACGGCGTTCGCGGCGGCGGGGGAGGAGTACGACGTCGTCCACGCCCAGGACGCGGTCGGCGCCGGCGCGGTCCCCTCCTGCGTGCGCACCGTGCACTCCCTCGACGGCGCCGCCGGGCCGGCCGGCCCCGCCGGGCGGGCGGCCGTGCCGCCGCGGGCGGTGTTCTGCCGGTCGGCGGCGGTCGGCGCCGCGGTCCGCGCCGAGCCGGGTCACGCGGTGACCGTCGTCCCCGCCGGGGTGGACGCCGGCCGCTTCGCCGCGGCCGCCGGGACCCAGGGCGCCGCCGGCCGGGGGCGCTGGCGGGCCCGGCTGGGCCGCTACGTCCTGGCGGTGGGCGGCGTCGCGCCGCGGCCGGGCCTGCTGGACGTGGTCGAGGCGATGGCGACCGTCCAGCTGGTGCGCCCCGACGTCACCCTGGTCGTCGCGGGCGGTGACGGCCTCCCCGGTCCCCGGGGTGCCCGGGCCGTGCTCGACGCCCGGGCGCAGGAGCTGGAGGTCTACCCGCTGGTCCTCGGCGACGTGCCGGCCGACGAGCGGGCCGCCCTGGTGGCCGCGGCCGACGTCGTGGTGCTCCCGACGGCCGGGGACGGGTCCGGGGTGGCCGGCCTGGAGGCGCTGGCCGCCGGGGTGCCCGTCGTGGCCCGCGACCTGCCGCTGTGGCGCGAGGTCCTCGGCGACACCGCGGCCCTCGCCTCCTCCCCGGCCCGCCTCGCTGCCGCGGTGCTCGCCGCCGGCGACCCCGACCCGGCACGGGTCGCCGCCGGCCGGGCGCGGGCCGCGGGGCACACCTGGGAGGCCGCCGCCCGGGCCCACCTGCGCTGCTACGCGGCCCTGGTCGCCGAGGCGCGCCAGGCCGCCGCCGTGTGACGCGACAAACGGGCAACCCTTGCTGCCGTTCCCGGCAGAAGCTGGCAGAAGTGGGAGTGGAGGCACCCGGCCCCCGCGCCGATATCCCAGCGTCGGACCGAGCCGGGATCGACCAGCGCCGGAGCAGACGGCACGGAACGGGGGTGCGCGGTGCAGGGGTCGGGGCCGGTGCGGGACCTGGGGACCGCCGAGCAGGTGGCCACCGGGCCGGCCTGGTGGCTGGTCGACGGCGCCGACCGCGTGGTCGCCGGTCCCTACGCCGACCAGGGCGAGGCGGTCTGGGCCGCAGGCCCGCTGGGCCCCGAGGGCGCCGGCGGGGGCGCGCCGGCCTACGGCATGCGGCGCGAGACCGGCCGGCTGGCCCGCCGTCCGTCCCCGGAGGACCGCGCGTGGCTGGCCGACCTGTCCGGTGAGCTCGAGCGGGTCGGCGAGGAGTGGGACCCGCTGGTCGACGACGCCTCCCCGCTGGTCGGCCTGCTGTGCCAGCTCGGTGCCTCCCTCGTGGAGGTCGGCCTGCCGCTGCACGACTGCAGCGGCCGCACGGCCACCCGGTCGCGCGGCGGGGTGTGCCTGACCCCCAGCCCGCTGGAGGACGGCGTCGTCGTCGCCTGGACCCAGCACCTGCGCACCACGCGGGAGGCGCCGCGCTCCCCGGAGACCGAGCGCTGGCTGCAGGAGACGATGAACCGGACCCTGACGAGCCTGCTCACCGGCCTGGGCTTCACCACCGCGCCGTTCGGCGGGAGCAGCGCGGCGCTGGTGACCGGCCGCCGGGCGACGACCGGGTCCGCCGGGGACGCGACCGGGGACGCCGCCGAGGACGCCGGGGAGGGCTAGGCGGGGCGCTCGGCGGCCAGGTGCGCGCCGAGGTTGCGCAGCGCCTTGCGCAGCTGTCCGCCGGCGAACCGGACGAGCAGCGCCCCGACGAAGCCAGGGCTGGTCTCCTGGGCCATCGTGTAGTCGACCCGCGTGCCGGACCCCTCGGGGGTCAGGACGAAGTCCTCGGCCAGCGCGGTCACGGCCGGCAACCCGGCCTCGTCGACCCGGAAGGCCCAGTGGCGGCCCGGCTCCCAGGCGAGCACGGTCTCCAGGAACCGCGAGCCGCGCGCGAACACCTCGCGCTGCGAGCCCACGCCGTGCGGCCCGGGGGTGAGGTAGCGGCCGGCGTCGGTGAAGCCGGGGAACCAGGCGCCCCAGCCGGCCGGGTCCTCGGCCAGCGCGGCGAAGACGGCCTCCGGGGAGGCCGGCAGGACGTCGCTCACGGTCACGCGGTGCTTCGCGGTCCGGGTGAAGTCCAGGTCGACGGCGCGCAGGGTCCTCGGCATGAGGGGCACCGTAGACGGCCCGGTACCGCTTCCGGGAGGGCCGGCGGCTCCGCTGCCGGGGACGGCGGGCGGCGGTCGTTACGGTGACCTGCCGTGGACCCCGCGCCGACCGGCCTCCCCCCGGACCCCCGCCCCGACGTCCGCCCGGCCGCGGGCCCGCTGCGCGGGATCCGCGTCGTCGAGCTGGCCGGGCTGGGGCCGGGCCCGTACGCCGGGATGCTGCTGGCCGAGCTCGGCGCCGACGTCCTGCGGGTCGACCGGCCCGGCGGCGGGTCGGTGCTGCTGCCGCCGCAGCGCGAGCTGCTGCACCGCAGCCGGCCGTGTGCCGCGGTCGACCTGAAGCGTCCCGAGGGGCGGGACCTGGTCCTGCGGCTGCTCGACTCCGCCGACGTCCTCGTCGAGGGCCTGCGACCGGGGGTGACCGAGCGGCTGGGCCTGGGACCGGACGACGCGCTGGCCCGCAACCCGCGGCTGGTCTACGCCCGGATGACCGGCTGGGGGCAGACCGGCCCGCGCGCGACCGAGGCCGGGCACGACATCAACTACCTCGGGCTGACCGGCGCGCTGCACGCCATCGGACCCGCCGACCGGCCCGTGCCGCCGCTCAACATCGGCGCGGACTTCGGCGGCGGGTCGCTGTTCCTGGTGGTCGGGGTCCTGGCGGCGCTGCTGGAGCGCGCCGGCAGCGGCCGGGGCCAGGTGGTCGACGCGGCGATGGTCGACGGCGCCAGCTCGCTGGTGACGATGGTCCAGGGGATGCTCGCCGCCGGCCTGTGGCAGGACCGCCGCGAGGCCAACCTGCTCGACGGCGGCGCGCCGTTCTACACGACCTACGCCTGCGCCGACGGCCGGCACGTCGCCGTCGGCGCGCTGGAGCCGCAGTTCCACGCCCGCCTGCTGGAGGGCCTCGGGCTGACCGGGCAGCTGTCGGCCCAGCACGACGTCGCCTCCTGGCCGCAGCACCGGGCCGCGATCGCCGCCGTGTTCGCCACCCGCACGCGGGACGAGTGGGCCGCGCACTTCGCCGGCACCGATGCGTGCGTCACCCCGGTCCTCGGCCTGGGGGAGGCGCCGCACGACCCGCACCTGGCCGCGCGGGGGAGCTACCTCGAGGTCGACGGCGTCGCCCAGCCCGGCGTGGCCCCGCGCTTCTCGCGCACCCCCGGCGCGGTGCGCAGCGGACCGCGGTCCCCCGGCCAGGACACCCGGACGGCGCTGGCCGCCTGGGGCGTGCCCGGCGACGAGGTGCAGCGCCTGCTCGACGACGGCGTCGTGACGCAGGCCGGCGAGGCGCGGTGACCGCCGTCGAGGGGACCCCGCTGGCCGCGCTGCTCTCGGTGCGCGAGCTGGGGACCGACCGCTGGGTGGCCGAGGAGCTGGCCCCGGGGCGGCACAACGGCCTGTACGGCGGCCAGGTCGCGGCCCAGGCGCTGGTGGCCGCCGCCCGCACGGTCGACGGCGAGCGCGCCCCGCACTCGCTGCACGGCTACTTCCTGCGCCGCGGCGACGCGCGGCTGCCCGTGCGGTTCGACGTCGACCGCGACCGCGACGGCCGCTCCTACTCGGCGCGCACCGTCGTGGCCCGGCAGGAGGAGCGCGTCGTCTTCCGGATGACGGCGTCCTTCACCCGCCCCGAGGAGGGCCCCGACCGGCAGGCGGTGGCGATGCCGGGGGTCGCCGGGCCGGAGGAGGCGCAGCCGCTCCCGCCGATCCTGCCCGGCGTCGAGGTCCGCGACCCCGGCCCCCGGGCCGAGCGGCAGCACCCGATGCGGACCTGGGTCCGCGTCCCCGGTGCCGGGGCGGAGGACCCGCTGCACGCGGCGGCCGCGCTCGTCTACGTCTCCGACCTGTTCAGCGGGCTGGCCGCGCTCATCGGCCCGCGGGTGCGCGCCATGGCGAGCCTCGACCACGCCGTGTGGTTCCACCGGCCGGTGCGCCTGGACGACTGGGTGCTCATGGACCACGTCGGCAGCTCGGTGGCCGCCGGCCGCGGCTGGTACACGAGCACGCTGTTCGACCGCTCCGGGGCAGCGCTGGCCAGCGCGGCCCAGGAGATGGTCGTCCGGGAGGCCCGGGACCCGGAGGACGCCGCGACGTAGCGGTCAGCCGGCCCGGAGCACGGCGGCCAGCTGCTCGACCGCCCAGTCGACCTCGGCGGCGGACACCACCAGCGGCGGGGCGAGCCGGATCGTGGCGCCGTGGGTGTCCTTGGTGAGCACCCCGCGGGCGGCCAGCCGGCGGCAGGCCTCGCCGCCGGTCATCAGCGCCGGGTCGACGTCCACGCCGGCCCACAGCCCGCGGGTGCGCACCGCGGTCACGCCGGCGCCGACCAGCCCGCCGAGCCGGCCGGCCAGCCGCGCGCCGAGCTCGCGCGCCCGGGCCTGGTACTCGCCGGTGGCCAGCAGCCGCACCACCGCGTGCCCGACGGCGCAGGCCAGCGGGTTGCCGCCGAACGTGGAGCCGTGGCTGCCGGGGGTGACGACGCCGAGGACGTCGGCGCGCGCCACGACCGCCGACACCGGCAGGATCCCGCCGCCCAGCGCCTTGCCCAGCACGTAGACGTCGGGCCGCACGCCCTCGAGGTCGCAGGCGAAGGTGCTCCCGGTGCGGCCGAGGCCGGACTGGACCTCGTCGGCGAGGAACAGGACGCCGGCCTCGTCGCACGCGGCCCGGACGGCGGCCAGGTAGCCCGCCGGCGGGACGACGACCCCCGCCTCGCCCTGCACCGGCTCCAGCAGGACGGCGACCGTGTCGGGGGTCAGCGCAGCCCGCAGCGCCGCGGCGTCCCCGAACGGGACGACGTCGAAGCCGGGGGTGAACGGGCCGAAGCCGTCACGCGCCACGGGGTCGGTGGAGAACCCGACGATCGTCGTCGTCCGGCCGTGGAAGCCGCCCGCGGCGACGACGACCCGCGCCCGGCCGTCGGGCACGCCCTTTCGCCGGTACCCCCAGCGGCGGGCCACCTTGATCGCCGTCTCCACGGCCTCGGCGCCGGTGTTCATCGGCAGCACGAGGTCCATGCCGGCCAGGGCGGCGAGGTCGCGCGCGAAGGGGCCGAGCCGGTCGTTGCCGAAGGCCCGGCTGGTGAGCGTGACCCGGTCCAGCTGCTCGCGGGCCGCGGCGACCAGGGCCGGGTGGCGGTGGCCGAAGTTCAGCGCCGAGTAGCCGGCCAGGCAGTCGAGGTAGCGGCGGCCCTCGACGTCGGTCACCCAGGCGCCGGAGGCCTCGGCGACGACGACCGGCAACGGCGCGTAGTTGTGCGCGGTGACCGCCTCGGCCAGCGCGACGTGCTCGGAGGTGGCGGACAGGAGCGTGCCCATGGCGCATCGTCTGCCGCTCCGGCGGCGCGCGGAAGGGGGTGGCGCGTGCTCAACCGAACGGTTGACAACCGCAGGGTGCCGGTCCTACCGTCTTCCTCAACCGGTCGGTTGAGCAAGCAGGAGGTCGGCATGGCGGCGGACCCGCTGTCTCGGGTGTTCGCGGCCCTGGCCGACCCGACCCGCCGGGACATGGTGGCGCGGCTGACGCTCGGGGACGCGACGGTCAACGAGCTGGCGGCGCCGTACGACATCAGCCTCCAGGCGGTCTCCAAGCACGTGCGCGTGCTCGAGGACGCGGGGCTGGTGAGCCGCAGCCGGTCGGCCCAGCGCCGGCCGGTGCACCTGGAGGCGGAGGTGTTCGACCTGATGACCACGTGGCTCGAGCGCTACCGGCGCGCCGCGGAGGAGCGCTACTCCCGTCTCGACGACGTCCTGGCGGCGATGCCGGACGACGACAGCCCCACCCCACCCCGAGGAGGAGCACGGCCATGAGCACGCCCACCACCAACCAGACGCAGATCGTCCTCGACCCCGAGGTCCCCCTGGTGCGGATCACCCGCGAGTTCGACGCACCGCCCGCGAAGGTCTTCCGGGCGCACACCGACCCCGAGCTGGTGAAGCGCTGGAACGGCCCGCGCGGCCACGAGATGCGGGTCGACTCCTGGGACTGCCGGACCGGCGGCTCCTACCGCTACGTGCACACCGCCGCTGGCGAGGAGGCCGGCGGGGAGGGCGGGGGCGAGTACGCGTTCCGCGGCTGCTTCCACGAGATCCGGCCCGACGAGCTGATCGTGCAGACCTTCACCTGGGAGGGCATGCCCGACGGCGTCGCCCTGGAGAAGATGGTGCTCGAGGAGCTGCCCGGCGGCCGCACGCGGCTGACCGCCACCTCGCTGGTCGACTCGTTCGCCGACCGGGACGCCTTCGTGGCCAGCGGCATGGAGACCGGGGTCGTCGAGGGCTACGAGCGGCTCGACGAGGTGCTCGCCGGCGGCTGAGCCGGCCACTCCGCGGGTCGTCTCCGGACGTTGCCGGCCCGATCCGGCCGGCAACGTCCCGAACCCGCCGGCAGAGTCGTCGCCTGACCGAGCGGCTGCCCTAGGCCGGGCGGGAGGGCAGCAGCCCCTCCTGGTGGTCCAGCTCGCGCTCGAGGATCCGCAGGCTCGCGTCGGGCAGCCGGCCGGCGTCGC
Organism: Blastococcus sp. SYSU D00813; assembly: GCF_054050735.1. Taxonomy (NCBI): domain Bacteria; kingdom Bacillati; phylum Actinomycetota; class Actinomycetes; order Geodermatophilales; family Geodermatophilaceae; genus Blastococcus; species Blastococcus sp. SYSU D00813. Next base: position 85,779 of record NZ_JBJGZX010000009.1, read on the forward strand.
GCCAGCGCAGCAGCTCCTGCCGCTCGGCCTCCAGCACCGCCCGCCGGACGCTGAGGGCCGCCTCGTACTCCGGCGACACCGGGATCTCCCCGCCCTCGGCGAACTGCAGGACCGACAGCCGGCGCTCGTAGCGCTCCAGCCGGCCCTGCAGCGCGGCGCGCAGCCCGTCGATCGCCTGGTCCTCCAGGTCGGTGTGCTGCTCGCCGTCGAGCTCCTCCAGCCGCGCCAGCCCGGCCCGCACGGCGGCGGTGCGGGCCTGGTTGCGCAGCCGGGCCTCGTCGGCGGCGTCGGCCCGGACCCCGAGCGCCCGGACGAGCGGGGCGAAGGTCAGCCCCTGCCCGACCAGCGTGACCAGCACGGCGACGAAGGCGCAGAACAGCAGCAGGTCGCGGTCGGGGAACGGGTCGCCGGCGTCGGTGGTGAGCGGGAGCGTGAAGATCGCCGCCAGGCTGATGACGCCGCGGGTGCCCGCCCAGCTCAGCACGGTGATCTCGCGCCAGGACAGCCGCCGCTCGCTGGTCCGCCCGCTCCACGCCGTCGCCGACCGGCCCCCGACGTGCGGGGACCCCTCGTCGGCGACGTCGCCGCCCAGGCGGGTGTGCATCCAGCCGGGCAGCGACTCGGTGAGCAGCAGCCACAGCGGCCGCAGCAGCAGCATGACGCCGACCGTGATCGCCACGGCGGTCACGATCGTGGACACCGCGTACTGGCCCAGCCCGCCGATGACCGCCGGCAGCTGCAGCCCGATCAGCAGGAAGACGACGCCCTCGAGCAGGAAGTCGACCAGCCGCCACACCGCCCGGGTCTGCAGCCGGGTCTGCCCGGACTGCCAGTACGGCGCGTTGTGCCCGATGACGAGCCCGGCGACGACGACGGCGAGCACCCCCGAGACGTGTACCGACTCGGCGAGCAGGTAGGCGACGAACGGGGTGGCCAGCGAGAGCGCGTTCGACGCCAGGGGGTCGCGGCGCAGCACCCGCAGCGGGCGGACGCCGTAGGCGACGACGAGCCCGGCCGCGACCCCGCCGGCGGCCGACAGCGCGAACTGGCCGGCCGCGGCCGGCGTCGAGAACCCGTCGCCCTCCGCGGCGGCCACGGCCACCGTGAGCAGGGTCAGCGCGGTCGCGTCGTTGAGCAGGCCCTCGCCCTGGATCAGGGTGAGCAGCCGCGGCGGCAGCCCCACCCGGCGGCCGACGGCCAGCGCGGCCACCGGGTCCGGCGGGGCGACCGCGGCGCCCAGCGCGATCCCCGCCGCCAGCGTGGCGCCGGCGACGAAGAGGGCGAACCCGATGCCGATGAGCACCGCCGTGGCGAACACCAGCAGGACCGAGAGGCTGACCACCGTCCGCAGGTTCTTGCGGATCGCCAGCAGCGAGGAGTCCAGCGCCGCGCTGTACAGCAGCGGCGGCAGGACGAGCGTCAGGACCAGGTGCGGGTCCAGGACGACGTTCGGCCCCGGCAGGTAGGCGTAGGCGATCCCCGCGAGGGTGAGCAGCGCCGCCGCCGGCAGCCCGGTGTGCTCGGCCACCCAGTGGACGACGACGGTGACGGCGACCGCCGCCAGGAGCATGAGGAGGACGGTCTCGGCACCCACCGTCACAGCCTGCCAACCCGGCGCGCCGCGCTCACGTCGACGCCCCGCGGCCTCCTCCAGGGCACCGCCCCGAGCGTGCGAGGGGGAGGAGGTCCTCCGTCACGCGGCGATGGGCGACATCGCCCCGGCGGTCAGCTCGACCGCACGCAGCCGGCGCTCGGGGGAGGGCGACTGGAAGGCGACGATCAGCTCGTCGGCGTCGGCGAGCTCGCGGAAGGCGGTCAGCTGCTCGCGGACCTCGTCCGCCGTCCCGATCGCGGTGTGCGTGAGCATCCCGTCGACGTGCACGCCGGCGCCGCCGTCGAGCAGCAGGTCGGCCTCGGCGTCGGAGAGCTCGCGGCCGCGCCCGAACAGCCCGACGGCCAGCCGCCGGCGGACCTGCTCGAGGTCGGCGCGGGCGGCGTCGGTGCTGTCGGCGGCGACCACGTTGACCCCGGCGATCACGTAGGGGGCGTCGAGCTCGGCCGAGGGGCGGAACTCGCTGCGGTAGGCGGCCACCGCCTTCTGCAGCAACTGGGGCGCGAAGTGCGACGCGAACGCGTAGGGCAGCCCGAGCGCGGCGGCGAGCGTCGCGCCGAACATCGAGGAGCCCAGGACGTAGAGCGGCACCCGCGATCCCTTGCCGGGGACGGCGTCCACGCCCGGCACCCGGGTCTCGCCGGCCAGGTAGGCCTGCAGCTCCAGCACGTCCTGCGGGAAGCGGTCGGCGGAGGCGTGGTCGCGGCGCAGCGCGTACATCGTGTTCTGGTCGCTGCCCGGCGCCCGGCCCAGACCCAGGTCGATCCGGCCCGGGTACATCGCGTCGAGCGTGCCGAACTGCTCGGCGATGGTCAGCGGCGAGTGGTTGGGCAGCATCACGCCGCCGGCGCCCAGCCGGATCGTGCTCGTGTGCGCGCCGACGTGGCTGATCAGCACGCTGGTCGCCGAGGAGGCGATGGTCGGCATGTTGTGGTGCTCGGCGTACCAGACCCGCCGGTAGCCGTGCTCCTCCGCGGCGCGGGCCAGGGCGACGCTGGCGGCGATGCTCTCGCCGGCGGTCTGCCCGGGCGCGATGGGGGCGAGGTCGAGGACGGACAGCGGCAGCGACGGGGACGGCGACGGCATGCCAGAGGCAACCGTGCCCGCCGCCCGCGGCTTCCCGCGGGCACCCCCGTCGGTAGGTGGTGCCGGGCACGTCGCGGCGGGAGGGTGGCGGGGTATCCCGTCGCCGTGATGCGGAGGCCCCTCATGAACGCCGCCCAGCCGCCCGTCCCCTCCTACGCCAGCGGGACGTCGACCGTGCCGCTGCTGGGCGACACGATCGGCGCGAACCTCGACCGCACCGTCGCACGGGTGGGGGAGCACGAGGCGCTGGTCGAGTGCGCCACCGGCCGCCGGTACAGCTACCCGCAGTTCGCCGCCGAGGTCGACGCGGTCGCGCTCGGACTGGACGCGCTCGGCGTCGCCAAGGGCGACCGGGTCGGCATCTGGGCGCCCAACTGCGCGGAGTGGGCGTTCGTCCAGTACGCGACGGCGAAGCTCGGCGCGGTCCTGGTCAACATCAACCCCGCCTACCGCACCCACGAGCTGGCCTACGTGCTGCGCCAGGCCGGCATCTCCGTGCTGGTCAGCGCGCCGGAGTTCAGGACCAGCGACTACCGGACGATGGTCGGCGAGGTCCGGGGCGAGTGCCCGGCCCTGCGCGAGGTCGTCTTCCTCGGCGACCCGGAGTGGGACCGGCTGTTGGAGACCGGGCGGGCCGGCGACCGGGGGCTGCTGGCCCGCCGGGAGGCGGAGCTGTCGGCCGACGACCCGATCAACATCCAGTACACCTCGGGGACGACGGGCTTCCCCAAGGGCGCCACGCTCACCCACCACAACCTGCTCAACAACGGCTTCTTCGTCGGCGAGGGCTGCGGCTACACCGAGGCCGACCGCATCTGCATCCCGGTGCCCTACTACCACTGCTTCGGCATGGGGATGGGCAACCTGGCGGCCACCAGCCACGGCGCGACGATGGTGGTCCCGGCGCCCGGGTTCGACCCCGCCGCGACGCTGCGCGCGGTGCAGGACGAGCGCTGCACGTCGCTGTACGGCGTCCCGACGATGTTCATCGCCGAGCTCGCGCTGCCCGACATCGGCGACTACGACCTGTCGTCGCTGCGGACCGGCATCATGGCCGGCTCCCCGTGCCCGGTGGAGGTGATGAAGCGGGTCGTCGCCGAGATGGGGATGACCGAGGTGACCATCTGCTACGGGATGACCGAGACCTCGCCGGTGTCGACCCAGACGGGCGCGGACGACGACCTCGACCGGCGGACGTCGACGGTCGGCCGGGTGCACCCGCACCTGGAGGTGAAGGTCGTCGACCCCGAGACCGGGCTGACGGTGCCGCGCGGCGAGCCGGGGGAGCTGTGCACCCGCGGCTACTCGGTGATGCTCGGCTACTGGGAGGAGCCCGAGAAGACCGCCGAGGTGATCGACGCCGCGCGCTGGATGCACACCGGCGACCTCGCGGTGATGGACGCCGAGGGCTACGTGAACATCGTCGGCCGGATCAAGGACATGGTCATCCGCGGCGGCGAGAACGTGTACCCGCGGGAGATCGAGGAGTTCCTCTACACCCACCCCGACGTCGTCGACGCGCAGGTGATCGGCGTCCCCGACGAGCGCTACGGCGAGGAGCTCATGGCCTGGGTGCGGCTGCGCGAGGGCGCCGAGCCGCTCACCGCCGAGGGGCTCCGGGAGTTCTGCGCGGGCAGGCTCGCCCACTACAAGGTCCCGCGCTACGTCAAGGTCGTCGACGCGTTCCCCATGACGGTGACCGGCAAGATCCGCAAGGTCGAGATGCGCGAGGTGTCGGTGCGCGAGCTCGGTCTGGAGGCCGCCGCCGCCGTGCGCAACGCCTGACCGGGCGTCACACCCGGGAGCGGACGGCGCCGAGGGCCCCGGCGCCGTCCGGGACCACCGGCAGGACGTCGACGAGCCCGACCACGCCGATGAGCCGCCGGACGCACCGGCTGGCCGCGACCAGCCGCACGTGCCCACCGGCGGACAGCGCGGCCTGCCGGACCACCAGGAGGGCGGTGACCCCCGCGCCGTCGACGAAGGACACGCCGCCGGCGTCGACGGTCCAGGCCGGGGAGGGGCCGGCCCGCAGGACCGGCACGGCGTCGGTCAGCAGGTGGGCGGAGCAGTGGTCGAGCTCCCCGACGAGCGTCACGCGGCCGAGGAGGACGTCGACCGCCACGAACAGCAGGGACTCGTCGAGGGTGGAGGAGGGGAGTGCGGCGAGCGACATGGCCGACCTACTCGGGAGGACGTGGTGCGGGCCGTCTCTTCGACCGACGGGACCACCGTAACCGGAATGGTTGGGTTCCACACCCATCCGCCGGCCTGAATTCCCGTGGACGTCCAACTACCTGCGCTATGGTTCCTTGGACGTCCGAGTACCTCGTGTCTGGAGCCCGCCGTGACCGCCGCGCCGCTGCACGTCCCCGTCCACCCGGTCCGGTTCGTGACGGCGGCCAGCCTGTTCGACGGGCACGACGCCGCGATCAACGTGATGCGCCGGCTGCTGCAGAGCCAGGGCGCGGAGGTGGTGCACCTGGGCCACGACCGCGGGGTCGACGCCGTGGTGCGGGCCGCGGTGGAGGAGGACGTGCAGGGGGTGGCGATCTCCTCCTACCAGGGTGGGCACGTCGAGTACTTCTCCTACCTGCGCGAGCGGCTGACCGCGGCCGGCGCCGGGCACGTGCAGGTGTTCGGCGGCGGGGGTGGCGTGATCGTGGCCGAGGAGATCGCGCTGCTGCGCGAGCGCGGGGTGCGGATCTTCTCCCCGGAGGACGGCGCCCGGCTCGGGCTGCCCGGGATGGTCAACGAGCTGATCCGGGAGTGCGACGTCGACCTGGCCGCCACCGCGCCCGACGCCGACGCCGTCCTGGCCGGCGACGCGGCGGCGCTGGCCCGCGCGGTCACCGTGCTGGAGGCCGGCCGGGCGCCGGAGCTCGCGGCGGCGCTCCGGGAGGCGGCCGCGGCGCGCACCGTGCCGGTGCTGGGCATCACCGGCACCGGCGGGTCGGGCAAGTCCTCGCTCACCGACGAGCTGCTGCGCCGCATCCGGCTGGACCAGGGCGACCGGCTGCGGGTGGCCGTCGTGGCGATCGACCCGACCCGCCGCCGCGGCGGGGGAGCGCTGCTGGGCGACCGGATCCGGATGAACGCGCTGGAGGAGACGGTCGGCGGCGACCGCACCTACTTCCGGTCGCTGGCCACCCGCACCGCCGGCGCGCAGGTGCCCGAGCACCTGGACGACGTGCTGGCCGCGGTGAAGGCCGCCGGCTTCGACCTGGTCGTCGTCGAGACGCCGGGCATCGGGCAGGGCGACGCGGCGATCGTGCCCTTCAGCGACGTCTCGCTGTACGTGATGACGCCGGAGTTCGGCGCCGCCTCGCAGCTGGAGAAGATCGACATGCTCGACTTCGCCGACGTCGTCGCGGTGAACAAGTACGAGCGCCGCGGCGCCGAGGACGCCCGCCGCGACGTCGCCCGGCAGATGGTGCGCAACCGCGAGGCCTTCGGGCAGCCGTGGGAGTCCATGCCGGTGTTCGGCACCAGCGCGGCCCGCTTCAACGACGACGGCGTCACCGCGCTGTACCAGCACCTGCGCGCGCTGCTCGCCGAGCGCGGCCTGCCGGTGGGCGAGGGGGTGCTGCCGGCCGTCGACGTCCGCGCCTCGTCCGGGCTGTCCAGCGTCGTCCCGTCGTCCCGGTCGCGGTACCTGGCCGAGATCACCGAGACCGTGCGCGGCTACCACCGGACCACCGAGGAGCAGGCGGAACTGGCCCGCCGCCGGCAGCACCTGACCACCGCGGCGGAGGTGCTGGACGGGGACGCGGCCGAGGCGGCCCGGGCGGCCGCCGAGGGCACCGGGCTGCTGCCGGAGGTGGCCGGCCTGCTGGAGCGCTGGCCGGCCACGGTCGAGCAGTACTCCGGCGACGAGCTGACCTACACCGTGCGCGGCAGGGACATCACCGTCCCGCTCACCCGCGAGACGCTGTCGGGGACGAAGGTGCGCCGGGTGGCGCTGCCGCGCGCCCGCGACGACGGCGAGCTGGTGCGGTTCCTGCGGCGGGAGAACCTGCCCGGCGCCTTCCCGTTCACCGCCGGCGTCTTCCCGGTCAAGCGGGAGGGCGAGGCGCCGGCGCGGATGTTCGCCGGCGAGGGCGACCCGTTCCGCACCAACCGCCGGTTCAAGCTGCTCAGCGCCGGGCAGCCGGCCACCCGGCTGTCCACCGCGTTCGACTCGGTCACCCTCTACGGCCGCGACCCGGAGCTGCGCCCCGACGTCTACGGCAAGGTCGGCATCTCCGGCGTCTCGATCGCGACGCTGGACGACATGCGGGCCCTCTACGACGGGTTCGACCTGTGCGCGCCGACCACGTCGGTGTCGATGACGATCAACGGCCCGGCCCCGGCGATCCTGGCGATGTTCCTGAACACCGCGATCGACCAGCGGCTGGCCGCCTTCCGGGCCGAGGAGGGCCGGGAGCCCGACGCCGCCGAGGCCGAGGAGATCCGGGCGTTCGTGCTGTCGACGGTCCGCGGCACGGTGCAGGCCGACATCCTCAAGGAGGACCAGGGCCAGAACACCTGCATCTTCTCCACCGAGTTCGCGCTGCGCTGCATGGCCGACATCCAGGAGTGGTTCATCGACCACCGGGTGCGCAACTTCTACTCGGTGTCGATCTCCGGCTACCACATCGCCGAGGCCGGGGCGAACCCGATCAGCCAGCTGGCCTTCACACTGGCCAACGCCTTCACCTACGTCGAGGCCTACCTCGCCCGCGGCATGGCCATCGACGACTTCGCGCCCAACCTGAGCTTCTTCTTCTCCAACGGGATGGACGCCGAGTACACCGTGATCGGCCGGGTCGCCCGGCGGATCTGGGCGGTGGCCATGCGCGAGAAGTACGGCGCCGGCCCGCGCGCCCAGCAGCTGAAGTACCACGTGCAGACGTCGGGGCGGTCGCTGCACGCCCAGGAGATGGACTTCAACGACATCCGCACCACGCTGCAGGCGCTGTGCGCGATCTACGACAACGCCAACAGCCTGCACACCAACGCCTACGACGAGGCCGTGACGACCCCGTCGGCGCACTCGGTCCGCCGCGCGCTGGCCATCCAGATGATCATCGACCGCGAGTGGGGCCTGGCCCAGAACGAGAACCCGCTGCAGGGCTCGGCGATCGTCGAGGAGCTGACCGACCTGGTCGAGGCCGCCGTGCTCGAGGAGTTCGACCGGATCGCGGAGCGCGGCGGCGTGCTCGGCGCGATGGAGACCGGCTACCAGCGCGGCCGCATCCAGGACGAGTCCATGCTCTACGAGCACCGCAAGCACGACGGCTCGCTGCCGATCATCGGCGTCAACACCTTCCTCGACCCCGACCGCGCCTCGGCGCCGGCCGGGCCGCTGGAGCTGGCCCGCGCCACCGAGGACGAGAAGAAGTCCCAGCTCGCCCGCCTGGAGGACTTCCACGCCCGGCACGCCGCCGAGGCACCGGCCGCGCTCGCCCGGCTGAAGGAGGTCGCGATGGGCGGGGGCAACGTGTTCGCCGAGCTCATGGACGCCGTCCGGGTCTGCTCGCTGGGGCAGATCAGCGAGGCCTTCTTCGAGGTGGGCGGCCGGTACCGGCGCAGCGTGTGAGGAGGCGTCGGTCATCATGACCGCCGTGAGCACGCCGTCCCTGCCCTTCGACCCCGTCGCGGCGGCGACCCGGCAGTGGCGCGAGCACGGCTGGGAGCACGCGGCGGTCGGCATGGAGGCGGTCACCTCGCTGATGCGCGCCCAGGCGATCGTGCAGGCGCGCGTCGACGAGGTGCTGCGCCCGCTGCAGCTCACCTTCGCCCGCTACGAGCTGCTGATGCTGCTGTCGTTCACCCGCACCGGCGCGCTGCCGATGGCGAAGGCCGGCGCCCGGCTGCAGGTGCACCCGGCGAGCGTCACGAACGCGGCCAGCCGGCTGGAGGCCGCCGGCCTGGTGCGCCGCCGTCCGCACCCGGAGGACGGCCGCGGCGTCCTCGTCGAGATCACCGACGCCGGCCGCGCCCTGGCCGCCGAGGCCACCGCGCGCATCAACGAGGTCTTCGCCTCGCCCGAGCTGAGCAACGACCGGATGCGGGAGCTGATCGACATCCTCCGCGAGCTGCGCCGCTCCGCCGGCGACTTCGCCGACTGACGGCGGTGCTCCTCGACGACCTCGGCGCGCCGGTGCCGCTGCCCGCGCCGCCGCGGCGGGTCGTCTCGCTAGTCCCGTCGCTGACCGAGGCGCTGGCGGCCACCGTGCCCGACCGGCTGGTCGGCGCCACCGACTGGTGCACGCACCCGGCCGGCCTCGACGTCGCCCGGGTCCGCGGCACGAAGAACCCCCACCGGGCGGCGATCGCGGCGCTCGCCCCGGACCTCGTCGTCGCCAACCGGGAGGAGAACCGGCGGCTCGACGTCGACCGGCTGCGCGCGGCCGGCATCCCGGTGTGGGTGACCGTGGTCGAGTCGGTGGACGAGGCGCTGGCCTCGCTGCGCCGGCTGTTCGGCGAGGCGCTCGGGGTGGGGGAGCCCGGGTGGCTGGCCGAGGCGACGGCGGCGTGGGCCGCACCGGCGCCGGTGGCCGGGCTGCGGGTCGCCGTCCCGATCTGGCGGGATCCGTGGATGGTGGTCGGCCCGCGCACCTTCGCCGGCGACGTGCTGGCCCGGCTCGGCCTGGTCAACGCCTTCGGCGAGGGCGAGGACCGGTACCCGCACGTGACGGTGGACGAGATCTGCGCGCGGGCCGAGGCCGTCCTGCTGCCCGACGAGCCCTACCGCTTCACCGCCGACGACGGCCCCGAGGCCTTCCCCGGGCTGCCCACCGCGCTGGTCTCGGGGCGTGACCTCACCTGGTACGGCCCCTCGCTGGCCGGCGCTCGCGCCCGCCTCGCCGCCGCGCTCACCACCCTGGCCTGACCGGCGGACCGGACGGGCCGCCGGGGCCCTAGGGCACTTCGCGCGCGCCGGGCCCCGGGCCAGCATGGGTGCATGAGCAGCAAGCCCCTGCGTTGCCGGCTGGGGTTCCACTCGTACGTCCAGCGACGGCCGGACGACGAGCGCAGCCACGGGCCGGACCACAAGATCTGCCGACTCTGCGGCAAGCACAGCGGCGTCCCGTACGGCAACGTGCCCTCGGCCGGGATGGGAGGCCCCGGCGGCATCGGCTGACGCCCGCCACGTCGAGGCGGTCAGGCGGGGCGGGGGCGCTCGACGTGCGGGCGGGACTGCCAGCGCGCCCAGTCGGCGCTCACCTCGCCGGCCGCCCGCAGCAGCCTCGGCAGGTGCTCGCCGAGCAGCCGCTCGGTCGAGGTCTCCGCGGCGTGCACGGTCACGTTCATCGCCGCGCGCACCGCGCCGGCGCCGTCGCGCACCGGCACCGCCACCGAGCGGACGCCGGGCGCGAGCTCCTCGTCGGCCAGGGCCCAGCCCCGCGCCCGCACCCCGGTCAGCTCCTCGCGCAGCTGCTCGACGGTCCGGCCGGGGACGGCGGGCAGCCCGGCCCGGCTCGGCTCGGCGAGGACGCCGTCCAGCTCGGCGGGAGGCAGGGCCGCGAGCAGCACCTTGCCCTGCGACGTCCGGGCGGCGGGGAAGCGCGTGCCGATCTCGACGCGCAGCGCGATCAGCTTGGGCACCGACACCCGGGCGACGTAGACGATGTCGGAGCCCTCGAGCTGTGCCATCGACGACGACTCGCCGGTCTGCGCGACCAGGTCCTCCAGGTGCGGCCGGGCGACGTCCCACAGGCCCAGCGACCCCACGTAGGCCATGCCCAGGTCGAGCACCCGGGGCGTCAGCTCGAACCCGGCGGCGCCCGACCGGACGTAGCCGAGCTCCTCCAGCGTGAGCAGCAGCCGCCGCGCGGTGGGCCGGGCCAGCCCCGCCGCCGTCGCCACCTCCGACAGGGACATGACGCGGTGGGCGGGCCCGAAGCAGGCGAGCACGTCGAGGCCGCGCGCCAGCGCCTCGACGAAGTCCGGCCCCGCCCCGCGTCCCGCCATCTCGCTCCTCCCGCCCCGGAGGAGGTCCGTCGACGGGACGCCGACGGGCCTCCTCCGCGTCCTCATCGGCCCAGCACGCGGTCCTCGCCGCCGGCCCGCTTGGACTCGTCCTTGTAGTCGCTGTACTGGTACGGGTTGTCGAGGATCTCGGCCTCGGCCTCGGGCATCTCGGGGAACATCCCGGCCTGCCAGACCTCCTCGCCGCACTCGCCGCGCAGGTACTCGATGGTGTCCTCGACCTCGCGCCGGACGGCGGCCAGGTCGACGCCGACCAGCTCCCCCTCGCTCTTCACGACCCGCCCGCCGACCAGCACGGTGTGCACGTCGGCGCGCTGGGCCTGGAAGGCCACGTGCCCGAAGGGGTTCAGCAGCGGGAAGGAGACCGGCGAGCGGTCGTTCTTGACCAGGACGACGTCGGCCTTCCGCCCCGGCTCCAGCCGGCCGAGGTCGCCGTCGCGGCCGATGGTGTGCGCGCCGCCGCGGGTGCACCACTCGACCACGTCGCGGGCCCGCAGCCGCAGGTGGGTGATCGTCTCGCCCTTGAGGTGGGCGTCCATGTGCTCGGACATCCGGTCGGCGTTGAGGGTGGCCCGCATGGCGGAGAACATGTCGCCGCTCCACCACACGCTGGTGTCCATCGACAGCGAGACGGGGATGCCGTACTTCAGGACCTGCTCGGTCGGCGCGTGCCCCTGGCCGGCGCTGCACTCGCTCTCGGTGGCCACGGAGATCGAGCCGCCGGTGCCGGCGATGCGCTGGTAGCTGTCGGCGGTGAGGGTGGCGGCGTGCACGTACGTCGTCTCCGGCGTCATGAAGCCGCCGTCGTACATCTGCTGGATGCCGGTGTCGTTGGTGGCCGCCCACACGCCGGCGTGCGTGGTCACCGGCAGCCCGAGCTCGCGGGCCACCTCGAACGCCGCCTTCTCCGGGAACGCCGGGTCGCCGGTGACGTCGAAGGCCAGCTGCACGCCCATCATGTCGTCGCGCTCGTCGCGCAGCCGCTCGAGGAACGACCGGACGGCGGGGTCGGCCGTCCACTCCCACGGTCCGGCCTGGATGTTGCCGTAGGCGAAGACGAAGCGGCCCGGCGTCGAGCGGAGCGCGTCGAGCGCGGCCTCGGCGTGCTCGACGGTCTGCAGGTTGTGCGACCAGTCGACGGTGGTGGTCACGCCGGCGTCGAGGGACTCGATGGCGGCCAGCCGGTTGCCGGCGGCGATGTCCTGCGGCCGGAACTTCTTGCCGTGCTCGAGGTAGTACCAGACGAAGTACTGGGTGAGCGTCCAGTCGGCGCCGTAGCCGCGCATCGCGGTCTGCCACATGTGCCGGTGGGTGTCGATCATGCCCGGCATGACGATACCGCCGGTCGCGTCGACCTCCTGCGTGCCCTCGGGGACGTCGAGCCCGGCGCCGATGGCGGCGATGCGTCCGTCGGTGACCAGGACGTCGGTGTTCGTCAGCACGCTGCCGGCGTCGTCCATCGGCAGGACGGTCCCGCCGCGCAGGACGATCGGCCGGCCGGCCTCGGTGCTGGTCATGGGCTCCTCCTCGACGGGGACGACGACACTGTCGGACGGTCGTCCGCTGTACGGACGCACGCCGGGTGCGGCCACCCTGGCCGTGACCTGGACCACCTGTCAAGGCGGTGGACGGACGATCTCGTCCGGTTGACAGCTCCGCGACAGCGGCCGGAGACTCCGGCGGACGGCTGTCCGTACAGCGGGCGCCGGGGACAGTGGGCGGCGGAGGGACACGTACGGCGATGACGACGAACGCGACCGGCGGGCCGCTGTCCGGCCTCCTGGTGGCCGACTTCTCCCGCATCCTCGCCGGGCCCTACGCCACGATGCTGCTGGCCGACCTGGGCGCCGAGGTGGTGAAGGTCGAGGGCCCCGGTGGGGACGACACCCGCACCTGGGCGCCGCCGGTCCGGCAGACGGCCGGGGGCGACGTGGCGACCTACTACCTGGGCGTCAACCGCAACAAGCGCTCGGTCGTCCTCGACCTCAAGGACCCCGGTGACGCGGAGGCCGCGCGCGAGCTGGCCCGCCGCGCCGACGTCCTGGTCGAGAACTTCAAGCCCGGCGGCCTGGCCCGTTTCGGCCTGGACTACGCGTCCGTCTCCGAGACCAACCCGGCGCTGGTCTACGCCTCCATCAGCGGCTTCGGCAGCGGCCCCGGCGGGCGCTCGCTGCCCGGCTACGACCTCATCGTGCAGGCGATCTCCGGCTTGATGAGCCTGACCGGGGACCCCGGCGGGGACCCCTACCGGGCCGGCGTCGCGGTGTTCGACGTCATGGCCGGCCTGCACGCCACGATCGGCGTCCTGGCCGCGCTGGAGCAGCGGCACGTCACCGGCCGCGGGCAGCACGTCGAGGTCAACCTGCTGTCGTCGGCGATGTCGGGGCTGGTCAACCAGACCAGCGCGTTCGTGGCCGGCGGCGTCGTCCCGTTCCGGATGGGCAACAGCCACCCCAGCCTGTTCCCCTACGAGCCCATGGCCTGCGCCGACGGCGACCTCATCATCACCGCCGGCAACGACGGCCAGTTCCGCAAGCTGGTCGAGGTGCTGGGGCTGCCCGAGTTGGCCGACGACCCGCGGTTCCTGCGCAACGAGGACCGCAACAGCAACCGCGAGGAGCTCCGCCCGCTGCTGGTCGAGCGGCTGCGCACCCGCACGAAGATGGAGTGGTTCCGCGACATCATCGGCGCCGGCGTGCCCTGCGGGCCCATCAACACCGTCGACCAGGGCGTCGCCTTCGCCGCGGAGGTCGGCCTCGACCCGGTCGTGACGGTGGGGGAGGGCGACGCCGCCGTGCCCTCGATCCGCAACCCCATCCGGTTCTCCGAGACCGCCGCCTCCTACCGGCTGCCCCCACCGCGGGTCGACGAGCACGGCGACGAGATCCGGACGTGGCTGGCCACCCCGCAGGAGGAGTCGTGAGCACGCCGGAGTACCCGACGGCGCTGGGCGCCTCGACCCGGGAGACCATCACGCTGCTCGGGCACGACCTCGCCCGCGACGTCATGGGCACCGTCGGCTTCGGCGAGCTGGCCTTCTGGCTGGCCACGCAGCGCCGTCCCTCCGCCGGGGAGACCCGGGTGTTCGAGGCGGTGCTCGCGGCGCTGGCCGACCACGGCTTCACCCCGACGGCGATCGTGACCCGGCTGACCTACCTGTCGGCGCCCGACTCCGTGCAGGGCGCGCTCGCCGCCGGCCTGCTCGGCGGCGGCTCCCGCTTCCTCGGCGTGACCGAGGACTGCGGCCGGTTCCTGCACGACGTGCTGGCCGCGGCGCCGCAGCTGCCCACCGACGACGCCGGCTGGGACGCCCTCGCCCGGGAGACGGTGCGCGCCCGGCGGGAGGCCGGCCGGTTCGTGCCCGGGCTGGGGCACCACGTGCACAAGGACGGCGACCCGCGCACCCCGCGGCTGTTCGAGATCGCCGCCGAGGAGGGGCTGACCGGGCCGCACCTGGCGCTGTTCGCCTCGATCGGGCGGGTGCACCCCGAGGTGCTCGGGCGCACCCTCCCGCTCAACGGCGCCGGTGTCTGCGGCGCGGCCCTGGCCGACCTCGGCCTGCCGCTGGAGCTGCTCCGCGGGTTCGCGCTGCTCGCCCGGACCGCCGGGCTGATCGGGCAGCTCGCCGAGGAGCTGCGGCACCCGGTGGCCAACGACGTCTTCCTCTCCGTCGACCTGAACAACCGCTCCGTCGCCCCCGACCCCTACACGGCCCGGCCGCTCCCCGGCTCCCGGCCGGCGGCGGGGGACTGACGCCGTGCGCGCCGCCGTCCTGACCGCGCCCGGGTCCACCCCGCAGTGGGCCGGGCACCCGGACCCGCAGCCGGGCCCGGGCAGCACGCTGGTCCGCGTCGCGGCGGCGGCGATCGTCCCGCTGGACCTGCTGTGCGCCTCCGGGACGTCGTACTTCGGGGCGCCGGCCTGCCCGTACGTGCCGGGCACCCAGGGCGTCGGCGTCGTCGAGCGGTCGGCGGCGTTCGCCCCCGGCACCCGCGTCTTCTTCGAGACCACCGCCGGCCGGGCACCGGGCGACGGCAGCCTCGCCGAGCTGTGCGCCACCGGCGACGACATGGTCGTGCCGATCGAGGCCGACGTCGCCGACGTCGAGGCCACCGCGCTGGGAATGTCGGCCGTGGCCGCCTGGATGGCGCTCACCGCCCGCGGCCGGTTCCGGGCCGGCGAGCGGGTGCTCGTGCTCGGCGCCGGCGGTGCCGTCGGCCAGGCCGCGGTGGGCGCCGCGCGGGTGCTCGGCGCCTCACGGGTCGTCGCCGTCTGCCGCTCGGACGAGGCGCAGGAGCGGGCGCGGCGGGCCGGCGCCGACGCCGTCGTCCCGCTGGCCGGGGACCTCGCCGCCGACGCCGCCGCGCTGACCGCCGCG
Organism: Blastococcus sp. SYSU D00813; assembly: GCF_054050735.1. Classification (NCBI taxonomy): domain Bacteria; kingdom Bacillati; phylum Actinomycetota; class Actinomycetes; order Geodermatophilales; family Geodermatophilaceae; genus Blastococcus; species Blastococcus sp. SYSU D00813. The sequence goes on from NZ_JBJGZX010000009.1 coordinate 100,832, forward strand.
CTGCGGGAGGCGCTGGAGGGGGACGTCGACGTCGTGGTCGACCCGGTCTGCGGCACCGCCGCGACCGCCGCGGCCCGGCTGCTGGCCCCGGGCGGGCGGCTGGTCAACCTCGGTGGCGCGTCCGGCGACACCGCCGAGTTCTCCTCCGCCGTGCTGCGCAGCCGGTCGGCGGAGGTCCTCGGCTACACGAACGTCAGCCTGACGCCCGAGCAGCGCCGCGAGGCCCTGGGCGCCGTCTTCGCGCACGCGGCCGCCGGCGACCTGGCCGTCGACTCCGAGCAGGTGCCGATGGCCGACGTCGCCGGCGCCTGGGAGCGCCAGGCCGGCGGACGCGCGAGCCGGCGCCTGGTCCTCACCCCCTGACCCGACCCGACCCGACTGGAGGAGCGATGGAGCTCGTCACCGAGGAGAACATCACCGACCTCGCCGTGCAGCGGTGGCAGACCGCGCACGACCCGCGGACGGCCGAGCTGCTCACCGCGCTGGTCCGGCACCTGCACGCCTTCGCCCGCGAGGTGCGGCTGACCGAGGCGGAGTGGATGGCCGCCATCCAGTGGCTCAACCGCACCGGGCGGATCAGCAGCGAGAAGCGGGAGGAGTTCATCCTCGCCTCCGACGTGCTCGGCCTGTCGATGCTCGTCGTCCAGATGAACCACCGGCTGGACCCGCAGGCGACGCCGGCGACGGTGCTCGGCCCCTTCCACATCGAGGGCTCCCCGGAGCTCGGGTTCGGCGGGGACATGTCCGACGGGCTCGACGGCGTGCCGCTGTACCTGCACGGCACGGTGCGCGACCTGGCCGGGGAGCCGGTGCCCGACGCCGAGCTCGACGTGTGGCAGGCCGACGCCGAGGGGCTGTACGAGTCGCAGCACGCGGAGGTCGACGAGGCCCGGCTGCGCGGCATCTACCGCAGCCGCGACGACGGCACCTACTGCGTGCGGACCATCGCCCCCAAGGGCTACACCATCCCGATGGACGGGCCGGTCGGCGAGCTCGTCTCGGGCACCGACATCAGCCACTTCCGGCCGGCGCACGTGCACTTCCTGCTCGCCGTCCCCGGCTACGAGCCGCTGGTCACCCACCTGTTCCAGGAGGGGGCGGAGTACCTCGACAGCGACGTCGTCTTCGGCACCAAGCAGGAGCTGGTCGTGCGGTTCGAGGAGCGCGAGCCCGGCCCGACGCCCGACGGCGGCACCAGCGCGGTGCCGTGGCTGGAGGCCAGGTACGACTTCGTGCTGCAGCCGGCGGGCTGAGTGCGGGGAGGGCCGGCGCGGGTAGGGGCCCGCCCATGACGCGGCTGAGCGCCTCCACCCTGACCTCGCTGGGCCCCTCGGTCTGGACGCCGCGCTACGACCGCTCGGCGATCCGGCCGGGCATCGTGCACCTCGGCGTCGGCGGCTTCCACCGCTCCCACCAGGCGCTCTACGTCGACCGGCTCCTCGAGTCCGGCGAGGGCGAGGGCTGGGGCATCTGCGGGGTCGGCGTGCTGCCCGGCGACCGGCGGATGGCCGAGGTGATGGCGGCGCAGGACTGCCTCTACACGCTCGTGGTCAAGCACCCCGACGGCTTCCTGGACGCGCGCGTGGTCGGCTCGGTCGTCGAGTACCTGTTCGCCCCCGACGACCCGGAGGCGGTGGTCGAGCGGATGGCGGCCGGACAGACGCGCATCGTCTCGCTCACGGTCACCGAGGGCGGCTACAACACCTCGGCGGTCACCGGCGAGTTCGACGCCGACGCGCCCGCCGTCCGGGCGGACCTGGCGCCGGGCGCACGACCCCGCACGTCCTTCGGGCTGGTCACCGAGGCCCTGGCCCGGCGGCGGGCCCGGGGCCTGCCGCCCTTCGCCGTCGTCTCGTGCGACAACATCCCGCACAACGGCGACCTGGCCCGCCGCAGCTTCGCCGCGTTCGCCGCGCTGCGCGACCCGGACCTGGGGGAGTGGGTGGCCGCCGAGGTGCCCTTCCCGAACTCCATGGTCGACCGGATCACCCCGGTCACCACCGACGACGACCGCGCCGAGCTCGCCCACCGCTTCGGCGTGGAGGACGCCTGGCCGGTCGTCTGCGAGCCGTGGACCCAGTGGGTCCTGGAGGACTCCTTCCCCGGCGGCCGGCCGCCGCTGGAGGACGTCGGCGTCCAGCTGGTCGCCGACGTCGCGCCCTACGAGCTGATGAAGCTGCGGCTGCTCAACGCCGGCCACCAGGTGCTGGCCCACCTGGGCCGGCTGGCCGGCCTGACGTACGTGCACGAGGCCTGCCAGGACCCGCTGTTCCGCGAGTTCCTCCGCGGCTACCTCGACGAGGAGGCCACGCCGACGCTCGCCCCGGTGCCGGGCATCGACCTGCGCCGGTACAAGGCCGACCTGGTCGGCCGCTTCGCCAACCCGCAGGTCCGCGACACCCTCGACCGGATCCGGGAGAACGCCTCCGACCGGGTCCCGCAGTTCCTGCTCCCGGTGATCCGGGCCAACCTGGCGAGCGGCGGGGAGGTCCGCCGCTCGGCCGCCGTGCTCGCCGGCTGGGCGCGGACGGCGGAGGGGGACGACGACGCCGGCCTGCCGCTGGCGCTGGTCGACCCGCGGGCCGGCGAGCTGGGGGCCCGGGCCGACCGGCAGGCCGCCGAGCCGCTGGCCTTCCTCGACGACCCCGACGTCTTCGGCGACCTCGCCGCCGACGCGCGCTTCGCGGCGGCCTACCGCTCGGCGCTGGCCTCGCTGCGCGAGCGGGGCGCCCGGGCGACCGTCGCGGGCCTGGTCGACCCGCCCCGCCGGGGCGCCGGCCGGGGCTGACGGCGACCCCCGGGTCGGCCGACCGGGTGGTCCCGGGCGCGGGAGTGCACGTCCCCGCCACGGGCAGGGCAGGATGCCCCGGGTGTCCTCCGACGGCGGTACGACGACCTCGCCCGGCCTGCGCGTGCCCGGTCCGCGCCCCCCGGCCGAGGTGCCGCCGCGCACCGGCGGCCGGCTGCTCGTCCCCGGCGAGACCTGCTGGCGGATCGAGCGGGCCGACCGGCACGCCGTCTTCGTCGACGCCGCCGACTACTTCGCCACCCTGAAGAAGGCGGTGCGCAACGCCCGGCGCCGTGTGCTGTTCATCGGCTGGGACTTCGACCCCCGGATCCGGCTGGACCCCCGCGCCGGCGGCCGGTCCCGCGACGACCGGCTGGGCCGGGTGCTCGAGGCCGCCGTCCGGGCGAACCCGGAGCTGGAGGTGGGCGTGCTCCAGTGGGACCTGGGCATGGCGTACGCGCTGGCCCGCGGGCTGGCGCCGATCGTGCTGCTGAACCGGCGCACGCCCGATCGGCTGACGTTCGCCGTGGACACCCACCACCCCGTCGGCGGCGCCCACCACCAGAAGATCGTGGTCGTCGACGACTGCCTGGCCTTCGCCGGCGGCATCGACGTCACCGCCGACCGCTGGGACACCCCCGAGCACCGCGACCGCCACCCGTTCCGGGTGCGGCCCCGGACCCACCGCCCCACCATGCCGTGGCACGACGTGACCAGCCTGGTGACCGGCCCGGCGGCGCGCGCCGTCGGCGACCTCGCGCGCGAGCGCTGGGAGAGCGCCACCGGTGAACGGCTGGAGCCGGTCACCGACGTCGAGGCCTGCTGGCCCGAGGGCGTCGAGCCGTTCCTCACCGACGTCGACGTCGCGATCTCGCGGACCCGTCCCGAGCACGGCGGGACCCCGCTGGTGCACGAGATCGAGCTGCTGTGGCTGGCCGCGATCGCCGCGGCGCGGCGGACCGTGTACATCGAGACGCAGTACTTCGCCAACCGCCGGATCGCCGAGGCGATCGCGGAGCGGCTGCAGGAGGAGGACGGGCCGGAGTTCGTCGTCCTCAACCCGCACGAGGCGTGGGGGTGGCTGGAGGAGAAGGCCATGGGCTCGGCCCGGGCCGCCCTGCTGGAGATGGTGCGCCGGGCCGACCGGCACGGCCGCTTCCGCCTGTACGTGCCCGTCACCGAGGGACGGCGGTCGGTCTACGTGCACGCGAAGGTGCTGGTCGTCGACGACCGGCTGCTGCGCATCGGCTCGGCGAACCTGAACAACCGGTCGATGGGGCTGGACACCGAGTGCGACCTCAGCATCGAGGTCGCCGCGCAGCAGGGGGACCAGGCGCCGGTGGCCGCCGCCGTCGTGGCGCTGCGGGACCGGCTGCTGGCCGAGCACCTGGGGGTCGAGCCCGCCGAGGTGACGGCCGCCGTCGAGCGGAACGGGGGGTCGCTGCTGGGTGCCGTCGAGGAGCTGCGCCGTCCCACCGGCCGTTCCCTGGTGCCGTTCACCCCGCCCGACCTCGGACCGGTCGAGCAGCTGCTCGCCGACACCCGGCTGCTGGACGCCGAGCGCACGCCCAACCGCCGGCAGCGGGTCCGCCAGGCCTTCGGCCGGCGGCGGGCGCGGCGGCCGCTGACCGGCTGAGGCGCGGAGCTCAGCCCAGCAGCTCCTCCAGCTCGGCCCACGACCCGACGACGGCCGCCACCCCGGCCTCGCGCAGCGCGGCCGCTCGGTCGTCCCGGTCGGCCGCCGGCACGAACTGCAGGATGCCCACCGTGGGGTAGCCGGCGGCGACCGCGGACAGGGCGCCGTTGACCGAGTCCTCCACCGCGACCGCCTCGTCCGGGGTCACCCCCACCTCGCCGCCGGCGTGCACGTACACCGCCGGGTCGGGCTTGCTCGTGGGCTCGGCCAGCGAGTCCTCCGCGCTGAACCGCCGGCCGGCCGGGAAGAGCGGCGCCAGGCCGGTCACCTCCAGGCACGCCCCGAGCCGGGACGACGCGCTGGAGGTGACCGCCGCGAGCGAGAACCGGCCGGCCAGGCGCTCCAGCGGCTCCCGCACCGCCGGGTCCGGGCGCAGGACGGCCCGCAGGTGCGCGGTCACGACGTCCTTCTCCTCGGCGACCCAGCGCTCGAGGTCCGCACGGGTCAGCTCGCGGCCGTACCCGGCGGCGAGCTCCGCGGCCGCCGCCCGGAAGTTCTTCCCGTTGGTCTTCCGCTGCAGCTCCTCCGGGGCGAACGCCCGCTGCGCGCCCAGCCCGGCGAGGAACCGGTTGGTGACGTCGGCCGAGGCGGCGTAGGCCGGCTCCTCGGAGGGGAAGAGGGTGCCGTCGGCGTCCACGAGCAGCGTGGTGACGGCGGCGGGGTCCAGCGGGAGGGAGCGCCCGGTCACCCGGCCCGCCCCCCGCCCGCGGCCGCGCCGTCGCGGACCGCCAGGAACCGCTGCACGACCTCGCACGGGCCCTCGTCCTCGAGGGCGGACAGGGCGTCCTGCACGCAGTCGGCGAAGCGGGGGTCGCGCCCGATGGAGTCGAAGACGGCCTGCTCCGACAGCAGGGGCGAGGCGTCGCTGCCGGCCTCCTGCGCGACCGGCACCAGGTCCATGCGCGGCCCCGCGACCGGGACCTCGTCCCCGGCGTAGTCCTGCCCGCGCAGGAAGCGCAGCCAGCCGGCCACGGCCACGCACAGCAGGTGGTGCGGCCGCCCGGCGTCGAGGGCCGCGCGCACCGACGGCAGCACGTAGTTGGGGATCTTCGTCGAGCCCCGCCGGGCCAGTCGGGCGAGCTGGTCGGCCATCCGCGGGTTGGCCAGCCGGTCGAGCAGGGTGGCCTGGTACCCCGCGAGGTCCAGGTCCGGGACGTCGGGCAGGGACGGCGCGATCTCCTCGGCCATGAGCCGGGTGAGGAACTCCCGCAGGACCGGGTCGGCCATGACGTCGGCGGTCGTCCGGTGGCCGGCCAGGTACCCGAGGTAGGCGATCGAGCTGTGCCCGGCGTTGAGCAGCCGGGTCTTGATCGTCTCGTAGGGGGAGACGTCGGGGACGAACCGGACGCCGACGTCCTCCAGCGGCGGACGGCCGTTGCAGAACTCGTCCTCGACCACCCACTGCCGGAACGGCTCGGTGATCACCGGCCAGCGGTCGTCGACGCCCAGGGCCTCGGCGACCGCGTCCCGGTCCTCGGGGCTGGTGTTCGGGGTGATGCGGTCGACCATGCTGCTGGGGAAGGCGACGTTCGCGTCGATCCAGCCGGCGAGGTCACCGCCGTCCTTCTCGTCGCGGAGGTGGGCGAACGAGACCACCGAGGTGCGCGCCGCGCGCCCGTTCGACTGCATGTTGTCGCAGCTCATCACGGTGAAGGGCGGCAGCCCCGCCGACCGCCGCCGGTGCAGCGCCTCCACCAGGTAGCCGAACACCGTCGACGGGGTGCCCGGGTCCTCGAGGTCACCGGCGACGTGCTCGTCGTCGGCGTCGAACTCCCCGGTGTGGGCGTCGATGCGGTACCCGGTGCCGGTGATGGTCAGGCTCACCAGGCGGGTGCGCTCGTCGGTCAGGGCCGTGAGCACCGCCTCCGGGTCGTCCGGGGCGTAGAGGTAGCCGGTCAGGACGCCGACGACGGTCGCGCGGTCGCCGTCCTCGGCCCGCTCGACCACCGTGTAGAGGCGGTCCTGCGCGTCGAGCACCTCGCCGATCTCGCGGCTGTGCAGGCCCACCCCGACCACGCCCCAGTCGGCCACCCCGCGCCGGGCGAGTTCCTCGAGGTAGACGGCCTGGTGCGCGCGGTGGAAGCCGCCGACGCCGATGTGCACGATCGCCGGGACGAGTGCGCTCCGGTCGTAGCCGGGCACCGAGACGGCGGCCGGGAGGTCGGTCAGGGTGCGGTCGGACAGGGGCACGGCGGAGGCCGTGCCCCGGGGCGGAGCAGAGGTCATCGAGGTCTCTCGGAGAAGAGGGGCGCCGTCCCGGGGTGGCTGCTCACCCGAGGCGCCCGCTCTCCCTGCCCGCCGCGAGCGGCGGCAAACCGGCGCGGGACGTGATGTGGTCGGCCGGCCGCGGGGTAGGGCGCGAGAGGGCCGGCCGACACCCTGGTGACCGACCACCCGGTGCCGCTACCGCTGCACCTCGACCTCCAGGCGTCGGCCGGCCTCCAGCTGCTCGTCGCGGCCGCGACGTGGCTGCGCGGGGAGCCGTCGTCGCCGGTGGGCCGTGGCCGCGCGGGGGGTGTTCGAGCTGCTCCGGGCGTCCACCACGCGGGTGCCGGCCGGGCCGGCCCGGCTCGTCGGCGCCGGTGGCACGGCGTGACGGGCGGGGCGGATTCCGCACCGGAGGCGTTTCGCCGGGGCGTGTGCCGGGCAGGTGCCCCCGACCGGACGGGTGGAGCGCACCGCCGCGGACCGGACGCACGAGCGAGGACGGCTCATCCCGTGGACCTCCAGCGCCCCTCCCGACGACCGCCCGCCACCGGGGGGAGGGGGCTCCGTGGTCGCGCGGCCTGACGTCCGGCGGCCGCTGTCCGCCGTCCCCCCGATCACCGGCGGCTGGGAGCGCCCCTCGGAGCACCAGCTGCGCGGCATGCAGCCCGAGGCGTGCCTCGACCTGGGCTGGGGCCGGCTGGTGTTCGGCCAGACCTTCGACGACCCCGGCCGGCTGGTCGAGGCGCTGCGCGCCGAGCGGGACGGGCGGCGCGACGTGTGCATGTACCCGCGCGACCCGCAGGTGCTGGTGGGGACGGCGCCCGACGAGCTCTTCCTCGACCCGTCGCTGACCTTCCGGCTGGACCTGCACCGCTACCGGCCCCGCCGGGACCTCATCGGCGGCGTCTTCGTCCGCACCGTCGCCTCGCCGGCCGACGTCGAGGCCATGGTCCGGGTCACCGACCTGGCCGGGCTGGTCCCCGGCGACCCCGACTCGGTGTGGCGCAACCACGCCGGGCGCACCGTCCGCTACCTGGTCGCCGAGGACCGCCGCACCGGCCGGGTCGTCGGCACGGTGACCGGCGTCGACCACGTGCGCGCGTTCGGCGACCCGGAGGGCGGCACGAGCCTCTGGTGCCTGGCCGCCGACCCGCGGGAGGCGCCGCCGGGTACTGGCGAGGCGCTGGTCCGGGTGCTCGCCGAGCGCTACCTGGCCCGGGGCCGCAGCTACCTGGACCTGTCGGTGCTGCACGACAACGCCCGCGCCATCTCGCTGTACCGCCGGCTCGGCTTCCGGCAGGTGCCGGTCCTGGTGGTCAAGCGCCGCAACGGCGTCAACGCGCCGCTGTTCGTGCCGGCGCCGCCCGGGCTGGACGAGCTCAACCCGTACGCGCGGATCCTGGCCGACGAGGCGCTGCGCCGCGGGATCCGCGTGGAGGTCACCGACGCCGCGCACGGGGAGATGCGCCTGACGCTCGGCGCCCGCAGCCTGCTCACCCGCGAGTCGCTGTCGGAGCTCACCACGGCGGTGGCGATGAGCCGCTGCGACGACAAGCGGGTGACCAGGCGGGTGGTCGCGGCGGCCGGGGTGCGGGTGCCCGAGGCGGTCGAGGTGGCCGCGGGCGACCTGCAGCCGGCGCTGGACCTGCTCGGCCGCTGCGCCGAGCTGGTGGTCAAGCCCGCCCGGGGCGAGCAGGGGAAGGGCATCACCGTCGGCGTGCGCGACGGGACGGGCCTGCGCGCGGCCGTCGACCTGGCGCTGCGGCACTGCCCGGACGTGCTGGTGGAGGAGTGCGTCCCCGGCGAGGACCTGCGGGTGGTCGTCATCGACGGCGAGGTGGTGGCCGCCGCCGTCCGCCGCCCGGCCGAGGTCGTCGCCGACGGCGTCTCCGACCTGACGGCCCTGGTGGCGGAGCGCAGCCGGCAGCGCGCACGGGCCACCGGCGGCGAGTCGCGGATCCCCCTGGACGCCACGACGGCCGCGGTGGCGGCCGAGGCCGGCTGGGCGATGGACGACGTCCCGCCCGCGGGCACCCGCATCCGGGTCCGCCGGACGGCGAACCTGCACACCGGCGGCACGATCACCGACGTCACCGACCGGCTGCACCCGGGAATCGCCGCCGCGGCCGTGCGCGCCGCCGGCGCGATCGGGATCCCGGTCACCGGCCTGGACTTCCTCGTCCCCGACCTCGACGGTCCCGAGCACGTGTTCATCGAGGCCAACGAGCGGCCCGGCCTGGCCAACCACGAGCCGCAGCCGACCGCGCAGCGCTTCGTCGACCTGCTGTTCCCGGAGACCCGGCGCCGCTGACGGGGGGCCGGTCCTGCCGCGCGCGGCCCCGTCGGGGAGGATGGGGTGCACCTGTGGGAGGGACGACGACCGTGGCCAAGCACCGCGCCTCCGACGCGGACCCCAGCGACTTCGACGCGGCGACCACCGCGCTGACCGACGTGACCGGGGACTACCTCGTCGACGCCGCGCACACCCGCATCGGCATCCGGGCCCGCCACGCCATGGTGACCACCGTGCGCGGCTCGTTCCGGGAGTTCGAGGGCGAGGCGCACCTGGACACCCGCGACCCCGCGGCCAGCCGGGTCACGCTGCGGATCGCCACCGCGAGCGTCGACACCGGCCAGCCCGACCGGGACGCGCACCTGCGCTCACCGGACTTCCTCGACGTCGAGACCTTCCCGGCGATCGTCTTCACCTCGACCGCCGTGGAGCAGGTCGACGACGACGTCTACCGGGTGACCGGCGACCTGACGATCCGCGACGTCACCCGGCCGGTGAGCATCGACTTCGCGCTGACCGGCTCGGCGATGGACCCGTTCGGCAACGCCCGCGTCGGGTTCGAGGGGGCGCTGGCGATCAAGCGCAGCGACTGGGGGCTGACCTGGAACACCCCGCTGGACACCGGCGGGGTCCTGGTCAGCGACCGGATCCAGATCGAGTTCGACGTCTCGGCGATCCGCGCGGCCTGACCGCAGCCGCCGGTGTATCCCTACCAACCCGGTCGGATTTGACGGGGTTCACGGTGAGCCGCCAGGCTCGGTCCCCGTGGCCGCAGGCGCGAGCACCTCAGCCGGACAGCAGCACGGTGCGCAGCTCATGCGCGCCGTCGGCCCGGGTGGCCTCGTAGAACCACCGGGCGCCGCCACCGGGCAGGGCGACCACGTCGGCGTAGCGGAGGCCCCCCGGCGGGTGCGGGCTCTCGAGCAGCGGCCCGCCGTCCGCCGCGCGGAAGCCGAGCTCGCCGTCGTGCACGGCCAGCCCCGTGCGCTCCTCCCAGTTCTCCTCCGCGGTCGCCCGGCCGTCGTAGACGGCCCACGTCCGCGAGCCGTCGAGCACCACGGCCGTGAAGCGGACCCCGCGGGCGTCCCAGCTGCCCGGCGTCCCGGCCAGCGCGGTGCCGCGCCACGTCCACCCGACCCCGTCGGGGCTGGTGGCGTGCTCCGTGGTCATCCGGTCGGTCGCGTCGGGGTCGTCGAGCGGGTGCACCGACGCCCACAGGTGCCACTGCGAGCCGTCGAACCGCACGACCGGGTCCTTGACCGCCGCGAGGTCGCTGCCGGGCAGCACCGTCCGCGCCGGCGCGGTGGCCAGGCCCGCGACGTCGTCGGCCTCCAGGAGGTCGACCCGCCAGTGCTTCGTCCCCGGCGTCGCGCAGCTGACGTAGAGGCGCCACCGGCCCTCCGGGGTGCGCACCAGCGCCGGGCGCTCGAGCGACTCCGCGCCGAAGCGGTCCTTGCCGAGGGCGGCCACCGGCTCGAAGCGCACGCCGTCGTCGGACCGGGCGAGCACGTTGCCGAAGCCGCGGCCCTCCCCGACCGGCCGGCGCAGCCGATAGGCCAGCCACCAGGTGCCGTCGACCAGTTGCGCCGACGGGCCGCCGGCCCACGACCCGGGCCGCGCGTCCTCCGGCTCCACGACCACCTCGGCGTCGGCCCACAGGCGCTGCGGTTCGGGCGGGCGCGGAGCGGGGACACGGGTGCGGCTGGCGGTCACGCCGCGTGTCTACACCCCGCCCGACCGGTACCCGCCACCCGACCGACCCCACCGAGCCCAGGAGGGACCCCATGCGCGCACCGGCCGGCCGGCTGCCCGACTTCGTCATCGCCGGCGCGCCCAAGGCCGGGACGACGGCGCTGCACGCGGCGCTGGCGACCCACCCGGGCCTGTACCTGTCGCCGGTCAAGGAGCCCAAGTACTACCTGACCGACGGCCGGCCCCCGCCGCGCAGCGGCCAGCGCGGCCCCGGGGACGCGCACAGCGCCCAGGAGTGGATCTGGCGCCGCTCGGAGTACCTGGCGCTGTTCGCCGGGGCCCCGGCCGGGACGCCGGCGGGGGAGAGCACGCCCTTCTACCTCTACGACCGCGCCGCGCAGGCCCGGCTGGCCGCCGACGTGCCGGGGGTCAAGGTCGTCGCGATCGTGCGCGACCCGGTCGACCGCGCCTACAGCAACTGGGTGCACCTGCGCGCCGACGGCCTGGAGCCCGAGGCCGACTTCCTGACCGCGGTCCGCCGCGAGGAGCAGCGGGTCGCCGACGGGTGGGCTCCCTTCTGGCACTACCGCGGCCTGTCCCGCTACGGCGAGCAGCTGAGCAGCCTCTACGGGCACCTGCCGCGCGAGCAGGTGCTGCTGCTGCGCTACCGCGAACTGGTCGACACCCCGCGCGCGACCCTGGACCGGGTGAGCGTCTTCCTCGGCGCCGAGCCGGGGCTGGCGCACGCCGTGCCGCCGGAGAACGTCAAGCCGCACGTCGGGGACGACCCGCGGCACCGGGCGCTGGCCCGGGTGGCCCGCGCCGGCGCGGCCCTCGGCGCGCACGTGCCGCCGCGGGTGTGGCGGCAGGCGAGCCGGCCGTTGCTGGCCGCGCTGCACGCCGGGTCGGTGGCCCGGCCGCCGATGCCCGTCGAGGTCCGCCGGGAGGTGCTGGCGCCCCTCCTGGAGGACATCGCGCTGCTCGAGGAGCTCACCGGGGAGTCGTTCGCCGACTGGCGGCGGGACAGCGGCCGCGGGGACTTCCGGTCCCGGGCGGCCGGGCGGGCCTAGTCGCCGGCCGCTCCACCGGCGGCCTCGGCGGCGGCCCGCAGCGCGGTGGCGATCTCCTCCTCCGCCCGGGCGGCGTCGACGCCGAGGCCGGTGAGCAGCCCGGCGCCGGCCTCCTGCTCGAGCAGGGCCAGCAGCAGGTGCTCGGTCCCGACGTAGTCGTGACCGAGCCGCAGCGCGGTCCGGAAGGTGCCCTCGAGAGCGGCCTTGGAGCTGTCGTCGAACGGGATCAGCGCCGGGACGGGCGCGCCGGAGCCCGGCGGCAGGGTGGCGGCGGCCGCCTCCCGGACCCGGTCCAGCGACCCGGCGTGCGCGGCCACCACCCGGGCGCCGATGCCCTCGGGCTCGCGGAGCAGGCCGAGCACCAGGTGGGCGGGGGAGACCTCGACCGCCCCGGCGGCGCGTGCCTCCTCCTGGGCGGCCACCACGACGTTGCGGGCGCGGGGGGTGAACCGGCTGAACCCCTCCTGCGGGTCCATCGGCTTGTCGGCCCGGCCGACGAAGCGCTTCTGCGCCGCCTGCTTGGTCACGCCCATGCTGCGGCCGATGTCGGTCCAGGAGGCGCCCTGTCGGCGGGCCTGGTCGACGAAGTGGCCGATGAGGGAGTCGGCGATCTCACCGACGGCGTCGGCCACGAGCACCGCGTCGGTGAGCTGCTGCAGGGGGTCGGAGTGGACCTTGCGGATGGAGTCGATGAGGTCGTCGAGCCGGACCGGGATCTGCACGGGAGGCGTCATGCCGTCAACCGTAGGTTGACGCCCCGTGCAGCGTCAACCCGAAGTTGACGCTCACGACGTCGTTGAACGTTGGAACACTTGCCGAGGCGGCCGGGTTGCCGCCGGCAGGGGCACGCCCGTGCCCCTCACTGCTCCGCCGGAGGTACACATGTCGATCGTCGTCACCGGGGCCACCGGGCACCTGGGCCGTCTCGTCGTCGAGGAGCTGCTGGCGCGCGGCGTCCCGGCGGAGGACGTCGTCGCCGGCGGCCGCCGGGTCGAGGAGCTGACCGGCCTGGCCGCCCGCGGGGTCCGGGTGGCGCGGATGGACTACGACGACGCGGCGACGCTCGACGCCGTCCTGTCCGCCGGCGACCGGCTGCTGCTGGTCTCCGGCAGCGACCCGGCGGCCCGCGTGCAGCAGCACCGAACGGTGCTCGACGCCGCGGCCCGTGCCGGCGTCGCGCTGGTGGCCTACACCAGCATCCTGCGCGCCGACGACAGCCCGCTGGCCCTCGCCGGGACGCACCGGCAGACCGAGGCCGACGTGCGGGCGAGCGGCGTCCCGTTCGTCCTGCTCCGCAACGGCTGGTACACCGAGAACTACGCGCAGGCCCTGCAGGAGGCCGCGGCCGCCGGCACCGTCTCCGCCAGCGCGGGCGACGGCCGGGTGGCCAGCGCGACCCGGGCCGACTACGCCGCCGCGGCCGCCGCGGTCCTGGCCGGCGACGGGCACGAGGGCCGCGTCTACGAGCTCTCCGGCGACACCGCCTGGACCTTCGACGAGCTCGCCGCCGCCTGCGCGGAGGTGCTCGGCCGCGACGTCACCTACCGGCGGCTGAGCACCGACGAGCACGTCGCCGTCCTCACCGGGGTCGGGCTGGACGAGCCGACGGCGCGCTTCGTCGCCGGGATGGACGCCGCCATCGCGCAGGGCGCCCTCGACTCGACCACCGGCGACCTCTCCCGGCTGGCCGGCCGGCCGACGACCCCGCTGACCGAGGCGCTGCGCCCGCTCGCCTAGAACCGGGCGCCGGCCAGGGCCTCCCGCGCCCCGGCCGCCAGCCGCGTGACGAGCTCGCCGGCCGGCACCGGCTCGGCGAGCGCGTGCGCCTGGCCGGCCCACAGGTGCAGCTGCTCGGCGTCCCCGGCCGCCCGCGCCGCCGCCCGCAGCGGCTGGGTCAGCGCGTGCACCTCCGGGTAGGCGGCCGGGGCGTCGGCGGGCAGCTCCGCCGTCGCCCGGTTGACCAGGGCGCGGGCCCGCCGGCCGGTGAACACCCGCGTCACCGTGGTCGGCCGGTCCTCGGCGAGCACGGCGGCGTGCACCGGCGCGGTCCCGGCCTCCGGGCACCGCAGGAACGCCGTCCCCAGCTGGGCGAGTGACGCGCCGGCCGCGAGCACGGCGGCGACACCGCGGCCGTCGGCGATCCCGCCGGCGGCGACGAGCGGCAGGTCGCTCACCCGCCGGACCATCGCCAGCAGCGGCAGCAGCCCCAGCTCGGCGGGCTCGGCGTCGGAGCCGCCGCCGCGGTGCCCGCCGGCCTCCCAGCCCTGCACGACGAGGGCGTCGGCGCCGGCCGCGGTCGCGGCGACGGCGTCCTCGGGTGAGGTGACGGTCAGCCAGACGGGCACGCCGGCCGCGTGCAGCGCCTCCACCGAGCGGGCCGGGGGCACGCCGAAGGCGAACGAGACGACGGCCGGTCGCAGCCGGGCGAGGACGGCGACCTTCGCGTCGTGGTCGTCGTCGGTGTGCACCGGGTCGCCGAGCCGGACGCCGAGGGCGGCCGCGCGCGGCGCGAGCAGCTCCGCGTAGGCGGGGACCCGGGCGGCCTCCTCCGGCGGGGTCGGCGTCGGGCTGAAGACGTTGACGCCGAAGGGCGCCGGGCTGAGCGCGCGCAGCCGGCCCACCTCCTCGACCACGGCGTCGGCGCTGCGGTAACCGGCGGCGAGGAAGCCCAGCCCGCCGGCGTCCCCGACGGCCGCGGCCAGTGCGGCGGTGGACGGCCCGCCGGCCATCGGGGCGGCGACGACGCGGGCCGGGACCGGGGGCAGGGGCAGCGGGGTCACGCCGGCCAGCCTGCCCCCCGGCCGGTCAGCCGTCCTCGCGGTTCGGGCTCTCCAGGCGGAAGAAGGTGCTCTGGTTCCCGTCCTTGCGCTCCTCCTGGTAGATGAAGTTCAGCTCGCGGGCGTCGAAGGTGGCGAACCACTCGTCCCAGCTGACCTTGCGCAGGTCGTCGTCGTCGCCGCCGAAGTCCAGCCGCAGCACGCCGAGGTGGTCGCCGTGCTCGGTGCCCGGCACGGTCGCCGGCTCGCCGCCGCGCTCCTCGGCCCACTGCCGGATGACCTCGTGGCTCGTGGTCGCGAGGCTGCGGCCCGGGCGCTCGGGGTCATCGTCGGGGGAGGTGACCTCCTGCGAGTACTTCAGCGACTTCGAGGTCTGGTCGCCGGTGCGCAGGTGCCCGCCGTCCGGCCCGGCGTCGCCGGGCTCGCCCGCGCCGCCGGAGCCGCCGCCGGAACCGCCGTCGGAGCCGGACCCGCCGGCCGACCCGCCGCCGCGGGCCTGCTCGGACAGCGCGGAGACCAGCTCCTCCTTCTTCATCGACGACGTGCCCTCGATGCCGGCCTCCTTCGCGCGGTCGCGGAGCTCGTCGACCTTGAGGTCGCGCAGCCCGGTCTCGCTCAGGTCCGGCGTGTTCGGTGTCGTGTTGGCCATGACCGGGGGCTACCCGCCCCGGCGTGCCCACACGCGGCGGGCGTCGGCCAGCCGTGACCGGGGTAGGTGCGGACGGTCCTGCTCCGCAGCCCCGACCCCAGGGAGAACGGCATGACCACGAAGGTGGAGAAGTCGATGCAGGTCGACGTCCCGCTGCGCACCGCCTACGACCAGTGGACCCAGTTCGAGGAGTTCCCGCAGTTCATGGGCGGTGTGCGGGAGGTGCGCCAGCTCGACGACGCCCACCTGCACTGGGTCGCGGAGATCGGCGGCGTCCGCCGCGAGTGGGACGCCACGGTGCTCGAGCAGGTCCCCGACCGGAAGGTCGCCTGGGCCGCCACCAGCGGGGCGACCAACGCCGGCGCCGTCTGGTTCGAGCCCGCCGGGCCGGACTCGACGATCGTGCACCTGGAGCTCGAGTACGAGCCCGAGGGGCTGGTGGAGAAGGCCGGCGACGCGCTCGGCGTCGTGGAGCAGCAGGTGCGCTCGGACCTCGAGCGGTTCAAGGCGCTGGTGGAGCGGGAGGGCGCGAGCGGCGGCTGGCGGGGTTCGGTCAACCCGCACCTGGACGCCGGTGTGCCCGGCGCCGCCGCGGCCGTGGGCTCGCACGGCGACAGCGGCAGGGCAGGCGTGTCCGGGAAGGCCGTGGCCGCCGGTGCTGCCGCCGCGGTGGCCGGGGTCGCGGCCGCGGCGGTCGCGGCGAGCCGGTCCTCCGGCGAGGAGGAGCAGCCTCCGGGGCAGCCTGCTGCGGTGCCGCCGCCGGTCGTGGCCGAGACGGTCGCGGTCGAGCACGGCGTCGCGGTCGAGCACGGCGTCGCGGTCGAGCACGGCGTCGCGGCGTCCGCCGAGGAGGGCGCGCCCGCGCAGCCGCCCGTCGTCTTCGAGGAGGGCGTGCTGCTCGACGGCCCGGAGGACCCCGGCGGACCGGACGCGCGCGACCGGGTTTGACCCGCCGGGCCGCGGGGGCACCTGCGCGGCCATGGCTCCGGACGGCGTCTCCGCCGAGATCACCCTGACCGTCGACGGGCAGCAGCAGCGCCTGACCGTCGACACCCGGACGACGCTGCTCGACGCGCTCCGCGAGCGGCTGGGCAACACCAGTCCGAAGAAGGGCTGCGACCACGGCCAGTGCGGGGCGTGCACCGTGCTGCTGGACGGCGACCGCGCGCTGAGCTGCCTCGCCCTGGCGGTCGCCCACGACGGAGCGGAGGTCACCACCGCCGACGGGCTCGCCGGCGACGGCGGCTTGCACCCGGTGCAGCAGGCCTTCATCGACCACGACGCCTTCCAGTGCGGGTACTGCACGCCCGGCCAGGTCTGCTCGGCCGTCGGTCTGCTGGACGAGGTGCGGCGCGGCTGGCCCAGCCACGCGAGCGCGGACCTCACCGCCGAGCCGCGGCTCACGCACGACGAGGTGGCCGAGCGGATGAGCGGCAACCTCTGCCGCTGCGGGGCCTACGCGAACATCGTCCCGGCGGTGCAGCAGGCGGGCGGCGCGGCGTGAAGCCCTTCGCCTTCGCCCGGCCGGCCGACGAGGCCGAGGCCGTGCGCACCGTGGCCGCCGAGCCGGGCGCGGTGTTCCTCGCCGGCGGCACCAACCTCGTCGACCACCTCAAGCTCGGCGTCGCCCGCCCCGACCTCGTGGTCGACGTCCGTCGGCTGACCTCCCGGGAGGTGACCGACACCGACGACGGCGGCCTGCGGATCGGCGCCGCCGTCACCAACAGCGAGCTGGCCGCCGACCGCCGGGTCCGCGAGCGCTACCCGGTGCTGGCGCAGGCGCTGCTGGCCGGGGCGACCGGGCAGCTGCGCAACCTCGCCACCGCCGGCGGCAACCCGCTGCAGCGCACCCGGTGCGTCTACTTCACCGACGTCAGCACCCCGTGCAACAAGCGGGAGCCCGGCAGCGGCTGCTCGGCCGTCGGCGGCTACACCCGCTACCACGCCGTCCTCGGGGTGCCCGCCGCCCTGCCGGACCCGGGCGACCCGGCCACCTGCATCGCCACCCACCCCTCCGACATGGCGGTCGCCCTGGCCGTGCTCGACGCGCGGGTGCAGGTGCTCGGCCCGGCCGGCACCCGCACCGTCCCGTTCGCCGAGCTGCACCGGCTGCCCGGCGACGACCCCTCGCGCGACACCGTGCTCGAGCACGGCGAGCTCGTCACGGCCATCGACCTGCCGCCGCTGCCGGCCGGCGCGCGCTCGGCCTACCGCAAGGTCCGCGACCGCGCGTCCTACGCCTTCGCGCTGGTGTCGGTCGCCGCCGTGGTGGCCGGTGGGGAGGTGCGGCTCGCCCTCGGCGGGGTGGCGCACACGCCGTGGCGGGCGACCCGCGCGGAGGAGGTCCTGGCCGGGAGCCCGCTGACCGACGACGCCGTCCGGCACGCCCTGGAGGTCGAGCTCACCGCCGCCCAGCCCCAGCCCGGGGTGGACGGCGGCAACGGCTTCAAGATCCCGCTGGTGACGCGCACCGCCGTCGCCACCGTCCGCGACCTGACCACGGAGGCACGGGCATGACCGAGCTGCTGGAGCCCCGCGCGATCGGCCGCGACACCGTCCGCCGCGACGGCGAGGCCAAGGTGCGCGGCACCGCCACCTACGCCATCGAGACGCCGGTCGAGCACCCGGCGTTCGTGCACCCGGTGCAGGCGACGGTCGCCCGCGGCCGGGTCACCGGCGTCGACACGTCCGCCGCCGAGGCGCTCGACGGCGTGCTGACCGTCCTGACGCACGAGAACGCCGAGCGGCTGGCCTCCACCGACGACCGGGAGTTCGCCGTCCTGCAGGGCGACGAGGTGGCCTTCCGCGGGCAGGTCGTCGCGCTCGTCGTCGCCGAGACCTCGGAGCTGGCCCGGCAGGCCGCCGACGCCGTCCGGGTGACCTACGCCGAGCAGCCGCACGACAGCACCCTGCGGGAGGACCACCCCGAGCTGTACGCGCCGGAAAAGGTCAACGCGGGCCATGAGACCGACACCGCCGAGGGCGACGTCGCCGCCGCGATGGCGACCGCGCACGTGACCGTCGAGGAGACGTACTCCACGGCGATGTACCACAACAACCCGCTCGAGCCGCACGCGACGACGGCGCTGTGGGACCCGGCTGCGGACGTCCCGTTGACGCTGTGGGACTCCACCCAGGGCGTCCACCCCGACCGGGCCGCGGTGTGCGAGGTGTTCGGGCTGGAGCAGGAGCAGGTCCGGGTCGTCTGCCCGTACGTCGGCGGCGGGTTCGGCTCGAAGGGCACCCCGCACGCGCACGTCTTCCTCGCTGCGATGGCCGCTCGCGCGCTGCCCGGCCGGCCGGTGAAGCTGGGCCTGACCCGGCAGCAGATGTTCTCCCTCGTGGGCTACCGCACCCCGACGATCCAGCGGCTGCAGCTGGCCGCCGACCGCACCGGCCGGCTGCAGGCGATCGCGATCGACGTGGTCGAGCAGACCTCGCGGATCAAGGAGTACGCGGAGCAGACCGGCGTCCCCACCCGGATGATGTACGCCTCGCCGAGCCGGCGGACGACGCACCGGCTGGCCCCCCTCGACGTGCCCGTCCCCTCGTGGATGCGGGCGCCGGGGGAGTGCCCGGGCATGTTCGGCCCCGAGGTCGCGATGGACGAGCTGGCCGAGCGGCTGGGCATGGACCCGGTCGAGCTGCGCATCCGCAACGAGCCCGAGGCCGACCCGGAGACCGGCAAGCCGTGGTCGAGCCGCAACCTCGTGCAGTGCCTGCGCGAGGGCGCGCAACGGTTCGGCTGGGCCGACCGCCCCCCGGCCCGGCACCGCGACGGCGCCTGGTTCGTGGGCACGGGCGTGGCGTCGTCGGTCTACCCGACGATGCGCCAGGCGACGTCGACCGCGCGGATCCGCTTCACCGACGGCCGGTACGTCGCCGAGATCGGCGCCGCCGACCTGGGCACCGGCGCCTGGACGGTGCTGCCGCAGATCGCCGCCGACGCGCTCGGCGTGGACCTCGACGACGTCGACGTGCGCATCGGCGACACCCGCTACCCGATCGCCTCGGTGGCCGGCGGCTCTTCCGGCACCAGCACGTGGGGGTCGGCGCTGACCGTGGCGGCGCGGGAGTTCCGCTCGAAGTACGGCCGGTCGCCGTCGGACGGCGACGAGGTCTCCGGGGACGTCGACCAGGCGGCGCAGGACGACGCGCACGCCGCCTACGCCTTCGGCGCCCAGTTCGCGGAGGTGCGGGTGCACGCCGACACCGGCGAGATCCGGGTGCCGCGGCTGCACGGCGTCTTCGGGGCGGGCCGGATCATCAACCCGCGGACGGCGCGGTCGCAGTTCCTGGGCGGGATGACCATGGGCCTGTCGATGGCCCTGCACGAGAACAGCGTCTGGGACGACCGGATCGGTCAGGTCGCCAACCACGACCTCGCCGAGTACCACGTGACCGTCAACGCCGATGTCGGCGACATGCAGGCACATTGGCTCGACGAGCACGACCCGCACGTCAACGCCATGGGCAGCAAGGGCATCGGCGAGATCGGCATCACCGGGACGGCGGCGGCGGTGGTCAACGCGGTGCACCGCGCCACCGGCATCCGCGTCCGCGACCTCCCGGTGACGCTGGACAAGGTGCTGAGCGCCCTGCCGTGACCGGGCCGGCCGGCTGCGTGCCGGCCGGCCCGGGCGGTCAGGCGATCCGGCGGGCGCTGTTGTAGCCGCCCATCGAGTCCACCGACGCGATCTGCACCGGCTGCCCGTACGTCGAGGCGTGCACCATCTGCCCGTTGCCGATGTACATGCCCACGTGGCTGACCGGGCTGTAGAAGAACACCAGGTCTCCGGGCTGGAGATCGGCCCGCGACACGGGTGTGCCCATCTGCGACTGCATCCGGCTGGAGTGCGGCAGCGAGACGCCGGCCGCCCGGTAGGCGAAGGACGTCAGTCCCGAGCAGTCGAAGGAGTCCGGCCCCGCCGCGGCCCACACGTAGGGATCGCCGCGCTGGGCCAGCGCGGTGTCCACGGCGACCTGCGCGGCCGCGCCCGGCGCCCGGACCGACACCGGCGGCGGGGGCGCGGCGGCCGGGGCCGCCGGGCGCGCCGGCTGGGCGGGGGCCGGCGCGGGTTCGGCGGGCGCGGGATCCGCGGACTCCCCGGCGGCCTGCTCGGCGGCGGCCTCCGCGGCGTCCTCCGCGGCCTGCTCCGCGGCGGCCCGGGCGGCCGCCTCGGCGGCAGCGCGCTCGGCGGCCTCGCGCGCCGCGCGCTCCTCGGCGACCAGCCGGTCGTAGTCGGCCTGGAAGGCGGCGACCTGCTCCTCGAGGTCCGCCTGCTGGGCGCTGACCTCGTCGAGCAGCGACTGCGCCTGGCCGGCGGCCGCGTCGGCCTCGGCGCGCGCAGCCGTGGCGGCCTCGTCGGTGGCGACCGCCTCGCCGAGGACGCCGTTGTTGTGGTCGGCGATCGTCTGCAGGGTGCCCAGGCGGTCGAGCAGCTCGTCGGCCGACCCGCTGGAGAGCATCGCCTCCGCGGCCCCCAGCGGGTCGCCGGTCCACACGCTGCGGGCGACCTCCCGCACCTGCGCCCGCGCGTCGGCGAGGGCGGACTCGGCCGCGGCGACCGCCCCGGCGGCGGCCGTGGCGTCGGACTGGGCGGCGCGCAGCCGCTCGCGGGCCTCGTTGAAGTCCTCGGTGACCACCTCGAGGTCGTGGGCGCGGGCGGCGAGGAGCGCGCCGGCCTCCTGCGAGGTGGTGGGCGCGGGATCGTCCGGAGCGGCGAGCGCCGGCGCGGGGGTCCCCACGAGGGCGCCGGCGGCGGCGAGGGCGAGGAGGGTGCGGGTGCCGGGGAGCCGGCGGGCGGGGACGTGCGAGGGCGCCATGGGGCGGCGGTGTTCCTCTCTTCCACGGCCGCCTACCGGGTGAGCTGACGGGTTCGGGCGGGAAGACGCCCGGCACCGCGGCCCGGCCGGGCCGCTGGGTGCTTCACCCCGGGACTGCGGTGGGTCCCCGGTCCTCCGCCCGGCCGGCTGCCGGGAGGTGGTTCGGCGGCGCC
Organism: Blastococcus sp. SYSU D00813; assembly: GCF_054050735.1. NCBI lineage: Bacteria > Bacillati > Actinomycetota > Actinomycetes > Geodermatophilales > Geodermatophilaceae > Blastococcus > Blastococcus sp. SYSU D00813. The sequence goes on from NZ_JBJGZX010000009.1 coordinate 122,004, forward strand.
CGGCCGGCTGTTCCTGGTGGAACGGGACGCACCGCCCGGACCCGGGGAACGCTAGGCGGGGCCGACGACGACCCGCCCGGTCGCGGAACGGATCCGGACGTCTCCGCCGGCCGGGCAGCGCGCGTTCGTCACGCTGGGCAGCCGCCGTGCCCGGCACCGTGACGGCAGCGGACCGGCACTCAGCCGGCCTGCGCCGCCCCGGCCGCGCGCCGCACCAGGTCGTCGTAGGCCGACGGGTGGTCGGCGTCGACCACGGGGTAGCCGGCGTCGGAGGAGTGCTGCTCGGTGCCGGGGTTGTGCACGTCGGACCCGTCGGCGAGGAAGAAGTGCGGGCTGCCCTGCACCTCGCCGGCGTGCGCCCGGTAGTCGGCCATCATCGGTCCACGGGCCCGGCCGTCGTCCAGCGCGGCGGCCAGCGCGTCGGCGTCCACCGCGTCGCAGCCGCGGGCCACGTCCACGACCTCGTGCAGCATCGAGATGCACCGGCTGTCGCGGAAGAACGCCAGGCGCAGGGCCATGTCCAACTGCTCGGCGGCGGCCGGCGACTGTGCTTTGGCCGCGTGCACCGCCTCGTTCGCCAGCAGCACCGTCACCGGCCAGTCCGAGGGCTGGCCCTGCCACGGGGTGATGCCGAGGTCGGGCTCGAGCTGCCCGACGACCGGCAGCTCGGCGTTCAGCATCCGCATCGGGATCGCGAAGGAGTTGACGTCCTCAAGCAGGAACAGCCGGTGGTCGACGCGCACGGCGTCGTCGAGGCCGAGGCGCGAGCGGGCGGCGTAGAAGCGGTGCAGGGCCACGGTGGACCAGGCGCAGACCACATCGGTGTAGACGGCCACGGTCCCGGGCGCGACGTCGACGGTCATGGGGCCGCACGTACCCGGCGGCGGCCGCGGTGCACGTCGTGGTTGCGGCGCCCTCGCGCCGGGCGGCTCACCCGACGAGGCGGTCGCCAGAGCCGACGTCGTCCTGACGATGGTGCTGGACGCCGGCACGGTGTGGCTGCAGACGTCGACCGTCGGCATCGAAGGCGCCGACAGGACGGTCGAGCTGGCGGGCGAGCTGGACCTCGTGCTGGTCGACTGCCCGGTCCTCGGCACCAGGGAGCCGGCCGAGAAGGGCGCGCTCGTGCTGCTCGCGTCCGGCCCGGAGGAGGTCCGCGAGCGGCTGGCGCCGGTGCTCGACGCCCTCGGCTCGAAGACGCTCTGGCTCGGCGCGGCCGGCGCCGGCAGCCGGATGAAGATGGCCGGCAACGCCTGGCTGTTCATGGTGACCGCGGGCGTCGCCCAGTCGGTCGCGCTGGCCCGCGGGCTCGGCCTGGACCCGGCGGACTTCCTGCGCGCCATCGAGGGCGGCCCGCTGGACACGCCCTACGCCCACCTCAAGGGCGGTCTCATGATCGAGGGCGACTACCCGGTCAGCTTCGGCCTGACCGGAGCCGCCAAGGACGCCCGGCTGATCCGCTCCGCCCTGCAGGCGGTCGGCCTGTCCGACCGGCTCACCGCCGCCGTCCTGGAGACCATGGACACCGCCGCCGACCGGCTGCCCGACCCGCACGTGGTCGACCTCTCCGCCCTGGTCACGGGCCTCGAGCCCGGGAGCTGACCGTCCCGGGGTCCGGTCGTGGCGCCGGACCCCCGGGACGGCGCGGATCAGGCGGAGCGGTCGGGATGGAGGAGGACCTTCGTCCACCCCTCGGCGCGGTCGTCGAAGTGGCGGTAGCCGTCGACGGCCTCGTCGAGCCGCAGCTCGTGGCTGACGATCCAGGACGGCGTCGCCCGGCCGCTGGTGATGAGGTCGCGCAGCTGCCGGTTGTAGCGCTTGACCGGTGCCTGGCCGGTACCCATGGACTGCCCCTTCGTGAAGAAGGTGCCGTACTGCCACGGGATCCGGCCCTCCTTGGCGAGGTCGGTGGCGGCGCCCGGGTCCTGCGGCATGTAGACCCCGACGACGCCGATCCCGCCGGTGGACCGGACCACCTGCGCGAGGTTGTCCAGCACCAGCTCGGGGTGCTCCTGGCCCGAGGGATCGTGCGCCTGGTAGCCGACCGCCTCGACGCCGCGATCGACCCCGCGGCCGCCGGTCGCGTCCAGCAGCTGCTCCACCGGGTCGTGCGCGCTGAAGTCGACCGGGGTGGCGCCGAACTTCTCGGCCAGGGCGAGCCGGTCGGTCTCCTTGTCGACGACGAACACCTGCGAGGCGCCGCGGAGCACGGCACTGTGCGCGGCCATCAGGCCGACGGGGCCGGCGCCGAACACCGCGATCCGGTCACCGGGCCGGAAACCGGAGAGCTCGACGCCGTGCCAGCCGGTCGGGAAGACGTCGGAGAGCATCGTGTAGTCGTTCTCGTGCTCGGTGCCCTCGGGAAGGGTGAGCAGGTTGACGTCCGCCCACGGCACCCGCAGGTACTCCGCTTGGCCGCCGTCGTAGGGGCCCATGTTGGCGTAGCCGTAGGCCGCGCCGTCCATGCCCTCGGTGGGGTTGGCCCGCAGGCAGAACGACGTCCAGCCGGTTAGACAGTTGCGGCAGGTGCCGCAGGCGATGTTGAACGGAACCGAGACCCGGTCGCCGACCCGGATGCGGTCGACACCGGGCCCGACCGCCTCGACGACGCCCATGTTCTCGTGGCCGAGGACCTTGCCCTCCTCCACGCTCGTCCGGCCCTCGTACATGTGCAGGTCCGAGCCGCAGATGTTGGTGGTGGTGATGCGGACGACGGCGTCGGTGGGCGCCTGGATCGTCGGGTCGGGCACCTCCTCGACGGCGACGGACTTCGGGCCGCGGTAGACGACAGCCTTCACAGGGGGACCTCCTGGGGGTTCGGGGAGCGGTGCGCGCAGACGCGACGGGACACCGGGGACCGGGCAGCGGCGGCTCGTCTCACGAACGGTGCCGGACCCCGGGACTACCCAGCACTGGTTGGCACACGCACCGATCCGGGCGTGTACCTGCGAGGACGAGGGGTAGGTGGTGCACGACGGAACACCTGCCGAGGCAGGGACCGGCCGCCGGGACGAGGCGGCTGCCGGCCGTTCCCCGACCCCCATCGCGAGGAGCCCCCGTGGCGCTGTCCTACCCGACCCAGCCCGGCGACATCGACCACCTGATCGCCGATGACCACGCCGTCGTCGAGCGGCAGTTCCAGCACCTCGAGGCCGGCCGCGGCAACCGGCGCGTGCTCGTCGATCAGATCTCGCTGGAGCTCGCGCTGCACGCCTTCGCCGAGGAGACCGTGCTCTACCCGATCTGGCCCGAGGTCGGCATGCGCGACGAGCACGACGACGCCGAGCACGAGCACCAGGAGATCAAGGAGCTGCTCGTCGTCCTGGGCCGCACGGAGCCCGGTGAGGCCGAGTTCGAGCAGGCGCTGACGAAGCTCATGGAGGTCGTGCGTCACCACGTGCACGACGAGGAGGACGAGGAGCTGCCGGAGTTCCGGCAGAAGGCCGGCGCGGAGCGGATGGCGCAGCTGGGCGGGGAGTTCCTGGCCGCCAAGCGGCAGGCGCCCACCCGGCCGCACCCGCACGCCCCCGACGAGGGCATCGCCGAGCGCATCGCCGGTTTCCTGGCCAAGCCACTGGACCAGGTGCGCGACCTGCTCTCGGGCCGGCAGAAGGAGATGGCCACCGACCCCTCGGGGCTGTTGAACCCGCAGGCGCAGGCGATCGTCGACGCGCACTCCTCCCTCGGCCCGCTGCCCTTCGAGATCCTCGAGCCGGCGCAGGCCCGCAAGCAGCCCGGCCCCGACGACGCCGTCAAGAAGGTGATGGCGGAGAAGGGGATCGAGGGCCCCGAGCCGGTCGGCTCGGTCGAGGACCGCACGATCCCCGACGCCGCCGGCGGGCAGATGCGGCTGCGCGTCTACACCCCGGCCGACGCCAGCGCCGGCCCGCTGCCGGTCGTGATGTGGGTGCACGGCGGCGGCTGGGTGCTCTTCGACATCGACACCTACGACGCCTCCTGCCGCGGTATCGCCAACAAGACCGGCGCGATCGTCGTCAGCCCGGACTACCGGCGGGCCCCGGAGGCGGTGTTCCCGGCCGCCCACGACGACGTCCTCGCCGCCTGGCACTGGACCGCCGAGCACGCCGCGGAACTCGGCGGCGACCCGAGCCGGATGGCGATCGGCGGCGAGTCGGTGGGCGGCACGATGACCGCGGCCACCTGCCTGCAGCTCGCCGGCTCCGGCCCCCGGCCCATGGCCGCCGTCTGCGTCTACCCGCTCACCACCGGCGAGCAGATCGGCGAGTCGATGGAGGACGCCGCCGACGGCCGGCCGCTCAACCGCCCGCTCCTGTCGTGGATGGCGATGCACGCGTTCCAGGGCGTGCCGGAGGGGGCGAAGGACCCGCGGGTCGACCTGCTCAACTGGTCCGACGAGCAGCTGCGGACCATGCCGCCCACGCTGGTCATCACCGACGAGCGCGACGTGCTGCGCAGCGAGGGCGAGCTGTTCACCGAGAAGCTCCAGGCCGCGGGCGTGCCGACCACCCACCGCTACTACGCCGGCGTCATGCACGAGTTCTTCGGCGCCGCCGCCGTGCTCGACGAGGCCGAGCAGGCCCAGCGCGAGGCGGCGCAGCACCTGCGGCGGGCCTTCGAGGCCCCGGTGACCGCCGGGGCGGGCCGGTGACGGGGCAGCCGGCCACCCACGAGACCCTCGGCGGGCTCGAGGTCGTCCACCTCTTCCCCGGCGCGATGCCCACCGGCGTGACCGTCTCGCACACCGGCCGCGTCTTCGTCTGCTACCCGAAGTGGGGCGACGAGGTCGGGTTCACCGTGGGCGAGCTGCGGGACGGCAGCGAGGTCGCGTTCCCGGGCCAGGAGCTCAACGACAACCGCTCCGACGCCGACCCCGAGCGGTTCGTCTCGGTGCAGAGCGTCGTCGTCGACCCGGCCGACCGGCTGTGGGCGCTCGACACCGGCAGTCCGATGTTCCAGCCCACCGAGCACGGCGGCCCGAAGCTGGTCTGCGTCGACCTGGCCACCGACGAGGTGGTGCAGACCATCCTGTTCCCGACCGACGTCGCGCTGCCGACCACCTACCTCAACGACGTCCGGTTCGACCTGCGCCGGGGCGACGCGGGGACGGCGTTCATCACCGACTCCTCCGACCAGGGGCCGAACGGGATCATCGTGGTCGACCTGGCGTCGGGGGAGTCGTGGCGCCGGCTGCACGAGCACCCGAGCACCAAGGCGGTGCCGCCGCCGGACCTGCGCATGGTGGTGGAGGGCCAGGAGTTCACCGAGCGCGCCGAGGACGGGACGACGTCGCCCATCTGCATGGGCGCCGACGGGATCGCCATCTCCGCCGACGGCGACCGGCTCTTCTACTGCCCGATGGCCGGCCGCCGCTGGTACAGCGTCTCGGTCGACGCGCTGACCGACCGGACCCAGGACGACGACGCCGTCGCCGCCACCGTCCGCGACGAGGGCGACAAGGGCTGCGTCAGCGACGGCCTGGAGACCGACGACGCCGGCCGGCTCTACGTCACCGACGGCGAGCACGACGCGATCCACCGGCGGCTGCCCGACGGGAGCTGGGAGACCGTCGTCTCCGACCCGCGGCTGCTGTGGCCCGACACGATGTCCGTCGCCGACGGCTTCCTCTACGTCACCGCCAACCAGCTCTACCGGCAGGACAAGTACCGCGGGGGCGAGGACGAGCGGCGCAAGCCCTACGTCCTGTTCCGGACGCCGATCGACGCCGGCCCCGTCCGCCTGCGCTGAGAGCTGCGAGGTCAGTGGCGGGCGTTCACCCCGTCGACGTCCTCCAGCGCCGACCGGTTCCCGGCCTGCTGGGCGGAGACGACGCTCAGGGACCCGTCGGTCTCCAGGACGACGGCGGCCACGGACGACAGATCACCGGAGCCGGTGGCGCGGACGGCCTGACGCAGTTCGCTCATGGTGATCCGTTGCTGCCGGAGCGCCTCGGGGCGCGGGACGCCGTCCTCGAGCAGGAGGGTGGGTCGGGCGGTGACCACGCTGCGGCCGCCCGGCAGCGAGGTGGTCGTCCGGGCGACCGCGAACTGCAGGGCGGCCAGCAGGGCCAGCGCCACGGCCCCCTCGCTCCAGGAGACGTCGCTGCTGAGCAGGATGGTGGCCAGGGTCGACCCGAACGCCACGCTGACCACCAGGTCGAAGGCGTTCAGCTTGGCCAGCGTCCGCTTGCCGGACACCCGCAGCACGACCAGGAGGGCGGCGTAGGCCGCCGTCCCGACGGCGAGGACGCGGACGATGTCGGACCAGGAGTCGAACCACATGCAGCTGCCCCTACCCAGGCCTCGAGCGGTCGCCCCTGAGGGGCTCGGCGGATGACGGACGGACTCGGCTGGGTGGTGACCGCGGTCGGCGCGGTGCTGGTCCTGGTGGTGCTGCGTGACATCTTCCACACGATCTGGCACCCCAGCGGCAGTGGCGGGCTCAGCGACGCGCTCATGCGCGGGGTCTGGCGGGTCGTGGGCCGCCGGCGTACCTCAGGCACGCTCTCCGGCCCGCTGGCGATGGTGGCCGTCGTCCTGGCCTGGGTGGTGCTGCTCGTCGCCGGCTGGGCGCTGGTGTACTGGCCGCACTTGCCCGAGGGGTTCGTGTACGGCACCGGGCTCGTCCCGTCGTCCCGGGCCGCGCTGGGGGACGCCGTCTACCTGTCGACGGTCACACTGGCGACGCTCGGCTTCGGGGACATCGTCCCGGTGACGGGGTGGCTGCGCGCCGCCGTGCCGGTGCAGGCGCTGGTCGGCTTCGGGCTGCTCACCGCCGCCGTCTCCTGGATCCTGCAGGTCTACCCGGCGCTGACCCGGCGGCGTGCGCTGGCGGTCCGCCTGTCGCTCCTGCGCCGCGTCGACACGCCGGGTCTCGTGGCCGATCGGCGGTCGGCGCTCGCACCGCTGCTCCTCCACGACGTCGCGGCCGCGCTCGCCCAGTCGCGGGTCGACCTGACCCAGTACAACGAGACCTACTACTTCCGGGACGGCGACCCCGACGCCTCCCTGCCCGCCATGCTCGGCGTGGCGCTGTACCTGAGCGAGCAGGCCCGGTGCTCGCCGGAGGCGGACACCCGTTACGCCGGGGGGTTGCTGGCCGCTGCGGTCGGGGACTACCTGCGCGTGGTGGACGAGGAGTTCCTCCACCTCGGTAGCGAGGTGCAGGCGCTCGCCTCGGCCTACGCGGCGGACCACGGCCAGGAGGTCGCGGACGCGCCGTGACTACTCGTCGGCGTGAGCGGGCAGCACGGGCGCGCACGGAACGACCCGACCGTCAGGAGGACCGCCGTGGGGCGCATCGACCGGATCGCCGAGCCCTGGGGGACACGCACGCCGTACGGGCCGGGGGAGACCTGGCCGACGCGCGTCGACTCGTACCTCGACGGCGACCTGACCGAGGACGACGTGGACCGCTGGGTGCAGACCGCGTCGATCCTGCACTCCAACGGGGACGCCTACGACATGGCGGTGAAGGACGGCCGGATCGTCGGCGTCCGCGGCCGGGCCGTCGACCGGGTCAACCACGGGCGGCTGGGCCCCAAGGACCTGTTCGGCTGGCAGGCCAACAACTCCCCGGACCGGCTCACCCGGCCGCTGATCCGGCGGGACGGCGAGCTGGTCGAGTGCGACTGGGACACCGCGATGGACGCCGTCGCCGGCCGGTGCCGGGAGCTGCTCGACGAGCGCGGCCCGAGCTCGATCGCCTTCTACACCACCGGGCAGTTGTTCCTGGAGGAGTACTACACGCTCGGGCTGATCGCGCACGGGGGGATCGGCACCAACCACGTCGACGGCAACACCCGGCTGTGCACCGCGACGGCGGCGGCCGCGCTCAAGGAGACCTTCGCCTCCGACGGGCAGCCCGGCTCCTACACCGACGTCGACCACGCCGACGTCATCTGCCTGTACGGGCACAACATGGCCGAGACCCAGACCGTGCTGTGGACCCGGGTGCTGGACCGGCTCGCGGGGCCGAACCCGCCGCAGGTCGTCTGCGTCGACCCGCGCGAGACCCCGGTGGCCCGGGCGGCGACGGTGCACCTGGCCCCGCGGCCCGGCACCAACGTGATGCTGATGAACGCGCTGCTGCACGAGATCATCGGCAACGGCTGGGTCGACCAGGCCTACGTCGACGCCCACACCGTCGGCTTCGAGGAGCTGGCGGAGCGCGTCCGCGACTACCCGCCGGAGGTCGCGGCGGAGGTGTGCGACGTCCCGGTGGAGCGGATCCGGGAGGCGGCGCGGGTCATCGGGCACGCCGAGCGGCTGCTCTCCACGGTGCTGCAGGGCTTCTACCAGTCCCACCAGGCCACTGCCGCCGCCGTCCAGGTCAACAACGTCAACGTCGTCCGGGGCATGCTCGGCAAGCCGGGCTGCGGGATCCTGCAGATGAACGGCCAGCCCACCGCGCAGAACACCCGCGAGGCCGGCGCAGACGGCGACCTGCCGGCCTTCCGGAACTGGTCCAACGACAGCCACGTCCAGGACCTGGCCCGGGTCTGGAACGTCGACCCGATGGACATCCCGCACTACTCGCCGCCGACGCACATCATGCAGCAGCTGCGCTACATCGAAGAGGGGTCGATCCGGTTCTTCTACGTCACCGCGACCAACCCGGCGGTGTCGCTGCCGGAGCTGACCCGGATCCGGTCGCTGCTGTCGCAGGAGCGGCTCTTCCTCGTCGTGCAGGACATCTTCCTGTCCGAGACCGCCCAGCTCGCCGACGTCGTCCTCCCGGCCGCGACGTGGGGCGAGAAGACCGGCACGTTCACCAACGTCGACCGCACCGTGCACCTGTCGGAGAAGGCGGTCGACCCACCGGGGGAGGCACGGCCGGACCTGGAGATCCTCGTCGACTTCGCCCGGCGGCTGGACCTGCGGGACAAGGACGGCGCCCCGCTGGTGAAGTGGAACGACCCCGAGGGCGCGTTCGAGGGGTGGAAGGAGTGCAGCCGTGGGCGGCCCTGCGACTACACCGGGCTCTCCTACGACAAGCTGCGCGGCGGCAGCGGCATCCAGTGGCCCTGCAACGACGAGAACCCCGACGGCACCGAGCGCATCTACGTCGACGGGCGGTTCTGGGCCGAGCCGGACCACTGCGAGAGCTACGGCCGCGACCTGGTCACCGGAGCCCCGCTGGACGAGACCGAGTACAGGGCGCTCAACCCGTCGGGGAAGGCGGTGCTCAAGGCCGCCGGGTACCTGCCGCCCCACGAGCTGCCCGGCGAGGACTTCCCGTATCAGCTGATCACCGGCCGCACGCTGTACCACTTCCACACCCGCACCAAGACCGGGCGCGCCCCGCAGCTGCAGGCCGCCGCCCCGGAGGTGTGGGTGGAGATGTCGGCCTCCGACGCCGCCGACCACGGCTGGACCGAGGGCGACCTGCTCGAGGTGGCCACCCCCCGCGGGCGGGTCCAGGCCCGGCTGCGGATCAGCGGCATCCGGCCCGGCGTCCTCTTCCTCCCCTTCCACTACGGCTACTGGGACGAACCGGGCGGCCACGGACCCGACGGGGAGCGGGGGCGCGCGGCGAACGAGCTGACGCTCACCGACTGGGACGCCTGCTCGAAGCAGCCGATCTTCAAGACGGCGGCGGCCGCGGTGACCCGCCTGGCGGAGGCCACCGGGCCCGCGCCGGCTCCCACCACGAGCGGCTCGCAGCCGGTGGGAGCGGACGTGCCGCCGACCCGCGGCGGGGACGCCGCGCTGGCGACCGAGCGGGACGGTGTCCGGTGAAGCTCGGGCTGGCCATCGAGGAGCTGCACCGCTCGGAGAACCACCTGGCGCGGGTCCTGCTCGCCGTCTCCGACCGGCACAAGGCCGATCACGAGGTCTTCTACGTCGCCGGCGACATCGCCCGATGGTCCCAGCGGCACGTCACCGAGCTGGCCCGCATCGGCCGCGACCTCGGCGTCGACCTGGACCCCGAGCCCGAGGGCGAGCCCGGCATCCTCGAGCGGCTCCAGCAGGCCACGTCCGACCTGCTCGGCCGCCGCCCCGAGCCCGGCCTGCTGCTGCTCGCCGATCTCCGGCACGTGCACCGCGAGGCGGCCGGGGTGTCACTCGACTGGGAGCTGCTCGCCCAGGCCGCGCAGGGTGCCCGGAAGCGGGAGCTGCTGGAGCTGGCCGAACGCTGCCACCCCGACACGCTGCGGCAGATGCGCTGGGCCAACGCCAAGCTGAAGGAGTCCGCGACCCAGGCGCTGGTGAGCTGATGTCCGAGCCCGTGGGCACGCGCGTCGTCCTCCGGCCCCTCGCCACCCCGCTGCCGCTGGGCTTCCTGGCCCTCGCGCTGGCCACGACCGTCTTCGCCACGGTGCAACTGGGCTGGGTCCCACCGACCGAGGGGCGGGTGGCCGCCCTGACGGCGCTGGTGGCCACCGTGCCGCTCCAGCTGACCGTCGCCGTCGTCGGCTTCCTCGCCCGGGACCCGGTGGCCGCCACCGGCATGGGCGTGCTCAGCGGCACCTGGGCGGTCGTCGGCCTGGCCACCCTGACCTCCCCGCCGGGCACCGCGAGCGACGGCCTCGGCGTGCTGCTGCTCTGCTCCGGTGTCGCGATGCTCGTGCCGGCGGTCGCGGGCGTGGCGAAGGCGGTGCCCGCCGCGGTGATGGCCCTGGCCGGCATGCGGTTCGCCGTCACCGGCGCCTACCACCTGACCGGGTCGGCGACCTGGCGCGAGGCGGCCGGCTGGGTCGGCCTGGCGCTCGCCGTGCTCGCGGTCTACGCCGCCCTCGCGCTGGAGCTCGAGGGGGTGCGCGGCCGCACGGTCCTGCCGCTGGGCCGCCGCGGGCCGGCCGCGGCGGCCGTCCGCGGGGACGGCGGGCTCGCCCCGGCCGACCTGGCCGGCGAGCCGGGGGTCCGCCCGCAGCTGTAGGACCTCAGCCCAGCGCGGCCAGCAGGTCGCGGCAGGCCTGCTCGCAGCTCCGGCACGCCTCGGCGCAGACCCGGCAGTGCTCGTGCATCTCCGCGTGCTCGGCGCACTCGTCGCCGCAGGCCCGGCAGGCGGTGGCGCAGGCCTCGAGCACCGCCCGTGCCACGGCCGAGTCGTGCCCCGCGGCCCGGGACAGCACCCGGGCGGTCACGGCGCAGACGTCGGCGCAGTCGAGGTCGGTCCGGATGCAGTGCCGCAGGTCGGCGACCGACTCCTCGGCCAGGCAGGCGTCGGCGCACGCCGTGCAGGCCTCCGCGCAGGCCAGGCAGGCGTCGATGCAGGCGGCGAGCAGCTCGGCGTCGGGGCCGCTGCCGGCGTGCGGGTGGGTGGCGAGCATCTGCGCGGTGACGGTCATGGGGACGCCGTACCCGCCACCGGGGGGGTTCAGTGCAGGTGCGCGCGCCAGTCGGCGGGCACCCGGCCGCGCGGTCCGGGCGCGGGCTGGTCGAGCGGGTGGTGCTGCGGCGGGGCGAGCTCGGCGCCGCGCACGGGCCGCTCGGCGGTGAAGTCCCAGAACCAGTCCTCGCCCGGTTCGTAGCTGCGGATGACCGGGTGCCCGGCCTCCGCGGCGTGCGCGCGGGCGTGCCGCGACGGCGAGGAGTCGCAGCAGCCGACGTGCCCGCAGGCGGCGCAGCGGCGCAGGTGGAACCACCAGCCGCCGGTGGCCTCGCACTCCACGCAGCCGGGGCCGCTGGGCGGGACGGACGGGTCGACGGCGGGCGCGCTCACGGTGCCACCGTAGGCAGCGCGGGCCTGCGGCAACAGGCTGTCGGGGAGGGCCGCCCGAGGGCTAGCGTGGGCCGCCCGCCGATGCCGCCGGGCGCCCCTGCACACCCGCGACAGGAGGCCGCCCATGAGCCGACCCGTCCTGCTCACCGTCGACGACGACCCGCAGGTCTCCCGCGCCGTCGCCCGGGACCTGCGCCGCCGCTTCGGCGAGGACTGCCGCATCGTGCGCGCGTCCTCCGGCGCCGAGGCCCTGGAGGCGCTGCGCGAGCTCAAGCTGCGCGGCGAGCCGGTCGCCGTCCTCCTGGCCGACTACCGGATGCCGCAGATGAACGGCATCGACTTCCTCGAGCAGGCGATGGACCTGTTCCCGCGGGCCCGCCGCGCGCTGCTCACCGCCTACGCCGACACCGACGCCGCGATCGCGGCGATCAACCTGGTCGACGTCGACGCCTACCTGCTCAAGCCGTGGGACCCGCCGGAGGAGAAGCTCTACCCGGTCGTCGACACGATGCTCGACGCCTGGCGGGCCAGCCCGGCCGCCGCGGCCGAGGACGTGAAGCTGGTCGGCCACCGCTGGTCGCCGGCGTCGTTCCGCGCGCGCGACCTGCTGGCGCGCAACGCCGTCCCCTACCGCTGGTTCAGCGTCGAGGAGCCCGAGGGGCAGCGGCTGCTCGAGGCCGCCGGGGCGACCGCGGACGAGGTCCCCGTCGTCGTCACCCCCGACGGGCAGGTGCTGCGCGCGCCGGCCGACGCGGAGCTCGCCGCCGTCGTCGGGCTCACCGTCGACCCGCGGGAGGAGTTCTACGACCTGGTGGTCGTGGGCGGCGGCCCGGCCGGGCTGGGCGCCGCGGTCTACGGCGCGTCGGAGGGGCTGCGCACCGTGCTGGTCGAGCGGGAGGCCACCGGCGGGCAGGCCGGGCAGAGCAGCCGGATCGAGAACTACCTGGGCTTCCCCGACGGCGTCTCCGGCGGGCAGCTGGCCGACCGTGCCCGCCGCCAGGCCGGCAAGTTCGGCGCCGAGCTGCTGCTCACCCGCGACGTCGTCGCGCTGGAGACGCACGGGCCCAAGCGGGTGCTGCGCTTCGCCGACGGCAGCGCCATCGCCGCGCACGCCATCGTCCTGGCCACGGGGGTCTCCTACCGCAGCCTCGGCGTCGACGGCGCCGACGACCTGACCGGCCGCGGCGTCTTCTACGGCTCCGCGCTCACCGAGGCCGCGGCGTGCAAGGGCCGGGACGTGTTCGTCGTCGGCGGCGCCAACTCCGCCGGGCAGGCCGCCGTCTTCTTCGCCCGGCACGCGAAGTCGGTGACGATGCTGGTGCGCGGCCCCTCGCTGGAGGCGTCCATGTCGCACTACCTCATCGAGCAGATCGCGCAGATCCCCGAGATCACGGTGCGCACGTGCACGACCGTCGTGGGCGCGCACGGCAGCGATCACCTGGAGTCGCTGACCCTGCGCGACGAGCAGACCGGGGCCACGGAGACCGTGCCGGCCAGCCACCTGTTCGTCTTCATCGGCGGGGCGCCGCGCACCGGCTGGCTGGACGGCGTCGTGGTCCGCGACGAGCGCGGGTTCATCCCGACCGGGCCGAGCCTGCTGACCGACGGCGACCGGCCGCGCGGCTGGGCGCTGGACCGCGACCCGTGGCTGCTGGAGTCCAGCGTGCCGGGGGTGTTCGTGGCCGGCGACGTGCGCGCCGACTCCGTGAAGCGGGTCGCCTCCGCCGTCGGCGAGGGCGCGCTCGCGGTCACGCTGGTGCACCGGTACCTGGGGGAGCGGTGACGGCCGCCGTGTCGTCGGGGAGCGGGGCCCGGCTCGCGCCGGACGAGCTGCGCGGGCTGTTCCTGTTCGAGGACCTGGACGCCGACCAGCTGGCCTGGGTGGCGGCCAACGGCGACGTCGTGGAGTGCCCGGCCGGCACCGAGGTGTCCGTGGAGGGCGAGCCCGCGGAGTGCTTCTTCGTGCTGCTCGCCGGGACGATGACGATGGTGCGCCGGGTCGGCGGCAGCGAGGTCGAGACGGTGCGCACCGACCACCGCGGCGTCTACTCCGGCGCGGTGCAGTTCTACGCCGGGGACCGGATCACCCAGGTGTACCCGGCCACGGTCCGGGCGGTGACCGACTGCCGGTTCCTGGCGCTGCCCGCCGGGCCGTTCGCCGCGGTGTTCCGGCAGTGGTACCCGATGGCGGTGCACCTGCTGGAGGGCATGTTCGTCGGCAACCGCAACGCCGCCGAGCTGGTCGGCCAGCGGGAACGGCTGCTCGCGCTGGGGAAGCTGACGGCGGGGCTCACCCACGAGCTGAACAACCCCGCCGCCGCGGCCGCCCGGGCCACGGCCGCGCTGCGCGAGCGGATCTCGGGGATGCGGCGCAAGCTCGCCAAGCTCTCCGACGGGCACATCCCCGGCGAGATGCTCGGCGCGCTCACCACGCTGCAGGAGGACTTCGTCGCGCGGATGGGCCCGGCCGCCGAGCTCGGCCCCGTCGAGCGCGCCGACCTCGAGGACGATCTCGGTGACTGGCTCGAGGAGCGCGACGTCGAGCGCGCCTGGGACCTCGCCGGCGTGTTCGTCGGCGCCGGGCTGGGCCCGAACGACCTCGAGCGGGTGGCCGACGCCGTCGGCCCGGACTTCCTCCCGGCGGCGCTGCAGTGGCTGGCCTACACGGTGGAGACCGAGTCGCTGGTCACCGAGATCGCCGAGAGCACCGGGCGGATCTCGGCGCTGGTCGACGCGGCCAAGCAGTACTCCCAGATGGACCGCACCCCGCACCAGGCCACCGACCTGCACGTGGGCCTGGACGCCACGCTGACGGTGATGAGCGGCAAGATCGCCCCCGGTGTCACCGTGGTGAAGGACTACGACCGGTCGCTGCCGCCGGTGCCCGCCTACGCCGGGGAGCTCAACCAGGTCTGGACCAACCTGGTGCACAACGCGCTCGACGCGATGGGCGGGTCGGGCACCCTCACCCTGCGGACGGCGCGCGACGGCGATCGCGTGCTGGTGGAGATCGGCGACACCGGCCCAGGGATCCCCGACGCGCTGCGCCGGCGGGTGTTCGAGCCGTTCTTCACCACCAAGCCGGTCGGCCAGGGCACCGGCCTGGGGCTGGACGTGTCGTGGCGGATCGTCGTCAACCGGCACGGCGGCGACCTGCGGGTCGAGTCACAGCCGGGCGACACCCGGTTCCAGGTGCGGTTGCCGCTCGAGGAGCCGGCGGGCCGGTGACCGACGCGGTGCGGCCGGCCGGGCTGGACCCGGCCGGGTTCGACGTGGCCGGGTTCGACGTGGCCGGGTTCGACGTGGCCGGGTTCGACGTGGCGGGGCTCGACCCGGCCGGCGACCCGGTGCTGGCCGGCGAACTGCTGGTGTTGCAGCACGAGGCGTACGCGGTCGAGGCCGCGCTGATCGGCGACGACCGCATCCCGCCGCTGCACGAGGACCTCGCGGCCCTGCGGGCGGCGCCGCTGCGCTGGGCCGGGGTGCGGGCCGGCGGCCGGCTGGCCGGGGCGGTCGCCTGGACCGACGAGGCCGGCCTGGTCGACGTCCACCGCCTGGTCGTGGCGCCGGCGGCCGCCCGCCGCGGGATCGGGTCGGGGCTCGTCCGCTGGCTGCTCGCGGCGGCCGGCGCGCGGCCGACCGTCGTCGCCACCGGCCGGGACAACGCCCCGGCGCGGGCGCTCTACGAGCGGCTCGGCTTCGTGCCGACCGGGGACCGCGAGGTGCTGCCCGGGTTGTGGGTCACCGGCTACCGGCACGACCCCTGACGGCTCCCGCCGGGGCCGGCATCCCGCCGTCAGCGTCGACGGCGGGGGAGGAGGCCGTCGAGGAAGGCCGACCACAGCACGCTGCCGAGCGGCTTGCGGCTGACCCGGCCACCCCGTGGGCGGGCGACGCTCCCGGTGGCTCTCCTGGCCGGCGCCCGTCGCGCCCGCTCGGGGAGCCGGCGGGGTGGCTGGTCCCGGCGCTGTGCCTGGTCCCGGCGCTCTGTCTGGTCCCGACGCTGTGTCGCCTTCGTCATGGCGGCGTCCCGTCTCCGTGTCGCTCGCCCGCGCGGGGCCGCGGACGACGCGGCCCGCTCATCCTCCCGCCGGATGCGGTCGCGGGGTGCCCGTCGCGTCCGGGCACGCGGGCCGCCGGAGCGGTCCGGCGATCCCGTGACGCCGCGGGACGGCGCGGTGACCCAGCGACGCCGCCGTGCACCGCGCACCGAGCGCCGGACGACCACGTCCCGCGTGCGGCCCGGCCGGGGGGACGATCCGCCCGTGGCGTGCAGGACGCCACGCCCAGGGGACCGGGGAGGGGACCATGACGACGTCGATCCCGGGGATGCCGGGGAGCGACCCGCTGCGCCCGCTGACCGACGAGCTCGGCGCGGTGGTGCACCGGGAGGTGGAACGGGTCCGGCGCGAGGTCACGCGCCCGTACCGGGAGTCCCGTGAGGGTGTGCGGTTGCTGGGCGGGGCCACGGTGCTGGGCTCGATGGCGGCCGGCGCCGGCACGGCGGCGGTCATCCGGCTGCTGGACCGCCGGATGCCCCCGGTGGCGTCGGCGGCGGTGACGGCCGCCGTGCTGGGTGCCGGTGCCTCCGCCGTCGCGGCGGCCGGGCGCGCCCGGATGCGCACGGCGTGGGCGCCGGCGGACCGGGAGGCGCGCACCTGACCGGGGCCTCGCGGCGGGCCGGTGTGCTGGACTGAGCGCGTGAGCAGCGCCGACCCCGATCCGGGGACCGAGCCCGAGGTCCGGGACGAGACGCGCTACCGGATCCTGCAGGCCGGCATGCGGTGCACGGCCCAGTACGGCCGCGCGAAGACGACGATGCGCGACGTCGCCCTGGCCGCCGGGGTCTCCCGGGCGACGCTGTACCGCTACTTCGCCGACCGCGGCGCGCTGTTCACCGGTATCCGGCAGTACGAGCACGAGCACGACCGGGCGGAGTTCGACCGGCTCGCGGCCGGCGCCCGCACCCTGGCCGACGCCGTCGCCGCCCTGGCCGAGGTGCTGGCCGGCACGTCGGCGCGCTACCGGGTGGGCGCGCACCTGGCCGCCGGCGACGAGAGCCTGGCCACCTACATGGCGCTGCGGTCGGGCCGTGAGCGGGAGCGGGCGGCCGCCCTGATCCGCCCGTTCGTCGTCCGCGCGGCGCAGGCGGGTGAGCTGCGCCCGGAGGTGAGCGCCGAGGAGGCCGAGGAGTGGATCGCACTGGCCGTCGTCCAGGCGACCTCCCTGGCGCCCCTGCGCTCGGTCGACGCGGACGACCCGGCCGCCGTCGGCCGCTGGCTGGCGCGGATGGCCTGCTCGGGCCTCACCGCCTGAGGACCCGTCGGCCGGACCGCGCGCGTCCCCGGCGTGTCGGGGGCCCGGCGCGAGCGACTACCTGGTCGCCGGGCCCGGCGCGCGGGATCCTCGCCCCATCGTCGCGGGCGCCCCGGGGGTCGGTGCGGCGCGACGGCCTCGGAGGAGGGGCCGTCATGGAGTGGGGAGTCGTCTCGGTCGTCGGCTTCGCCGCGGCCACCGCCGTCGTCGTCTGGCTGGCACGGAGCAACACGGCCCGCTCCGAGCGCCGCGCCCGAGCCGCCCGGGAACGGGCCGCGCGGCGCGAGGCCGTGGTCCGGCGCCGGCAGGCCGAGGTCCTGGTCTCGGTGTGGCGCACGCCGTCCCGCCCCGGTCGCGGCCGGCTGCGCCGGGCGGCGGCCCTGGTGCGCGTCCGGCTGCCGCGGGCCGGGCGTCCCCGCGGCCGCCCCCGGCGGGTGGGCGTGCCGCACGTCGGGCTGCCGCACCTGCACCTGCCGCACGTGCACCTGCCCGAGCGGGTCGTCGCCAGGATGCGGCACCGCGCCGGCGACCGGGCCGGCTCCGGCCCCGAGGACCGGCCCGACGACCGGTCCGGCTCCGGCCCCGAGGACGCGTCTCCCCCGCTGCGCTAGCGGGGCGCCCGGTCGGCCACGGTGAGCCGGACGCCGTCCGACAGGCGGTAGGGGTTCGTGGCCACCAGCGCGCCGACCACCCGCCGCAGCCGCGACACCTCCGCCCGCACGGTGACCACGTGGTCGGCGTCGCCGAACAGCAGCGCCGACAGCCGCCCGGCCGAGAGCCCGGCCGGGCCCGCGGCGGCGAGCAGGGCGAGCAGCTCGGCGTGCCGCGGGGAGAGGGCGGCGCGCCAGGGCTCGCCGTCGGCGCGGACCTCGAGCACCGGCCGGTCCCCGCCGACGAGGGTCGCCTCGATCGGCCGGCCGGCCCCGCGCGGACGCACGAGCCAGCCCTCGCCGATCCGCTCCGGGGTGCACAGACCCAGCCCGGGGACGGCGAGCGCGTGCCCGGCCCGCGGCACCTCCACCCGCTCGCGGACGGCGACCCCCGCGTGGTGCGCCACCCAGCCGTGCTCGTCGACGAGCAGCAGCGGCCCGCGGACCGTGGCCAGCACGGTCTCCGCCGACCGGCGCAGGCGCTCGAGCCGCAGCTCGTGGTGGCGCCACAGCTGCGCCTCGGCCAGGCGCACCGCCGTCTCGACCAGCGCCGTCAGCGCGGGGTGCAGGGTGAGCGCGGGCCCGCTGACGTCGACCACGCCGAGCAGCTCGCCGGTGCGCGGGTCGTGCACCGGGAAGGCGGTGCAGTACCAGGGGTGCTGCGCCTGCTCGAAGTGCTCGGCGCTGAACAGCTGGACCGGGGCGTCCTCGGCCAGCGCCGTCCCGATCGCGTTGGTGCCGACGGCGGACTCGGTCCACAGCGCGCCCTCGCTGAAGCCGAGGTCGTCGGCCCGCCGCCGCACGCCCGCCGCGCCCTCGCGCCACAGGATGACGCCGTCGGCGTCGGTGACCACGAGCAGGAACCGCGAGGCGTCGGCGACGCTGCCCAGCACCTGCCGGAGCTCGCCGATGACGGCGTCGAGCGGGGACTCCCGCCGGCGGCGCTCCCACTCGGCCGGGGGCAGGGGGTCCCGCGCGTTGGTGCGGCCGGGGTCGAGGCCGGCGCCGAGCACCCGCTGCCAGGAGCGCGCCACCACGGCGCGCGGGCGCATCGGCGGCCGGCCGCCGGCGAGCACCGCGTCGTGCACCCGCCGCAGCGCCCGCGCGTGCGTGGGCAGGTCGGTGCCGGGCGTGATCGCGCCGAAGTCGCCCACCGGCGTCCCCTCCTGCAATCCGGTGCAACCCTCCCCGGCGTCGCGCCGCCGGCGGTGTGCTGCCGGTCACACCCTAGTGAGGAGATGCAATGACGCAGACCCTGGACGCGCCCCCCGCCACCGCCGCCCAGCGCGCCGAGTCGTGGCTCGCCGCGTTCGCCGACGCCCTCCGCGCACGGGACGTCGAGCGGGCCGCCGGGATGTTCGCGGCCACCAGCTTCTGGCGCGACCTGATCGCCTTCTCCTGGAACATCACCACCGCCGAGGACCGCGACGGTGTGCGCGAGCTCCTCACCGCCACGCTGGACCGCACCGACCCGACCGCCTTCACGGTGAGCGAGCCGCCGGACGAGGCCGACGGCGTCACCACCGCCTGGTTCACCTTCGAGACGGCGGTCGGCCGCGGCAAGGGCCTGGTGCGGCTGGTCGAGGAGGACGGCGAGCCCCGCGCCTGGACCTTCCTGACGACGATGCACGAGCTCAAGGGCCACGAGGAGCCGCGCGGACCCCGCCGTCCCCTCGGCGCCGAGCACGGGGTCAACCGCGAGCGCGAGACCTGGCTGGAGCGGCGGCAGCGCGAGGAGGCCGAGCTCGGGGTCGCCACGCAGCCCTACGTGCTGGTCGTCGGCGGCGGCCAGGGCGGCATCGCGCTCGGCGCCCGGCTGCGCCAGCTCGGCGTCCCCTCGCTGGTCGTCGACAAGCACCCGCGGCCGGGCGACCAGTGGCGCGGCCGGTACAAGTCGCTGTGCCTGCACGACCCGGTCTGGTACGACCACCTGCCCTACGTGCCGTTCCCCGACAACTGGCCGGTGTTCGCGCCCAAGGACAAGATCGGTGACTGGCTCGAGTCGTACACGCGGGTGATGGAGATCCCGTACTGGTCGAGCACGGTGGCCCGCTCGGCGACGTACTCGCCGGAGGCGGGGGAGTGGACCGTCGAGGTGGAGCGGGAGGGCAAGCCACTCACGCTGCGGCCCCGGCACGTCGTCCTCGCGACCGGGATGTCCGGCAAGCCGAACGTGCCCGAGATCCCGGGGCAGGACGTGTTCCGCGGCGACCAGCAGCACTCCTCGCAGCACCCCGGCCCGGACGCCTACGTGGGCAAGCGGGTGGTCGTGGTCGGCAGCAACAACTCGGCCTTCGACATCTGCGGCGCGCTGTGGGAGCACGGCGTCGACGTGACGATGGTCCAGCGCTCCTCGACCCACATCGTCAAGAGCGACAGCCTCATGGAGATCGGCCTCGGCGGCCTGTACTCGGAGGAGGCCGTGGCCGCCGGCGTGACCACGGAGAAGGCCGACCTGACGTTCGCGTCGCTGCCGTACCGGATCATGCACGAGTTCCAGATCCCGCTGTACGAGCAGATGCGGGAGCGGGACGCCGACTTCTACGACCGGCTGGAGCAGGCCGGGTTCTGGCTGGACTGGGGTGACGACGGCTCGGGGCTGTTCATGAAGTACCTGCGCCGCGGGTCGGGCTACTACATCGACGTGGGCGCCGCGGACCTGGTGGCCAACGGCGACGTCAAGCTGGTGCACGGGCAGGTCACCCGCCTGACCGAGGACGTCGTCGTGCTCGACGACGGGACCGAGCTGCCGGCCGACCTCGTCGTCTACGCCACCGGGTACGGGTCGATGAACGGGTGGGCCGCCGACCTCATCTCTCAGGAGGTCGCCGACCGGGTCGGCAAGGTGTGGGGGCTGGGCTCGGACACCACCAAGGACCCCGGCCCTTGGGAGGGCGAGCAGCGCAACATGTGGAAGCCCACCCAGCAGGAGGGGCTGTGGTTCCACGGCGGCAACCTGCACCAGTCGCGGCACTACTCGCTCTACCTCGCGCTGCAGCTGAAGGCGCGGTTCGAGGGGATCCCGACGCCGGTGCACGCCCTCCAGGAGGTGCACCACGCCTCCTGACCGGACGTCGTCCCGGCGGGTGGTAGGAACCCCGCCGGGACGACGCACGGGAGGTCGGCGGGGTGTACGGGGTGGCGGCGCCGGAGCGGCTGGGGACCACGGAGCTGTCCGGTGGCCGGCGGCTGGGCTGGAGCGAGTGGGGTCCGCCCGACGGGCGGCCGGTGCTGCTGTGCCCCGGGGCGGCGACCAGCCGCTCCCTGGGGTTCGGCACCGACGTGCTGGCCGGGCTCGGCGTCCGGCTCGTGTCGGCCGACCGGCCGGGCCTGGGCGTCTCCGACCCGCTGCCGGGGCGCGACCTCGTCTCCTGGGTCGACGACGTCGCCGGGCTGTGCGCCGACCGCGGCCTGGGCCGCCCGGCGGTCGTCGGCTTCTCGGCGGGGGCGCCGTTCGCACTCGCCTGCGCCGCGGCCGGGGTGGTGTCGGCGGCGGCGGTCGTGTCGGGCACCGACGAGCTCGCCGACCCCGCCGTCCGCGGGCGCCTGGTGCCCGACGTCGCCGGGCTGGTCGACCTGGCCGGCGCGGACCCGGCCGGCGCCGCCGCCGTGTTCGCCGGCCTGGCCAGCCCGGAGGCGATGGAGCAGATGGTGCTCGGCGGCAGCTCCGACGCCGACCGTGCGGTCTACGCCGAGCCCGGGTTCGCGGCCGCGTACCGGCGGGCGATGGCCGAGGCCTTCGCGCAGGGGCCGGAGGGCTACACCACCGACACCGTGCTGACCATGCGCCGGTGGCCGTTCGACCCGGCGGCGGTCCCCGTGCCCGTCGACCTCTGGTACGGCGCCCTGGACGCCAGCCCGGTGCACTCCCCGGACGCGGGTGCCGGCCTGGCCGCCCGCCTGCCCACCGCGCGCCGGACCGTGCTCGCCGACGCCGGTGGTGCCCTGCTGTGGACCCACGCCGAGGCCGTGCTGACCGCCCTGCTGGAACGGGCCTGAGGCCAGGGGCCCGTCGTCCTCCCGCCGTCCGGGCCGCCCCGTCGTCCTCCCGCCGATCCCCGAGCCGCCACATCGGCGGTGGATTCCCGACGTTGCGGGTGCTGGCGGGCCGGCACCGTGCGGAGAACACCCGCAACGTGGGATCGGCCGGCTCTCCTGGCCGCTGAGCTGCGGGAACTGTCGGACCTCGTACGTATGTTCGCATCATGACGGAGGTGCTGGACCGGGAGTCGCGCGTCGAGCGCGCCCTGGTGGAGCACCTGCTCGACCTGGCGGCGTCGGTGTCACGGTTGCCGGTCGATCTCCTGACGCGGTCGGGGAAGGCTCTGGCGCTCGAGCGCCTGGTGGCCGAGCGGGCGCGGTTGGCCGCCTACGAGGCCGAGCTGGTGCTGGGCCTGGCCGACGAGTCCCTGGACACCGAGGACCCACCGGCCGGTGCCCGCGGTTCGCGGGGAGGCTGGTCGGCGGAGCGGCAGCTGCCGGGGATCTCCGAGTTCTTCCCCGCCGAGCTGGGGTTGGTGCTCAACTGCGGGCGGGGGACGGCGGCGAACCTGGCCATCCGGGCGTGGACGTGGCGGGCCAACCTGCCGGGCACCTTCGCCGCCCTGGCCGCCGGGGTGCTGGACGAGGCGCGGGGCAAGGCGCTGGCCGAGGTGCTCGAGCACGCCGACCCCGACATCGCCCGCCGGGTCGAGGCCGCCCTCCTGGACGAAGCGGTGGACCTGTCGCTGCGGCGGTTGCGGGAGAAGGCCGCGGCGCTGCTGCTGGAGTACGCCCCCGAGCAGGCGGAGGAGGCCCAGCAGGAGGCGGAGAAGGCCGCGGACGTGCGGATCTTCCCCTCCACGAGGGAGGGCATGGCCACCGTCGCCGTCGACCTGCCCGCCGACGAGGCGGCCGCCGCCTACTCGGTGATCGACCAGCTGGCCGGGCTGGCCAGGGCCGACGGGGATCCCCGGCCGATCGGGCAGCTGCGCACGCGGATGTGGCTGGCCGGCGTGCTGCGGTTCTGGCACCCGGAGCTGCCGCCGGTGACCGCGCGCCTGCAGGTCACCGCCAGCCTCACCGCGCTCGAGGGCGCGTCGGACGAGGCGGGGGAGGTGTCCGGGCTGGCGATCACCGCCGTCCACCTGCGCCGGCTGCTGCACCGCCTGGACGCCATCGGTCTGCGCGCACCCGCCGGCGGCTCGGTCACCCTGGCGGTCACCGACGACGGGGCGCTGCTGACCACCTGCACGCTGGACCAGCTGCGCACCCTGGCCCGCGCCGGGTGCCGCACCCATCCGGTCCAGGAGTGCGGCTGTCCGGTGCTGGGCCCACCGCCGGAGGTCGACGGCTACACCCCGAGCCGGCCGCAGCAGCGGTTCGTGCACGCCCGCGACCGCACCTGCCGCTTCCCCACCTGCGGGCAGCGGGTGGGCTGGGCCGACGCCGACCACGTCGTCCCGCACGCGTGCGGCGGCGAGACCGACTGCTCGAACCTGTGCTGCCTGTGCCGCAGCCACCACCGGCTGAAGACCTTCGCCCGCGGCTGGCACTTCGCCATGGCCGACGACGGCACCCTCACCGTCACCACCCCGTCGGGCATCACCCGCACCACCCGACCACCCGGCCTGCGGCCACCACCCGGCCCGCCCGATGAACCCGGCCCGCCCGACGACCCCGGTCCGCCCGATCCGGGCCCACTGGAGGTGGCCGGGACCCACGGACCGAGGCCGGAACCGTTCCCGCGACCGCCAGGCATCCGCGAACTGATCAGACGATCACGGATCGGCCCGGACGCGCCGTCGCTCGACCACGGCGACGACCCACCGCCGTACTGACGGACCCGCCCTGTGTAGGCGTCTCGCCGACCCGGCGACTCCGATCCACCGGCTCGGCGGTTCGCCGGCTCGGCGGTTCGCCGGCTCGGCGGCTCACCGGCTCGACGGTTCGCCGGCTCAGCGATTCACCGACAGGAGGACACGTCGCCATGCCGTCTCGTCGCAATGCCGTCTCGTCGCCATGCCGTCTCATCGCCGTGCCGTCATGTCGACGTGTCTCCTCGGGATGCCGGGAGGTTCCTCAGCGGAGGAGGGAGCGGAACAGCGTGACCAGCCGGTCGGCGTGCGCGTCGAAGGTGTGCCGGTCCCGCGCCGCGAGCGCGGCGGTGGCGCCGGCGCGGGTGCGGACCTCGTCGGTCAGCAGGTCCGCGACGTCGTCGGCGGTGCGGTACAGCAGGCCGGTGCCCTCGGCGCGGAGCACCCGCTCCACCGAGACCAGCGACCCGGGGTTGGCCCGCTGCAGCAGCGGCAGTCCCGCCGCGAGGCAGACCGGCAGCCGGGCGGGGGAGTTGAGGTCGTCCCACGTGGCGATGCGCAGGTCGCCGCCGTTGGCGCTGTCGAACCGGTGCAGCCAGCCGGCGTCGTACCGCGACAGCTCGCTCACCCACCGGTCGGGGCCGATCGGCGGGTGCACGTGCACGTGGTCCGGTGCGCGGGTGAGCGCCTCGTCCAGCCAGCCGGTCCACGACCCGGTCGGCCCAGGCGCCCGCACCTGCCCGTACAGGTGGGTGTGCACGCCGCGCCGTGCGAGGTCCAGCACCCACTCGAGGTCCAGGCCGGAGGGGCGGCCGACGAGGACGGTGTGCGGCTGTCCGTCGGCGTCGGAGAGCTTCGGGGACCGTGGGGCGTCGTGCCACTCGCGCAGCGGCAGGTCGCCGTCCAGCACCCCGAGCCGCGCCGGGTCGACCCGGCCGGCCAGTGCGAGGGCGAACCAGTCGCGCTCCTCCTCGCTGCAGAACAGGCAGGCGTCGGCGGAGGTCACCAGGTCGGCCACCAGCGGCCACTCGCCGCGCACGATGCTCCGCTGCGGCGCCTCCTTGAAGTGCCAGACGAACGGCACGTCCGGGAAGGCCGAGCGGACGGCGTGCGCCAGCGGCACCGACCGCCAGTTCAGCTGCGCCCACACGACGTCGGGCGCCAGCGCGCGGACCGCCTCCCGCCACCCGGAGCCGGCGAGGTCGTGCACCGCACCGAGGTCGGCCACGTGCCCGAACGGCAGCGGGCCGACGGTCGAGTCGCCGAGCCCGGACGCCGTCCACAGCCCCGTGAGCCGGTGCCCGCGCTCGACCAGCGCCAGCACCCGCTCGGGGTTGAACGCCAGCTCGCCGACGACGAGCACGCGCAGACCGTCGTCCGCCGGCTCGTACGCGCGCCGGCGGAAGCGTGCGTACCGGTCGACCTCGTCGACGTCGGCCCCGTCGGTCGAGGAGAACCGCAGCGGCTCCGCGACCCGGTACCGCGCCCGGAAGACGTTCAGGCCGCCGTCGAACGCCGCCCGGATCGCCCGCGACCGCTGCCCGGGGTGCCGGGTCCACGAGCAGGTGACCCGGCCGGTGTCCGCTCGGGCGCCGGCCGCGCCGAGCCGGTGCCAGAACAACCGGTCCAGGTCGTCGGTCTCGAGCTCCGCGCGCTCGGTCCAGCGGTCGGCGGTGCGCCGGTGCGCGACCTGCACCAGCTGGTCGTAGTCGGTGCCCGACGGCTCGGTCAGCCCCGAACGCGCCCGCACCACCCCCGGGTCGGCCAGGCAGCCGAGCAGCGCCTCGAGGTGGCCGGGCGCCCACACGTCGTCGGCCGGCAGGTACGCGACGACCGGGGCGCTCGTGGCGTCCACGGCCGTGTTGAGGGCTGCTCCCAGCCCGCGGTTCGCCGCGTGCCGGACCAGCCGGATCCGCGGGTCCGGTGGCACGGCGGAGGCCACGACGGCGGGGTCGGACGAGCCGTCGTCGACGACCACCGCCTCCCAGTCCGCGACCGTCTGGTCGAGCAGCGACCCCAGCGCCCGGGGCAGGAAGGCGGCGTGCGGCGAGCCGGGGGAGTCGTGCACGGGCACCAGGACGGCCACCCGCGGCGCCCCCGCCTGCGGGCCGGTTCCCCGATCGGTGGCGCGGTCGGTTCCGCGGCCGGTCACGCGGCGACGGCCTCCCGGACCCGGCCGCCCAGCCGTGCCCGCGCCCGGATGCGCGCGTACACGCCGGCCACCCGCCCGGCCAGCCGCGGCCACGCGTACTCCCCGGCCCGCGCCCGCGCGCCCGCGGCCAGCCGCGCACGCAGCTCCGGGTCCCCGACCACCCGGTCGAGCGCGACCGCCAGCGCGGGCGCGTCCAGCGGCGGCACCAGCAGCCCGGTGACGCCGTCCCGCACCACCGTGGGGATCCCGCCGACGTCGCTGGCCACCACCGGCAGCCCGGCCGCCATGGCCTCGGTCAGCACCGAGCCCATCTCCTCGTAGGCCGAGGGCAGCACCAGCACGTCGAGCGCCGCCAGGACCCCCGGCACGGCGTCGTGCGCCACGAACCCGCGCAGCGTGATCCGCTCGCGTGCCGGGCTGGCCTCGACCGCCCGCTCGACGAGCGCCCGGTCCGGGCCGTCGCCGACCACGACCAGCTCCGCGCGCTCCCGCATCAGCCCGAACGCCTCGACCAGCACGTCCGGCCGCTTCTGCGGGGCCAGCCGGCCGACGTAGCCGATCCGCGGGCGGCCGACCCCGGCGAGCACGTCCGTGCCGGTCGCGGCGAACAGTGCCGGGTCGAACCCCGACGGGATCGTGTGCACCTTCCGCGCCGGGACGCCGTCGGCACGCACCGCCGCCGCCGTCCGCTCGGTGAGGACGACGACCGCGTCCGCCCGGCGCAGCGCGCTCCGCTCGACCCACCCGCCGACCGCGCGCAGCAGCCGCGCCCGCGGCGACCCCCCGGTGAGCGTGTGCCCGACGCTGCAGTGCAGCGTGACCACGAGCGGGCAGCGGTGCCGCCACGCGGCCAGCCGCCCCAGCGGCAGCACCGCGAGGTCCTCGCCCTGGTGGGCGTGCACGACGTCGACCGGCGCGGTGCCGCGGCGCGCGACGTGCGGCAGCGCGGTCAGCGCCCACAGCTGGCGGAGGCGGGGGATCGGCAGCCCGGTGCGGTGCACCGTCGCCGACCGCCCGAGCCGGCCGGTGCCCGCCCGCGCGGCCAGCCGCGAGGTCACCACGGTCTGCCGGTGCCCCTGCGCGTCGAGGCAGCGGGTCAGGGTCGCCGTGTGGTTCTGCATGCCGCCGATGGGGTCGAAGCGCGCGGCCCGCCCGTCCAGCGCACCGGGGAGCGCCGCGGCCGACCCGTCCCGCGGTGGCGCGGCGGCACCCTCCGGTTCGAAGACGCTGCACAGGCGCAGCACGTGCAGGGGCTCGACCTGCTCCCGGTCGTCGTCGACGCGGTGCGGCACGCGGACCTCCGTTGCTCGGCGGGATCCGTAGTGCACCACGAGATGGCGTGCGCCGCCGGGGTTGGGTCGGCCGCGGGCGGGGCAGGAGCGCCGCCGTGCCGCCGCCGCTCGCCGATCCCGCCGTCCGCCGCGTGCTGCTCGTGCGGATGCGGGTCGGCCTCGGTGACCTGCTCTGCACGCTGCCCGCGCTGCGCCGGCTGCGTGCCGCCCGCCCCGACGTGCACGTCGCGCTGGCCACCTGGGAGCGGATGCGGCCGGTGGTCGAGCGGCTCGGCCCGGCGGACGGCCGTCCGCTGGTCGACGAGCTGCTGCCCTTCCCCGGTGCCGAGGGCATCCCCGACGGCCCGGTCGACCCGGCCGGCTGGGCCGCCTTCGCCGCCGCGGGCGGCCGGTTCGACCTCGCGCTGCAGGCCTACGGCGACCGGCCGGCCGCCAATGGGGTGACCGCAGCCCTCGGCGCCCGGCTCACCGGCGGGTTCGCGCCCACCGGCTGGCCGGTGCCCCCCGGCGCCGAGGACCTGCACCTGCGCTACCCGCTCGACCTGCACGAGGCGCAGCGGCACGTGCGGCTGCTCGAGCACCTCGGCCTGCCCGCCGGCGGCCCGCTCGACATGACCTTCGACCTGCGTCCGGCGGACGAGGCCGAGCACGCCGCGACCCTCGCCCGGCACGGCCTGACCCCCGGCGGCTACGCCGTCCTGCACCCCGGGGCGTCGGCGGCCACCCGCCGCTGGCCGGTCGCGCGCTACGCCGCCGTCGGCGACGCCCTGGCCGCCGACGGGCTGACCGTCGTCCTCACCGGCACCCCCGGGGAGACCCAGCCGGCCGCGGTGGCCGCCGCGATGCGGGCCCCGGCGGTCGACCTCAGCGGCGCGACCAGCCTGGGCGGGCTCGCCGCGCTGCTGCGCGACGCCGCCGTCCTCGTCGGCAACGACACCGGGTCGGCGCACCTGGCCGCCGCGGTCGGCGGCCGCAGCGTGACGGTGTTCCTCCCCGGCGACCCGGTCCGGTGGGCCCACCGGGGGCCGCGGCACCGCGCGCTCGTGCCGCAGGTCGCCTGCGCCCCCTGCCCGCACCTGGTCTGCCCGATCGAGTTCCGCTGCGCCGAGACGATCCGGCCGGACGCCGTCCTCGCGGCGGCCCGGGAGCTCGCCGCGTGAGCCCGCGCATCACGCTGGTCAGCGACACCGAGACCTGGGGCGGCGCCGACGTCCACCTGACCGCCCTGCTGCGCGAGCTGCCGGCCCTCGGCTGGGAGGTGCGGCTGGTCTGCGCCGAGCCGCTGGCCGCCCGCCACGCGGCGTGGGACCCGGTGGTGGTCCCGCTCGCCCGCCACTCTGCGGCGTCCCCCGCCGTGCGGGAGGCCATCGCGGCGACCCGCCCCGACCTCGTCTGGGTCAACCTGGTCGACCCCGGGTCGAACGCCGCAGCGATCACCGCCGCGCAGTCGGTGGCGCCCACCGTGGGGGTGCTGCACCTCGTCGGCGACACCGGCACCGGCACGGCCCGGCAGCGGCTGGTCGACCTCTACGCCGGCTTCGCGCTGGTGGTCACCCCGGCCGGCGAGATCCGCGACCAGGTCGTCACCGACCTGCGGTTGCCGGCCGACCGGGTGCACGTGGTGCCCAACGGGGTGGTCGTCCCCGCCACCGCGCCCGGGCCGGCCGGCAACGCGGTGCCGCGGCTGGCCGCCTTCGGCCGGCTGACCGCGCAGAAGGGCTTCGACGTGCTGCTGGCGGCGGTGCGGGAGCTGGTCGACGAGGGGCTGGCGTTCGACGTGGTCCTCGGGGGCGCCGGCCGGGACGAGGCCGCCCTGCGCGCGGCCGCCGAGGGCCTGCCGGTCACCTTCCCCGGGTTCGTCGAGGACGCCGCGGCGTTCCTGCGCCAGTTCGACCTGTTCTGCCTCTCCTCCCGCCGCGAGGCGCTGCCGCTGGTCCTGCTGGAGGCGATGGCCGCGGGCCTGCCCTGCGTGTCGACCGACGTCGGCGACGTGCGGACCGCGGTGGGGGACGACGCCGTCGTCGTCCCGGTGGAGGACGCCGGAGCGCTCGCCGCGGCGCTGCGCGGGCTGCTCACCGACCCGGCCCGCCGCGCCGACCTCGGCGCCCGGGCACGGGCCCGCGCGGTGCGGCAGTTCGGCGCCGACCTCATGGTGCGCCGCATCTCGGACCTGCTGCTCCCCGTCCTCGACCCGGCCGCGCGGCCGGCCGCGGGCTAGCGTCGGCGAGGTGGGTGCCCGCGAGCTCGTCGTCCTCGGGACGGCGAGCCAGGCGCCCACCCGCCGGCGCAACCACAACGGCTACCTGCTGCGCTGGGACGGCGAGGGGCTGCTGTTCGACCCCGGCGAGGGCACCCAGCGGCAGATGGCGCACGCCGGCGTGGCCAGCAGCGCGATCACCCGCATCTGCCTCACGCACTTCCACGGCGACCACTGCCTGGGCCTGCCCGGCGTCGTCCAGCGGCTGAGCCTGGACCGCGTGCCGCACCCGGTGCACGCCCACTACCCGGCGTCGGGGCAGGAGTTCTTCGACCGGCTGCGCGCCGCCTCGCTCTTCGACGACCGCACCGACCTGCGCCCGGCCCCGCTGACCGGGGACGGCGTCGCGGCCACCGGCGACTGGGGCCGGCTCGAGGTGCGCCGGCTGGACCACCGCGTCGACGCCTTCGGCTACCGGCTGGTCGAGCCCGACGGGCGGCGGATGCTGCCCGAGGCGCTGGCCGCCCGCGGGATCGCCGGCCCCGACGTCGGCCGGCTGCAGCGCGCGGGCTCGCTCGTGGTCGGCGGGCGCACCGTCGGGCTGGAGGAGGTCAGCGAGCACCGCCGCGGCCAGCGGGCCGCCTTCGTCATGGACACCCGGCTGTGCCCCGCGGTCGGCGAGCTGGCCGACGGCGCCGACCTGCTGGTCGTCGAGTCCACCTTCCTGCAAGAGGACGTCGACCTGGCCGCCGCCTACGGCCACCTCACCGCCCGCCAGGCCGCGACCGTGGCCGCCGAGGCGGGGGTGCGCCGGCTGGTGCTCACCCACTTCTCGCAGCGCTACCCCGACCCGCGCCGGTTCGCCGACGAGGCGGCGGCCGTGTTCGACGGCGACCTGGTCGTCGCCGAGGACCTGCAGACGGTGCCCGTCCCGGCCCGCTGATCCTGCTGATCGGCCGTTACGGGAGGCCGCTGGTCGGGCAGGGTGTGCGGCATGGATGCTGCGCCCTCATCGGTGGCCCTCACGACGGCTCTCGACATCACCGCGACCCCCGAGTGGGAGGCCCTCGCCGACCACCACGCGCAGCTGCGCGACCGCACCCTGCGCGAGCTGTTCGCCGAGGACCCCGACCGCGCCCGCCGCATGACCCGCCGTGTCGGCGACCTCGTCGTCGACCACTCCAAGCACCGCGTCACCGACGAGACCCTGCGGCTGCTG
The DNA here is from genome assembly GCF_054050735.1 of Blastococcus sp. SYSU D00813. Lineage (NCBI taxonomy): Bacteria > Bacillati > Actinomycetota > Actinomycetes > Geodermatophilales > Geodermatophilaceae > Blastococcus > Blastococcus sp. SYSU D00813. The sequence continues at coordinate 152,271 of NZ_JBJGZX010000009.1, forward strand.
GTCGCCCTGGCCGAGCGGGCCGGGCTGCCGGAGCGGATCGCCGCGATGTTCGCCGGCGAGCACGTCAACGTCACCGAGGACCGCGCCGTCCTGCACGTGGCCCTCCGCGCGCCGAGGTCCACCGAGCTCGTCGTCGACGGGCAGGACGTGACCCGCGACGTGCACGAGGTCCTCGACCGGATGGCCGCCTTCGCCGAGCGCGTGCGGTCCGGCGAGTGGAAGGGGCACACCGGCCGGCCGATCCGCGCCGTGGTGAACATCGGCATCGGCGGGTCCGACCTCGGCCCGGCCATGGCCTACACCGCGCTGCGCGCCTTCGCCGACCGCGGCATCACCGCCCGGTTCGTCTCCAACATCGACCCGACCGACTTCGCCGAGGCCACCCGCGACCTCGACCCGGCCGAGACGCTGTTCGTCGTCTCCTCCAAGACGTTCACCACGCTCGAGACGCTCACCAACGCCTCGGTCGCCCGCGACTGGCTGCTGGCCGGCCTCGGCGGCGAGCAGAGCGCCGTCGCCAAGCACTTCGTCGCCGTCTCCACGAACACCGACGCCGTCCGGGAGTTCGGCATCGACCCCGAGAACATGTTCGGCTTCTGGGACTGGGTGGGCGGCCGCTACTCGTTCACCTCGGCCATCGGCCTGTCGCTCATGGTCGCCATCGGGCCGGACGCCTACCGCGAGATGCTCGCCGGGTTCGCCGCCGTCGACGAGCACGTGCGCACCGCCTCGCTGGCGGAGAACCTGCCGGTCCTGCAGGGGCTGATCAACGTCTGGTACACCGACCTCTTCGGCGCCCAGACCCACGCCGTCCTGCCCTACAGCCAGTACCTGTCCCGGCTGCCGGCCTACCTGCAGCAGCTGACGATGGAGAGCAACGGGAAGTCGGTCCGGTGGGACGGCGAGGCGGTGACCACCGCGACCGGCGAGGTCTACTGGGGCGAGCCCGGCACCAACGGCCAGCACGCGTTCCACCAGCTGCTGCACCAGGGGACGGCACTCGTGCCCGCGGACTTCATCGGGTTCGGGCGGCCCAACCACGACATCGGCGAGATGCACGACCTGCTGATGGCCAACATGTTCGCCCAGTCGGCGGTGCTCGCGTTCGGCCGCACGGCCGAGGAGGTCGCCGCCGAGGGGACGCCGGCCGAGCTCGTGCCGCACAAGGTCATGCCCGGCAACCGGCCCAGCACGACGATCCTCGCGCCGCAGCTGACGCCGTCGACCCTCGGGCAGCTCGTCGCCTTCTACGAGCACACGGTGCTCACGGAGGGCGTCATCTGGCAGATCGACTCGTTCGACCAGTGGGGCGTGGAGCTCGGCAAGGTCATGGCCCGCCAGCTCGCCCCGGCGCTGACCAGCGAGGAGCCCCCGGAGCTCGACCAGGACGCCTCCACCGCCGAGCTCGTGCGCACCTACCGGCGGCTGCGCGGCCGCGCCTGAGGGGCCTTTCGCGCGCGAAAGGCTGTCGCCGTGTCGGCATGTCGTCAAGACGTCATGACGTATCGTCGACCGGGTGCGCATCGGAGTCCTCACCGGCGGCGGTGACTGCCCGGGTCTGAACGCTGTGATCCGCTCGGTGGTCCGGACCGCGACCAGCCACTACGGGAGCGAGGTCATCGGCTTCCGCGACGGCTGGCGGGGGCTGCTGGAGGACCGCAGCACCCCGCTGGACGTCGCCGCCGTCGACGGGCTGCTGACCCGCGGGGGGACGACGCTCGGGTCGGCCCGCGTCGCGCCGGAGAAGCTGCGCGCCGGCATCGACGAGATGATCGGGACGCTCGACCAGCACGGCGTCGACGTGCTCGTCCCGATCGGCGGCGAGGGGACGCTGACCGCGGCGCACCTGCTGTCGGAGGCCGGCGTCCCCGTGGTCGGCGTCCCGAAGACCATCGACAACGACATCGACGGCACCGACCTCACCTTCGGCTTCGACACCGCGGTCAGCATCGCCACCGAGCTCATCGACCGGCTGCACACCACCGCCGAGTCCCACCAGCGGGTGCTGCTGGTCGAGGTGATGGGCCGGCACGCCGGGTGGATCGCGCTGCACGCCGGCCTGGCCGCCGGCGCCCACCTGACGCTGGTGCCCGAGCAGCCCTTCGACGTCGACGAGGTCACGCGCCTGGTGACCGAGCGGTTCGCGCGCGGCGACTCGCACGTCATCGGCGTGGTGGCCGAGGGGGCGCAGCCGCTGCCCGGCCAGATGGCCTTCCGCGTGGGCGGCCTCGACGAGTTCGGCCACCGGCGCTTCACCGGCGTCGCGCAGCAGCTGGGGGAGGAGCTCGAGCGGCGCACCGGCAAGGAGGTGCGGGCGACGGTCCTCGGCCACGTCCAGCGCGGCGGCACGCCGACCTCGTTCGACCGCGTGCTGGCCACCCGCTTCGGGCTGCACGCCGCCGTCGCCGCGCACGAGGGGCAGCACGGGCAGATGGTCGCCCTGCGCGGCACCGAGATCGAGCTGGTGCCGCTGGCCCGGGCGGTGGCCCGGCTGAAGACCGTGCCGGCGTCGCGGATGGCGGAGACGCGCGCGTTCACCGGCTGAGTCCCTGTCCCACCCACCGCCCCCGCCCTCGCCCTCCCCCCGGCCGTGGCGGACACTCGGTCGCATGGGCACGGTGACCCTGCGCCGGGACGACTTCGCGGCGGCGGTCGAGGGGCCCGGCATCGTCCTCGTGGACTTCCGGGCCGCCTCCTCGGGCTCCAGCCGCGCCTTCGCCACGGTCTTCGACACCGCCGGCGCGCGCCACCCCGACCTGCTCTTCGCCGCCGTCGACACCGAGGCCGAGGAGCAGCTGACCGCCGAGGTGGGGGTGCGCGCCGCGCCGACGCTCATGGTGTTCCGGGACGGCGTCCTGGTCTTCGCCGAGCCCGGGTGGCTGCCCGGCGACTCCGTCGACCTGCTCATCGCCACGGTGCGCGAGCTCGACATGGTCGCCGTCCGCGAGACCTTCCCCGACCCACCGGACGAGCGCTCCCCGGGGATCGGACGGACGATCGGTCGGTGACCCGCTCCGCCCCCGCTCCCCGCACCACCGACCAGGACGGGGGGTACGAGCCGGACCCCCGGCGCTGGCAGGCGCTGTGGGTGACGCTGGTCGCCGGCTTCATGAGCCTGCTCGACGTCAGCATCGTGTCGGTCGCGCTGCCCTCGATGCAGGAGGGGCTGGGTGCCTCGCCGGCCGCTGTGCAGTGGGTGGTGTCGGGCTACGCGCTCACCTTCGGGCTGATGCTCGTGCCGGCGGGCCGGCTCGGCGACGCCTACGGCCGGCGGCGGCTGTTCCTCGTCGGGCTGGCCGGCTTCGTGCTGGCCAGCGCGGCGGCCGGGGCCGCACCCAGCGTCGAGTGGCTCGTCGCCGCCCGGTTGGTGCAGGGGCTGGCGGCCGGGTGCCTGGCGCCGCAGAACTCGGCGCTGATCCAGCAGCTGTTCCGCGGCGCCGAACGGGGGCGGGCGTTCGGTCTGTTCGGCGCCACCATCGGCGTCTCGACGGCGGCCGGCCCGGTGGTCGGCGGCCTGATCCTGGCGCTGGCCGGCGACGCGAGCGGCTGGCGGTGGGTCTTCTACGTCAACGTGCCCATCGGGGCGCTGGCGTTCGTGCTGGCACTGAAGCTGCTGCCGAAGGCGGCGAAGGGCGACCGCGGGCACATCGACCTGGTCGGCGTCGGGCTGCTCGGGTCCGGCGCGCTGGCGCTGCTGTTCCCGCTGGTGCAGGCCGAGGCGGGCGGGCTGTCGACGCTGTGGTGGCTGTTCCCGGTCGGGGCGCTGCTGCTGGCCGCGTTCGTGCGGTGGGAGCAGCGCGTCGTCCGCTCGGGCGGGCAGCCGGTCTTCGACCCCCGGCTGGTCACGCAGACCCGCGGCTACGCGGCCGGCGCCTCGCTGGGCACGGTCTACTTCCTCGGCTTCAGCGGGATCTGGCTGGTGCTGGCGCTGTTCTTCCAGACCGGGCTGGACTACACCCCGCTGCAGTCGGGCCTGTCGGTGACCCCGTTCGCGCTGGGGTCGGCCTGCACCGCGGTGCTGGCCGGCCGGCTGGTCGAGCGGTACGGCCGGGCGCTGACCGTGTTCGGCCTGGCCGGCGTCGCCGTCGGGCTGGCCGCCGCCGCGACGATCCTGCTGCTCGTGCCGCCGCAGTCGGCCGGCTGGGCGGTCGCGCCCGCGCTGCTCCTCGGCGGGCTCGGCGGCGGCTTCGTCATCTCGCCGAACATCACCATGACGCTGCGCAACGTGCCGGTGCACATGGCCGGGGCGGCCGGGGGCGGCCTGCAGACGGCGCAGCGGTTCGGCGCGTCGATCGGCACCGCGGCGCTGCCCGGCCTCTTCTACGTCGTCCTCTCCTCCGCCGGCGGCGACTACGCGGTGGCGGCGGCCGCGGGACTGGCGGTCGCGCTGGTCACCACGCTGGCCGCCCTGGTGCTCGGCGTCCTCGACCTGCGGCGGGACCGGCGGGAGGACGCCCGCGAGCGGGCCGGGCGGCAGCCGCAGCCCGAGCCGGACCACCGCGAGTTCCACGGCGCGCACGCCTGGCACGGCTGACCGGTCCTCGTCCCCGCGGCGCCCGTACGGTAGGGATGTCGGTATGCCGCTGTTCTCCTTCGAGGGCCGATCCCCGCAGGTCCACCCGGACGCCTTTGTGGCGCCCACCGCCACGCTCGTCGGCGACGTCGTCGTCGAGGCCGGGGCCTCCATCTGGTACGGCGCCGTGCTGCGCGCCGACTTCGGCCGGATCATCGTGCGGGAGGGCGCGAACGTCCAGGACGGCTCGGTCCTGCACGGCGGCGAGCCGACGGTCATCGGGCCGGGCGCGAGCGTCGCGCACGGCTGCGTGGTGCACGGCGCGCAGATCGGCGAGGGTTCGCTGATCGGCAACAACTCGACGGTGCAGGACGGCGCCCGGATCGGTCACCACACCCTGATCGGCGCCGGGAGCCTGGTCGCCCCGGGCGCGGAGATCCCCGACGAGGTGGTCGCGGTCGGGTCGCCGGCGAAGGTGCGCGGGCCGCTCACCGAGGGCACCCGGCACTGGGTCACCGACAACGGCGGCCACTACCGGGAGCTGGCCAAGCGGCACGCCGCGGGCATCGAACAGGTCGGCTGAGCGCAGGTCGGCTGAGCGGAGTCGTGGGGGGGGGGGGGGGGGGGGGGGGGGGGGGGGGGGGGGGCGGGGGGGGGGGGGGGGGGGGGGGGGGGGGGGGGGGGGGGGGGGGGGGGGGG